>NZ_JAPSKN010000107.1:8645-20277 GCF_031181705.1 Streptomyces sp.
CGCCCGGCTCATCACCGTCCCCGCCGCGAGCCGCACCGCCCGATGAGCGACTCAGCAACGGCGCGCGCGGACGAACGCGAGAGCGGCCGTGCGGACGGGCGTGAGGACGGGCGTGAGGACGGGCGTGCGGACGGGCGTGCGGACGAACTCGGGCGCGCCGGGGAGGGACCGGATCGTTCCACCCGGGCCGCCGTGCGCACCCTGTACGGGCTCACCGCCGGCCACCGGTCCTCCGTCGCCGTCGCCTGCGTCCTCACCCTGGTGGGTTCCGCGCTGGGGCTGGCCCAGCCGCTCGTCGCGCAGCGGGCCGTCGACGCCGGTGGCGGCGGGGTGCCGCTGGTCCTGCTGCTGGTCCTGGCCGTGCTGTTCGTGGCCGAGGCGGTGACCGGCGCGGTGGGGCGTTACGTCCTGGAGCGCATGGGCGAGGGCGTCGTGCGGCAGTTGCGGCACGGCCTGGTGGCGCGGCTGCTCCGGCTGGAGATGCGCGAGCACGACCGGCACCGCACCGGTGACCTGATCTCACGGGTGACCGTCGACACGACCCTGCTGCGCGAAGTGGTCTCCCAGGCCCTGGTCGACCTGGTGACCGGGTCACTCGTCGCGGCCGGCGCGATCGCCCTCATGCTGTGGCTCGACGCCCTGCTGCTGCTCCTGGTCGCGGCCACGGTCGCTGTCGCGGCCCTGGTCGTGGCGTCCCTGCTGAAGGGCATCCGGGCCGCCTCCGAGCGGATGCAGAGTTCCGTCGGGGCCATCGCCGCCGATCTGGAGCGTGCGCTGGGCGCCCTTGCGATGGTCCGGGTGCACCGGGCCGAGGAGCGTGAGGCGCGGCGCATCGGGGAGCGGGTGGAGGCGGCGTACGGCGCGGGGGTGCGGACCGCGAAGCTCGCGTCCGTGATGAGCCCCGCGGTCGAACTCGCCGTCCAGGGCTCGTTCCTGCTGGTGCTGGTGGTCGGCGGTCTGCGCGTCGGCGGGCAGGCCCACTCCCTCGGCGACCTGGTCGCCTTCCTGCTGTACGCCTCGTACCTGGTCCTGCCCCTGTCGTCGGTCTTCCGCGCGGTCGGCCTGATCCAGCGGGGCATGGGCGCCTACGCGCGCGTCGAGCAGGCGCTGACCCTGCCCGCCGAACCCGCCGAACCCGCCGAACCCGTGCCCGTCGAGCCGGTCGCGTCGCCGCTCCCCGGCAGGGCTGTGACCGCGCCGCGCGAGGAACCCGTCCTCGCCCTGCGCGACCTCACCTTCGGCTACGACCCCGCCCGGCCGGTGCTGCGCGGGGTGACCCTCAGCGTCGCGGACCGGTGCCAGACCGCGCTGGTGGGCCGCTCGGGAGCCGGGAAGAGCACGATCTTCGCCCTGGTGGCCAGGTTCTACGAACCGGACCAGGGGACGCTCCTTTTCGACGGGCGGCCCGCCGCCGAACTGACCCGGTCCGAGTGCCGGGCCCGTATCGCCGTCGTCGACCAGAACACCCATGTCGTCCACGGAACGCTCCGGGACAACATCACCTACGCCGTGCCCGGGGCCACCGAGGCGCAGGTGCGGCGCGTCGTGGAACTCGCCCGGCTCGAGGACGTCGTACGCCGGCTGCCCGGCGGCCTGTCCGGCATGCTCGGCGAGCGCGGGGCCACCCTCTCGGGAGGGGAGCGCCAGCGCGTCGCCCTGGCCCGCGCCCTGCTGGCCCGGCCGCGGCTGCTCCTGCTGGACGAGCCCACGTCCCACCTGGACACCATCAACGAGACCGCGCTCGCCCGGGTGATGCGGGACGTGGCCCGGGAATGCGCCCTGCTGGTGATCGCGCACCGGCTCTCCACCGTGCAGCACGCCGACCGGATCGTCGTGCTGGACGACGGGCGGGTCAGTGCCTGCGGCACCCACGAGGAGCTGCTCGCCGGCAGTCCCGTCTACCGGGAACTGGCGGCGGGGCAGATGCTGCGTCCGGCCGCCGGTCCGCCGCGCGCCGCGAGGACCGCCCGGTAGGGGCGCGGTTAGGGGCTCAGGAGCCCGCGCCGCCCCCCAGCACCACCACGCACGTGTCGTCCCCGGCCGGCCGGGCCGCGCTGCCCGCGTCCCGCAGGAGCACCGCCGCCACCACCGCCGGGTCGCGCCGGAGGAGGACGGCGTCGTCGGGTGGGGTCCAGCGGGTGGGCATGCCGTCGCTGTGCAGGACGAGCAGGCTGTCGTCGCGCCAGGGTGCCCGCTGTACGGGCACGGTCGCGGGGGCCTGGGCGCCCACGATGCCGGGGTGGGACAGCAGGGACTTCCAGCCGCCGTCGGTGCGCAGCCGGGCGCCGACGTTGCCGATGCCGGCGAAGCGCAGCAGGCCGGAGTCGAGGTCGACCTGGGCCACGGCGACGGCCGCGCCCCGGGTGCGCCGCAGTGCCCGGCCGAGGTGCCGCAGGATGTCGGAGGGGGGCCGGTCCGCCACGTCGCGCAGTTCGGCCACGGCGGTCGTGGAGGCCTCGGCGGCCTCGACGCCGTGGCCGAGGCCGTCGGCGAGCAGCAGGGTCAGGCGGTCGCCGGTGTGCACCAGGCCCCAGGCGTCCCCGGAGTATTCGGCCCGGCCGAGGGGGACGTTGACACCGCCGGCCCGCGGGTGCGGGGACGGGGCCGCGCCCCGGACGGCGGGGTCATGGCCGATGCGGGCCACCGCCACGGTGCCCCGGCCGACGGCACTGTGCAGGTCGAAGGCGTTCGCTATGCGCCGGCAGGTGCCGAGGCCGGCGCCCAGGGTGGCGGAGGTGCTGTAGCCGTCGCGCATGGCCCGCGCGACGTCCGGGATGCCCGGGCCGTGGTCCAGGGACAGCAGTTGCACGGCCGTCCGGTGATCGTGCGCGCTCTCCACCAGGTTGATGATCACGTGCCCGTCGTCGGCGTGCCGCAGCAGGTTGGTCGCCAGCTCCGTCGCCACGAGCGCGGCGGTCGCGGTGCGCTGCGGGGGCAGTCCGGCGCGGGCGCTGGCCTCCTCGGCCGCCACGCGCACGTCCCGCACCCGGGTCGAGTCGGCCACCGGCACGTCCCAGACCCTGCTCATCACGGCCCCGGACGGGTCGGCGCCACGACGGTGGCCCAGGCGGTGACGGTGACGGTGGTCCCCGCGCCGGGCGTGCTGTCCACCTCGAACTCCTGGACGAGACGCTTGGATCCGCTCAGGCCGAGGCCGAGTCCGCCACCGCTGGTGTAGCCGTCGGTCATCGCCTGCTCCAGATCGCGGATGCCCGGCCCGGAGTCGACGAAGGCAAGCCTGAGGCCCCGCGCCTGCCCGGTGTGCAGCGGGGTGAGCTCCATATGGCCGCCCCCGCCGTGGACGAGGGTGTTGCGGGCCAGCTCGCTGGCGGCGGTGACCAGTTTCGTCTGCTGCACCAGGCCGAAGCCGAGCTCGGCGGCGGCCTGCCGGACCTGCTGGCGCACCCAGGCCAGATCGGCGTCCGAGCCGATGGGCAGGGTGGCCGGGGCGGCGTGGCGGGAAACGGTCACCGAGGACTCCCCTCGCCGTCGCGTGGGTCGCGGGCGAGCAGTTCCATGGCGCGCTCGACGTCCAGGGCGGTCCGCAGTCCGGGCAGGGTCAGTCCCAGCTCGACCAGGGTGATCGCCACCGCCGGGCGCATGCCGGCCAGGACCGTCCGCGCGGCCAGCAGTTCGGCTCCGGCGGCGATCTCGGCGAGCACCCGGCCGAGGAAGGAGTCGACGATGTCCACGCCGGAGATGTCGATGACCACGCCGGTCACCCGGGAGTGCGCGATCCGGGCCGTGATGTCGTGCTGGAGCTGCTCGGCCATGCCGTCGTGCAGCTCCCCCTGGAGGGTGACCAGCAGGATGTCGCCGAGCCGGAGGACCGGCACGGTGTAGCCGTACCCGTCGGCGGGGTCGGCCGTCGGGGGTCCCGCGGCGCCCGTCACCGCGGGCCCGCGTCCGCCGCCGCGCCGGCCGCGCGCAGCGGCGCGATCTCGACGCCCTGCTCGCTGAGCGCGTAGGCGAGGGCGTCCGCCAGGCTGGCGCGGGTGAGCACCGTGCCGAGGTCGATGCCGAGGTGGACGATGGTCTGCGCGATGGCGGGCCGGATGCCGGAGACGATGCACTCGGCGCCCATCAGCCGGGCCGCGGCGACCGTCTTCATCAGGTGCTGCGCGACCAGCGAGTCGACCGTGGGCACGCCGGTGATGTCGAGGATGGCGTACCGGGCGCGCTCGGTGACGATCGCGTCCAGCAGGGACTCCATGACGACCTGGCTGCGGGCGCTGTCCAGGGTGCCGATGAGCGGGACGGCGACGGTGCTGTCCCAGAGTTTGATCACCGGGGTGGTCGCCTCGTGCAGTTGCTCGCGCTGGCGGGCGATGACCTCCTTGCCCGCGCTGACGGTGGTCTCCATCACGACCAGGCGCAGCGTGCCCATGAGCACGGTGAGCGCCACGACGCACTCCTGGGCCCCGGGGGCCGACGGGTCCTCGAACTCGGCGCGCAGCAGCTCGGTCACCGGCTCGCGCAGGGCGGCCACCTCGCGTGCCACGCCGTCCGGGTCGGTGCCCGTGCGGGCGCGGGAGGCGGCCATCCGCCCCAGCTGGTCGCGGACGGCCTCGAAGCCGGACGCCCGGATGTCCTCCAGCCGTCCGGCGGCGGCCACCGCGGCCAGCGCGGCGGCCACGGCCCTGCCCGCCTCCACCGCTTCGTCGCGTGAGACGGTGAAGACCGTGCGGAACAGGGCGGCGTCGGCCCAGCGCTGGGCGATCTGCTCCCGGCGCCGTTCGAGAAAGGCGCTGACCTGGTGGGCGGCCGGTTGCTGTTCCGCGGTCTCTTCCGACACCGACACGTGCATCGCTCCCTTGCGCGGGCCGGACCGGGGTCGCTCCGGCGCCTCAGTCCGTTACTTGCCGTATGACAAACATTAGTGCCGACGTACGGCACCACCAAACACCTTGCTGCGGACGCCCTCGACCTGCGCTTTCCCCGCCGCTCAGCGGCCACGCCAGTCGAGGCACACCACCATGGCGTCGTCGTCCGGGACGGCCCCGCCCCGGTGGCCGGTCAGTTCGCGCAGGACGGCCCGGGGCACCTCGGCGGCCGGGAGGAGCCGGGTCGACTGGATCGCCCGGGCCAGGGCGGCGGCCCCGTACGTCTCGCCGCCCGGGGAGGCGACGTCGTACACCCCGTCGCTGACGAAGACCAGTCGGTCGCCCGGCTCGACGCGGAACTCCTGCGCCACGTAGTCGGTCTCCTCGAACATGCCGAGCGGCAGCTGGGCGTCGAAGGCCACCTGCTCGACCGTGCCCTCGCGCAGCCGCAGCAGCTGCGGCGACCCGGCGTCCACCGCCCGGACCAGCCCGGTGGCCAGGTCGATGTCCAGCATGAGCACCGACAGGTAGGAGCGGCCCCGGTAGTGGGCGTACACCGCCTGGTCGGCCAGGGCCGCCTGGTCGGCGAGGGAGAGGCCGGCCCGGCGGGCGTTGCGCAGGGCGTTGATCGCCAGGTTCGTCAGCAGGGAGGCCTCTATGCCCTCGCCCATGCCGTTGGTGACGTACAGGCTGAGCCGGTCGGCCGTGGCGGACCAGTCGAAGTTGTCGCCGAAGATCGCGTACGCCGGCTCCAGCTGGGCGCCCAGCTCGTACTCGGGGCGGACGCAGGAGCGGCCCGGCAGCAGCTGCCACTGCATCTCGGCGGCCAGCGTGAGCCGGTCCCTGCGGCGGGCCTGGAGGTAGAGGTCGGTGTCCCGCTCGGCCACCACCACCTCGTGCCCCAGCACCTCGGCGATCTCGGCCAGTTCGGGCAGGACGGCCCGGGCGTGCTCGTGGCCGGGCAGGGTCACCGTCAGCACGCCGAGGCGGTCGCCGCGCACGGTGACCGGCAGATGCGCGCGCACGAGGTCGTCCGGGAGCGTCTCCACGTACGGTTCCTGCGCGCCGAAGGCCCGGCCGGCCGGGCCGCTGTGCACCGGCACCGGCTGGAGGGTGTGCGGCAGCTCGGACACCGGCTGCAGCACGGTCAGGCCGTAGTCGGCGAGGAACAGCTCGACGGAGTCCGCCGCGTACTGATCGGTCAGTACACGACGGACCGCGTCCAGCAGTTGGTGGGGTGCCGCCGTGCGCAGGGCGCGCTCGGCGGCCACGAATCTGTTCATGATCGTCGTCACGGGGTTGCTACACCATTCCTTGGTCGGGCGCCGGCCGGTTCCGGGCCGGGGCCGACGGGTTCTCGGGGGATGAGGGACCGGGGTGCCAGGGCCCGGTTATGAGCGGGCGGGCGGGCGGTGGGGGGAGGGGCGGGCGGGGTCCGCGGCCGTCGTCACCGCCGGCGTCCCGTACGCCTAGTACGCTGACGGCCACCCCGGTGCCTGCGAGAGTGTGACTGTGACTTCCCTCCGACCCCGCCCTGAGCCCGCAGAGGTCGCTCGTGTGACCTCCACGGCGGCGGAGTTGCTGGAAGTCCTGTGGGGCAGGGCCTCGACGGCGCCCGCGTCCGCGTCGCAGCTGCGCGTGCTGCTCATCCTGGAGCACCACGAGGGCATCAACCTGCGCACGCTCGCCGACTCCCTCGCGTCCACGCCGCCCTCCACCAGCCGGCTGTGCGACCGGCTGCAGGCGGCCGGGTTCGTCGAACGCGTGGTGAGCCCGGTCGACCGGCGTGAGCTGCGTCTGCGGCTCAGCAGCCGGGGCCGTGCCTTCCTGGCCGATCTGCGCGTGCGCCGTGAGGAGGCGCTGCGCGCGGTGCTCGACCAGATGCCCGCCGCCAAGCGGGTCGCGCTGCTGCAGGGCCTGGAGGCGTTCTGCGACGCGGCGGCGGCCCAGATACACGACGACTCCGACGACTCCCGCGCGTCCGGTACCCGGACTGCCTGAACTGCCCGCCGCGGCGCCGGGCCGTCCCTCGCGGACCCTTCCCGTCACCTGCTCGGCCTCGCTACTTTGTTGCTCCACGGCTATGGTTGTCAAACGACAACTGTCCGTTCCACGACCCCCTGGGTCTCTTTCGCCGCACCACACCCGCCCACCCTCCTGCCCGCACGGACACAGCGCCTGTGCGGGTACCCCGACACCGCCCCGACCTGCACCGACTGTGGTCTACGTCTCGCCGGGGCCGATGGGGGGCATGACCGGGGCGAGCCGGGGTAGCGGCGGTGGAGGTGGCCTGTCGGGGGATCGGAGCGGGCCGGAACTACGAGGGAGGGCCCGTGACCGCGACCACGCGCATCGGCACGACGACGGATTCCGCCACCTACGCAGGCGAGGAGCTGCCGCAGATCGCGGAGCCGCAGAAGATCCCTCCGCAGGACGCGCGCGAGCTGACGGGGCAGTTCCTCGACCGCCTCGCGGTGCTGGAGGAGGGCACTCCCGAATACCAGTACGCGCGCAACACGCTCATCGAGATGAACATGTCACTGGTGCGCTTCGCGGCCCGCCGGTTCCGCTCGGGCGGCCAGTCGATGGAGGACGTCGTCCAGGTCGGCGTGATCGGCCTGATCAAGGCCATCGACCGGTTCGAGGTCTCCCGCGAGGTGCAGTTCACCAGTTTCGCGGTGCCGTACATCGTCGGTGAGATCAAGCGCTTCTTCCGGGACACGTCCTGGGCGGTGCACGTGCCGCGCCGGCTGCAGGAGGCCCGTACGGAACTGGCCAAGGCCACCGAGGAGCTGGCCTCCCGGCTGGGCCGCGCGCCCAGGGTCGCGGAGCTGGCGGCCCTGATGAACCTCTCCGAGGAGGAGGTCGTCGAGGCGCAGATCGCGGCCAACGGCTACGTCTCCTCCTCGCTCGACGCCACGATCAGCGCCGACGCCGAGGAGAGCGACACCAAGCTCTCGGAGTTCATCGGCGGGGAGGACCCGGCGCTGGAACTGGTCGAGGACTTCCACTCCCTCGCCCCGCTGGTCGCCGAACTGGACGAGCGTCAGCGCCTCATCCTGCACCTGCGCTTCGTGGAGGAGCTGACGCAGGCGGAGATCGGCGCCCGGCTCGGCATCTCCCAGATGCACGTGTCCCGGCTGCTCTCGCGCACGGTGGCCCGTCTGCGGTCGGGGATGCTGGCGACCGGGTGAGGCCCTGAGCCCGCGGTGAGCGCGGGACGTGCCGCCGGCCGGTCACGTCCCGCGCTCACCGGTGTCCGCGCGGTCCGTCCGTGCCGTCCGCGCGGGGGACGGCGGCCCGCCGGGCGGCCAGGAAGCCCCGCAGCCCCCGGCTGAGCGCCGCCCGTTCCGCCGGCTGCATCGCCTCCAGTGCCGTGGTCAGCGCCTGGGCGCGGCGGTCCGCCACGTCGCGCAGGACATGGTGGCCGTGGGCGGTGAGCCGGAGTTGCACCTCGCGCCGGGTGCCGGGATGCGGCACGCGTTCCAGGAGGCCGGCCGCCGCCAGCCGGTCGCAGAGGCGGCTGGCCGTGGGAAGGCCGATGTCGAGCCGGTCGGCCAGGGACGTGAGGTTCAGGCCGGGAGTCGCCTGCAGGGTGCGCAGCGCCCGCAGTTGGTGCGGGGACAGCCGCAGGGACGCTTCCTGGGCGGCGACGGCCCACAGGGTCGTCAGGCTCTCCACGGCATCGGTGATCTGCGCCGCGACGGCCTCCGGGCCATCACCCCGTCCCCTCGCCCGGTGGTCTCCGGGGCCGTCGAGATCGGTCACAAAACGGTCACTTTCCATAAGCTCCGGGTACTGCGGAGGTCGCCCTCATTCAAAGGCTGTACCCGAAGAGCCGTAGGGCAAGCAGTCCCGTCCGGCGCCGGATCGGACCCGGGTGGCTCAGCCGGCGCTCAGTTCCGTCAGCGCCGCGAGCGGCAGCGTGTGCTGCGTCTGGAGGACCTTGGCGCGCAGGTAGCGGACGTTGTGCGCGGTGGTGAAGACACCCGTCGGGACCCGGTCCCGGACACCGACGCCCAGGGTGCGCAACTGGGCCGCCTTGTCGGGGTTGTTGGAGAGCAGGTCCAGCTCGCCGATGCCGAGGGCCCGCAGCATCTGTGCCGCGGCCGTGTAGTCGCGGGCGTCCTCGGGCAGCCCCAGCGCCGCGTTCGCCTCGTACGTGTCCAGGCCCTGGTCCTGAAGGGCGTACGCGTCCAGCTTGTTGTAGAGGCCGATGCCCCGGCCCTCCTGGCGCAGGTAGAGGAGCACGCCGCCGCGCTCGGCGATGCGCTCGACCGCCTCGCGCAGTTGCGGGCCGCAGTCGCAGCGGGCCGAGCCGAACACGTCCCCGGTCAGGCACTCGGAGTGCAGCCGCACGAGCGGGACCGGGCCCGGATCGCCCAGGACGACGGCGACGTGTTCCCGGCCGTCGGCCAGGCCGTGGAAGGTGACCAGCTCGGCGTCGGCCTCGTAGCCGTCGTGGAAGCGCAGCGGGACCCGGACGCGCGAGCGGGGGGTGGCGAGGACGCTGGGGGTGTCGGGCATGCGGGGCCTTTCGGGTTCCGTTCCTGTTCGGCTGCACAGCCGTCCGGCGGGTTGCTTCAGATTTGAAACAGACCCACGGCCGGAACCCTACTCTTGCTTGAACTTTGAAGCAATGACGGGCGGCTCCGTGTGGCGTGCGTCACGAACAGGCCGTCGAGGACCTCCGCCGCCACGGCACGTCGTCCGCCGCCGGCCGGGTCCCGTCCTCCTGGAGCCCTCGCGCGATCGCCGTGGAGATCTCCTCCAGCTGCCCGACCTGCTCCGCGCTGATCCGGTCGAACAGGAAGCTCCGCACGGTCTCGACGTGCCCGGGCGCCGCCCGCTCCAGCACGGCGACCCCCTCGTCGGTCAGCGCCGCGATGCTGCCCCGCCTGTCGTGCCGGCACGCCTCGCGCCGCAGCGTGCCGTCCTTCTCCAACCGCGTCACCGCGTACGTCAGCCGGCTGCGCGTGATCTTCAGCCGCTCGGCGAGGTCGGTCATCCGCAGCCGCTGTTCCGGGGCCTCGGACAGGACGGACAGGATGGAGTAGTAAAGGTGGGGCATGCCGGCGTCCTGCTGGAGCTGCCGGTCGATCGCGTCCTCCAGGAGCAGCGAAGCGGCGATGTAGGCGCGCCAGGCGCGCTGCTCCTCGGGGGTGAGCCAGCGAGTCGTCATGCCGCCAGTGTAGGTTTGTTTCAAACTTGAACCAAGCTCTGTCAGTCCGCCGTCCCGACCAGCCGCGGAGCGTCGATGTCCCACCCGTACGTCCTGCTGTCCGCCGCCGTCTCCCTCGACGGCTACCTGGACGACACCGGTCCCGAACGCCTGCTGCTGTCCGGCCCGGCCGACTTCGACCGGGTCGACGAGGTCCGCGCGTCCGTCGACGCGATCCTGGTCGGCGCCGGCACCATCCGCGCCGACAACCCCCGGCTGCTGGTGAACTCGCCCGAGCGCCGCTCCGCCCGGGTGGCCGCCGGCCGGCCCGAGTACCCGCTCAAGGTCACCGTCAGCGGGTCGGGCGAACTCGACCCGGACGCCCGGTTCTGGCACACCGGCGGCGAGAAGGTCCTCTACACGACCGACACCGGCGCCGGACGCGCCCGCGCCCTCGGCGTCGCCGCCGACGTCGTCCCGCTCGGCGCGGACCTCGACTGGCGCCGCCTCCTCACCCACCTGCACGACGTCCGCGGCGTACGGCGCCTCATGGTCGAGGGTGGCGGCCTGATCCACACCCAGCTGCTCACCCAGGGCCTCGCCGACGAACTCCAGCTGGTCCTCGCCCCGTTGTTCGTGGGCGACCCCAAGGCCCCCCGCCTCTTCGGGTCCGGCGGCTACCAGGGCGGCCGGCTCCGGCTGCTGGAGACACGGCGGATCGAGGACGTCGTCCTCATGCGCTACGCGCCGACCGCCCCCGGAACCGGCGCCCTGCCCGTCGCCGCCGACCACCACTGGCTGGCCCTCGCCTGCGAGCTGGCGGAGCGCTGCCCGCCCTCGGACACGGCGTTCAGCGTGGGCGCGGTGGTGGTCGCGGCCGACGGCACGGAGCTGGCCCGCGGCCACTCCCGCGAGGGCGGCGACCCGGTCGTGCACGCCGAGGAGGCGGCCCTGGCCGGGATCGACCCGGCCGACCCGCGGCTTGCCGGCGCGACGGTGTACAGCAGCCTCGAGCCCTGCGCCCGCCGCTCCTCCCGGCCCACGCCCTGTGCCCGGCTGATCCTCGACGCGGGTGTGCGCCGGGTGGTCACCGCCTGGCGCGAGCCGGACACCTTCGTGGCGGCGGCCGACGGCAGTGGCGTCCTGGCCGCCGCCGGGGCGGAGGTCGTCGTCCTCCCGGAGCACGCCGAGCGGGCCCAGGCGCCCAACCGCCATCTGCTGTCCTGAGCCCCGGCGGCGGGTGTGGCGCGAGCTGTCCTGCGCATGGCGTACACTGGAGTCACAACGACGCGGGGTGGAGCAGCTCGGTAGCTCGCTGGGCTCATAACCCAGAGGTCGCAGGTTCAAATCCTGTCCCCGCTACTGAAGGCCGAGGGCCGGAATCCGAAAGGGTTCCGGCCCTCGGTGCTTTTCCCGATTCCCCCTTACGCACGGTGAGCGAATCCTCCCGCTCCGCATAACAACTGACACACCGTCAAATCCGTTGAGTCGCTTGAGAGGCGGCCAACTCGCCCGATTTGGGCCGGTCATGGCAGGTACGTCCGCGCGAAAAAGGTTAATGATCAAGCGGAATCGCTGGAATACGCACCGCGCCTCCATTAACGTTCGATAACGCAGCGCGGTCGTCCCAGCCGTCACAGAAGGCGGC
>NZ_JAPSKN010000108.1:0-3782 GCF_031181705.1 Streptomyces sp.
CGTACGGCTTGTTCAGCAGCACGCAGGCGTCGTTGACCAGGTAGCGGGTCGCGAAGTTGTCCGTGCCGTCGACGATCAGGTCGTACTGGCTGAAGATGTCCATCACGTTGTCGGCCTCGAGCCGCTCTTCGTGCAGGACGACGTTCACGTACGGGTTGATGCCCTTGACGCTGTCGCGGGCGGACTCGGCCTTGGGACGGCCGATGTCGGCCTGGCTGTGGATGATCTGACGCTGCAGGTTCGACTCGTCGACCTCGTCGAACTCCACGATGCCGAGGGTGCCGACACCTGCGGCGGCCAGGTACATCAGCGCCGGCGAGCCCAGGCCGCCGGCGCCCACACACAGCACCTTGGCGTTCTTCAGCCGCTTCTGCCCGTCCATCCCGACGTCGGGGATGATCAGGTGGCGGGAGTACCTGCGAACCTCGTCTACGGTGAGCTCGGCAGCCGGCTCGACCAGGGGTGGCAACGACACGGGGACTCCGTTGGTCGGTCAATCACTACGGTTGTTCTCCCCGTAACACTGCCATGCGCTTTTTCATTCCGAGACACCCGTTCCGACACGCGAGACGAATTCGTCCCAGTAGCCGGGCATGCCCTCCCAGGGGTCGGCGCGCCCGCCGCGGTCCGTGCGGTCGGTGAACCAGACCGTCGCCGCGCCCTGCCAGCGGGCGATGCGCAGGGCCTCCTCCAGATGGGGGCGGGGCACGCCGTGGACGAAGTGGCAGAAGCGCTCGGGCGGGTGGGCTGCGGTCCACTCGGCGACCTGCGACCAGCGGTAGTCGCTCCACGGTCCGGAGAAGGTGACCAGCTGGTCGGCGTGCTCGGCGTAGCCGGGGTGCGGGTAGGTGCCGTGGCCGAGGACGATGTGGGGATCGTCACGGATCACGCGGAGCGTGGCGACGGTGCGGCGGACCTCGGGCAGCTCGGCCCGGTCGGCCGGGCAGCGGTCCAGCAGGTAGCCGTCGACCTGGTACCAGTCGGCGTACCGGTGGGCGTCCGAGATCAGTTCGCCGAAGGCCCGGAAGCCGTACCGGGTGTCGAGGCGGCCGAGGACCCGTACGCCCGCGTTGCGCAGCCTCCCGGCCGCCTCCAGGCAGTGCGGGTCGGGGCGGCTGCCGGGGCCGTCGGCCACGTTCAGCACCACCCAGTGCAACGGGGTGCCAGGGCGGGTGAGTTCTCCCCACTCGGTGGGGGCGAGCAGGGGGTGCGCGTAGCCGGGGACGCCGAGGCCGGGGCGGAGTTCCGTGCTGGACGGGCGGGGCCGTGCGCTGGTCAGATGCGGCATGCCGCCTCCATCCAGATGTCGGCGAGGGACTCCTCCAGGCCGATCCGGGGGCGCCAGCCGAGCCGGTCGCGCGCGGTGCGCACGTCGGCCTGCTGCCAGCTGCCGCAGCCGTCCGGGTACGGGTACGCCAGCGGGGGCGCGTGGTCGGGGTCGGGCCGGGGGTGCCCGATGGCCGGGCGCAGGGCGCCGGGCGGGCCGTCGAGCTCGTGGAGGGCACCGCCGTATCCGGCGACGCGGGCGAGGACGGCGGCGGCGTCGCGCAGGCGCACGGCGCGGCCGGAGCCGATGTTGATGACGCCCTGCGCGGCGGAGAGCGAGGCGGCGTGGACGGCCCGGGCGACGTCGCGGACGTCGACGAAGTCGCGCTGGGCGCCGAGGCCGCCGAGTTTCAGCTCGCCGTCACCGGACTGCATGGCGCGGCGCATGGCCTCGGCGAGACGCCCGAGCGGGGAGCCTGCGGGGGTGCCGGGTCCGGCCGGTGAGAAGACGCGCAGGACGACGGCGTCCAGGCCGGAGCCCAGGACGAGTTCGGTGGCGGCGAGTTTGCTGACGCCGTACGGGCCGCCCGGGCGGGGCACGGCGTCCTCGGCCGTGGAGGAGCCGGGCTGGCTGGGGCCGTACTCGGCACTGCACCCGATCTGCACCAGACGGGCGCCGCAGCCACTGCGGCGCAGGGCCTCGCAGACGGTGGCCACGGCGACGGTGTTGTGGCGGGTGAGTTCGCGGGCGCCGCCGCGGGTGGCACCGGCGCAGTTGACCACGACGCCCGGATGGACCGCGTCGAGGAAGCGGGTGAGGGCACCGGGGCTGCCGGACGCGAGGTCGAAGCGGACGTCGGCGTCGTCGCCGCGGCCGAGGGCGGTGAGCTGGACGGCCGGGTCGGCGAGCAGACGGTCGGCGACGAAGCGGCCGATGTAGCCGTTGGCTCCGATCAGCAGGACTCTCATCGCGCGGCTCCCGGGGTGGCCGGGGCTCCTGGGTGGGTGATCATGTCGTTCTCCTAGGGGGCGGGTGGGACGGTGTGGCGAGTGCCTGCGGCGGTGGGACCGCCGTCGGAGGCGGTCACCGCTCGGGCTCCGCGGGTGCGTGGGCCGAGGCCCGGGTCAGCTTGCGCGTCGCGTGGACCAGGAGGGCGAGGGCCGCCGCTGTGCAGACGAGGGCCGGCACACTGCCGGCGCCCCAGGCGGTGACGAGCGTTTCGACCGGCGTGGCCAGGAAGCCGCAGCCGGGGAGGCGGGAGGTGAAGACCAGGGCGAGGGCGGACGCCTGGAGGGTGGCCGTCGCGGTGAGGACGACGGCCGGCGCGTAGGTGAAGCCGTGGACGGTGAGGAGGCGGGCCAGGAAGAGGAGGGCGCCCAGGGTGAGGGCCTCCAGGTAGGCCGCGGGCTCCCCGAGGACCGTCGCGCAGAGGGTGAGCAGGACCGCGAGGACGCCCAGGAACAGGGCGAACGAACCGAGCAGGAGCGGTCGTACGGCCGCGGCGAAGTCTTCCAGGCCCCGGCTCGACGCCAGTGTGCGGCGGGCGCGCGCGGTGAGGAGATGGGCGGTCCAGGCCGCCGGCGCGCAGGCCAGGGTGAGGGCGAGGACGGGGGCGACTGTGACGGGCCACGGCCCGTCGGCCGACCCGGTGGGCAGGGCGTCGGGACCGCCGGCGATGGCACTGAGCAGCAGGCCGTTGCCCAGGACGGCGTAGGCGGCGAGCCACAGGGTCCACGGGGTGGTCCGGCCGGGAGCCGCACCGGGCCGGGGCCCGGGTCGGCCCTCGCCGGTCCTGCTCAGCGGGCCCCGGCGCAGGGCCGCGCGGAGAGCCAGGGCGACGGCGAGGAAGCCGACGCCGACCGCGATCAGACGGGTCCGGCCCTGGGTGAGCTGCGCGGCGGCCACGGCGGCAGCGCACAGGGCGCCCGGCAGCAGCGTCAGGAGGACCCAGGCGGCGCGCACCCGGGGGACGGGGGGAGCGGTGGGTCGCGGCGCGTCCCCGTCCCGGGAGGCCCGCGCGTACATCTCCTCCGCCAGGGAGAAGACGTCCCGGTGACGGAAGCGGGCGGCGGTGCGGTCGGTGATGCCGTGGGCTTCGAGCCCCGCGGCGATCTCCAGAGGGTCGACGGCACGCTCGCAGAGGTCCCGGTGACGGTGCATCAGCGCCTTGACGGGGTCGGCGGCACCTCGGCGGGGCGAAGGCGGCTTGAGGTCGGAACCGCTCCCCCGGCTCACGGACGGCCCGCGATCCCGTCCCGCCTCCCGACTCACGGACGGCCTGCCGTCCCGTCCCGCCTCCCGACTCGCGGACGGCCTGCCACCGGCGTCGACGCTCCCGCTCGTGGACGGCTTGGGACCGACGTCGGTCTGCCGCCCCGGGGACCCTGTGCCGTCGACATCGGCCTGCCACCGCGAGGACCCTGCACCGTCGGTGCCGGCCTCCCGTCCCGGGGAGGCCTGACGATCAACGCCGGCACCCTGGCCCAGGGCTACGCCGCGATCGGCCTCGGTCCCG
>NZ_JAPSKN010000108.1:3882-13217 GCF_031181705.1 Streptomyces sp.
GCCGTCGACATCGGCCTGCCACCGCGAGGACCCTGCACCGTCGGTGCCGGCCTCCCGTCCCGGGGAGGCCTGACGATCAACGCCGGCACCCTGGCCCAGGGCTACGCCGCGATCGGCCTCGGTCCCGGCCTCCCCGCCCGCAGACCCCGGCGCCCGCTCCGAGCCAATGTCCGTGTCCGTACCCGTGTCCCACGCTCCCGGGCTGGTCGGTGTGCCCGGTCGGTCCAGTTCTCCGAGGTCCTTCACCGCGCTCCCTCCGGGGCGGGGACATGCGGGGTGGCTCGCACGGGACGGGCGGTGGCCCACCCGGGGCCGTTGCGGGCGGCCAGGCTGGGCGACGGGGCGGACCAGCGGACCGGGACCCGGGCCTCGGCGGGAACCGCGAAGGGCAGCGGCTCCCCCGCCCCGTCGAGGACGCGCCGGACCGGCGCGCGCGAGACGATCTCCAGGTAAATGCCGTGAAATGCCTCGATGTTCTGCTCGACCGTGAACAGTTCGAGGGCGCGGGCGCGCGCGGCCGCGCCCAGGCGCGCACGGCGCTCGGGGTCGCGCAGCAACGCCACGCACGCCTCGGCGAGCGCCCGCGGATTGCGCGGCGGTACGACGAGACCGGTGCCGCCGATGACCTCCACGACCGCGCCGACGTCCGTCGAGACGGTCGCCCGCCCGGACAGCATGGCCTCGACGAGGCCGATCGGGAAGCCCTCGACGACGCTGGACAGGACGGTCACGGCGCCCGAGGCGTACGCGTCGGCGGGACGCGGGAGTTCGGGTCCTCCGATCTCCTCGAAGGACACCGGGTTGTCGCCGGGGATGTGCGGGCCCTCGGCCTCGTCGGGGAAGAGCTGGGCGGCGAGCGCCCGGCAGTGCAGGTGGTAGGCCGCGCCCTCGGGGCCGACGGGGGCGCCGACGATGCGCAGGCGGGTCTTCGGCCGCGCCTTGCGGATCTCGGCGAAGGCGTGCAGCAGCGAAACCAGGTCCTTGGCGGGCTCGACGCGGCCGACCCAGACGAGCGTGTCCGGGTCCGCGCACTCGGGGGACTCACCGGCTTCCGCGAAGGGCCGGGCGTCCATGCCGGGGTGGACCGTGCGGAGTTTCTCACGGTCGGCACCGCAGCGCTCCTGCCAGCGGCGGGCGTGCGCGTTGCCGGCGGTGACGACCTCGGCCCGCCGGTAGGCCTCGGCCGCGAGGCGGCCCTCGAACGCCGCGAGCAGGGACCGTACGGCGGGCGGGGCGTCCGGGGTGGTGAGGTAGTGCGTCCGCAGGCGCACGCCGTACTCGGTCACCAGCAGGGGCACACCGGTGAAGTGACGGGCCAGCAGTCCCGGCAGGACGGCAGCGCCGCCGGACGCGGCGTGGCACAGGTCGACCGCGCCGAGCCCCTCGTCCTCGTACCAGTCGAGGGAGAGGGGGCGCAGGGCGCGTTCCAGGTAGCCGGCGACGGCGAGCAGGTCCGGTACGCGCGCCTCGCGCGCGGCGCGCTGGGCCCCGGGGGCGCGGCAGGCGCGCTCCAGCGTGCGTACGGCGGCCTCCGAGCGGAGGGCGCCCACCAGTCCGCCCGTCTCGCGGGCGAGTTCGGCGAGCCCGTACAGAGCGTTGGCGAAACGGTCCGCCTCGGAGGCCGACACCCCCTCGCGAACCCCTCCGGCGCCCGCCGCCCCCACCGTGACGCCTGCCGCTCCCGCCACGGCGCCCGCCGCCCCCACCCTGACTCCTGCCGTTCCCGCCACGGTGCCTGCCGAGAACGCCGCACTGCCCGCCGACAACGCCGCCCCCGCCGCCCCGCACAGCACCGCAGCCAGTTCCGCGAAGCACTCGCCGAACCGCCGACGGGCCCGGCGCCCGAGCACCACCTCGTCGTCCTCGGCCATCCACAGCGGCGCGGTCCGTACCCGGCGCACGTTCGGCGGCAGCGGGACCCAGCCCTCGTCCTCCTGACGCTGGCTGCGGCTGAGCGCGTAGACGTCGAACTCGTGCTGTGCGAGCCCGTGCACCAGCCGGTCGCACCAGAGCCTGGCGTCCCCGCTCACGTACGGATAGCCCGCCTCCGTCAGCAGTCCGATGCGCACGAGTGCACCCCCGATCTCCCGTATGAGGAGCCGCCGTTGTCCGGCGGCCCGCAGCGGGACGAACGTATGCGGACAAGGCGGTGGTACGACGGACGGTTGTCCGTCGCACCACCAAAAGGGGTGAACGGTCGTAACTTTCCCGTGCGGTTCGCGTTCCGTCGCGCTAGGAGATCAAGCGGCCACGGAACGTCATGCTGCGGCCAACTCCCGTCGTTCCGCACGCCGTCGCGCGGCCGCCCGGGGGTCGAGCGCCGGCACGGCGGCCAGCAGCTGCCGGGTGTACGGGTCACGCGGCGACGCGTACACCTCGCCGACCGGCCCCTCCTCGACCACGCTGCCCTGCCGCATCACCGCGACCCGGTCGCTGACCTGGCGCACGACGGCCAGGTCGTGCGCGACGAAGACCAGCGCGAGCCCGAGCTCACGCTGCAACTCCGCCAGCAGCGCCACCACATGGGCCTGGGTGGTGACGTCGAGGGCGGAGACCGGCTCGTCGCAGACGATGACGCGCGGGTCCGCCGCGAGCGCCCGCGCGATGCCGACGCGCTGGCGCTGGCCTCCGCTGAACTCGTGCGGGTAACGGTCGCGGTGCGCCCTTTCGAGCCCCACGCGCTCCAGCAGTTCCCCGACGCGCTCCCGGATGCGCCCCTCGTCCCGCTCGCCCCGCGCGCGCAGCGGATCGGCGATGGACTCGCCCACGCTGCGGCGGGGGTTGAGCGAGGAGACCGGGTCCTGGAAGACCATCTGCACGGCCGGGTGGACGCCGGTGTGGGGGCGGCCCTCGAACGTGATCGATCCCGCCGTCGGCTCCAGCAGCCCGACGAGCATGCGGCCCAGGGTCGTCTTGCCGCTGCCGCTCTCGCCGACGATGCCGAGGGTCTCGCCGCGGCGCAGGGTCAGCGACACGTCGCGCACGGCCGTGACCGCCCGCTTCCCGCGCCCGAACTCGCGCCGCAGCCCGGTCGCCTCCAGGACGACCGCCTCGGGCGCCACCGGGGCCTTCGCGGGCGCGTCCAGCCGCGGGACGGCGGCCAGCAGCTCGCGGGTGTACGGCTCGGCCGGCGCGCCCAGCACGGTGGCGACCGGGCCGTGTTCGACCGCCCGGCCGTGCCGCATCACCAGCACCTCGTCGACGCTCTCGGCGGCCACGCCCACGTCATGCGTGACGAGCAGCAGCCCCATTCCGGTCTCCTCGCGCAGGGTGTGCAGCAGGTCCAGGACCTGGGCCTGCACGGTCACGTCGAGGGCGGTCGTCGGCTCGTCGGCGATCAGCAGTGCGGGCTCGCACGCGAGCGCCATGGCGATCAGGGCGCGCTGGCGCATGCCGCCGCTGAACTCGTGCGGCCGGGACCGGGACCGCCGGGCCGCGTCCGGGATGCCCACGCGGTCCAGGACGCCGACGGCACGCGCGCGTGCGGCACGCCGGGACACGCGCGCGTGCAGGCGGTACACCTCGGCGATCTGGTCGCCGATGGCGTAGTACGGGTCGAGGGAGGACAGCGGGTCCTGGAAGACCATCGCGGCCTTCCCGCCGCGCAACCGCCGCAGCTCCTCCTCGGGGGCCCGCTGCACGTCGGTGCCGGCCACCTCGACCGTGCCCGCGACCCGGGCCCCGGTGCCGCGGTGCAGGCCGAGCAGGGCGGACGCCACGGTCGACTTGCCGGAGCCGGACTCGCCGACCAGGGCCAGGGCGGCGCCCTCCTCAAGGCGGAAGGAGAGTCCGTCGACGGCCCGCAGCCCGCCGAAGTCCACGCGCAGGTCGCGCACGTCGACCAGGCTCATGTCAGCACCACCCGTCGGTCGGCCACCGCGTACAGCACGTCCGCGACGGCGTTGGCCAGGACCACGAAGAAGCCGGTCACCATGACCATGCCGACGACCACCGGCAGGTCGACGACCTTGACGGCCTCGACCATCTCCTGGCCGATGCCGGGCAGTCCGAAGAGCGTCTCGGTGAGCACGGCACCGCCGAACAGGACGCCGATGTTGTTGGCGTTCACGGCGATGAGCGGCGCCACCGCACCCCGCAGGGCGTGCCGCCCGATGATCGCCCGCTCCCCGACGCCGTAGGCACGGAAGGTGCGGACGTGGTCCTCGGCGAGGGTCTCCAGCATCGCGGCCCGGGTCAGCCGGGCGTACGTCGCGGACTCGATGAGCGCGAGGGACAGCCAGGGCAGCAGCAGGTTCCAGGCCCACTGTTCGGGGTCGTCGGTGAAGGCGACGTACTGCGGGAAGGGCAGCAGCTCCAGCTGCCCGCAGACGACGATCATCAGGACGAGCCCGATGACGAAGACGGGCGTGGACATGCCCGCGAGGGTCAGGGTGGTCAGCAGCCGCTCGGTGAGCCGCCCGCGCCGCCACACCGACAGCACGCCGGTGCCGACGCCGATGACCAGCCACAGCACCATCGCGCCGAGCGCGAGCGAGGCCGTGACCGGCAGCTTGGCCAGGATCAGCGCGGTCACCTGCCGGTCGCTCTGGTAGGACAGCCCGAGGCAGGGCGCCGAGCAGTGCTGGACCGAGGTGCCGGTGGAGTAGTCCTGGCCGGCGACGAGGCCCTGCAGGAAGTGCCAGTAGCGGGTGAACAGCGGGTCGTCGAGGTGCAGTTGCCCGGCGACCTGCTGGACCTGGGCGGGCGAGCAGCGCGGGCCGCAGGTGATCTGGGCGACGTTGCCGGGGGTGACGTAGAAGACGACGTAGATGATCACCGAGAGGGCGAGGAGGGTGACCAGGGCCCCGACGGCGCGGCGCAGCACGAAACCTCCGAGGCCGGTCACGAGGCCTCCCTCCTGCGGCCGGTTCCGACGCGCAGGCGGGAGGACGCGCGGGGGTCGAGGGCGGTGCGCACGCCGTCACCGAGCACGGTGAGGGCGAGGACGGTCAGGAACAGCGCCCCCGCGGGCAGCAGCAGGTACTGCGGCGCCGCCTGGTACCAGACGTCGGCGGAGGTCAGCATCTGCCCCCAGGAGGGGGTCGGCGGCTTCACGCCCACGCCGAGGAAGGACAGCGCCGCCTCGACGGTGATGTTCGTCGGGACGAGGATCGCCGCGAAGGTGATGACGGGGGCCGCGAGGCCGGGGAGCATCTCGCGCCGGGCGATCCGGACGGTGCCCCAGCCGCTGAGCCGGGCGGCGGCGACGTAGTCGAGCTGCTTGAGGGTCAGTGTCTGCGCGCGCACCATCTTGGCGAGCGTCCCCCAGCCGGAGACCAGGCCCACGACCAGCGCCACCAGCACGGGGCGCGGGAAGGCGGTGGGCACGACGGCGAGCAGGGCGAGCGCGACGACCATCAGCGGCATCGCCACGAAGATGTCGGCGACCCGGGTGAGCACGAGGTCCACCCAGCGGTTGCCGAGCCCGGCCGCGACGCCGACGACGACACCGAGCGCGAGCTGCACGACCGTGGCGGCGAGCGCGACGCCGAGCGACACCCGGGCGCCGTACACCAGCCGCGCGAACAGGTCCCGGCCGGTCTGCGGTTCGACGCCGAGCCAGTGGCCGGCGCTCGCTCCGCCGAACGGCCCGATGGGCACGCCTCCGCGCGCGGAGTCCACCAGGGAGGGGTGGTAGGTGGTCGGGTCCTGGCCCTCGATGGCGGTGAGCAGGGGCGCGGCGAGCGCGACCAGGACGAGCAGCGCGACGACGACCGCCGCGCCGAGGGCGGCGCGCTGCGTCCGCAGCCGCCGCCAGAACTGACGGGCCCCCGAGGCTGCCGGGACGGAGGTGTCCATCCCGGCCGCCTCGACGGTGACGAGTGCCTCGCTCACGGCGTCACTTCACCGCGACCTGCGAGACGTCCAGCACACCGGTCCAGTCGCTGATCACGATGTTCTTGACGTCCTTGCCGTACAGACGCTTGTAGACGGGGTGGAACAGCGGGACGGTCAGGGCCTTCTCGCCGATCTTCTTGTCCAGTGCACCCCACCTCTTGGCGGCCTGGTCAAGATCCGTCAACTTGTTGATCGCGTCAATCTCGGCATTGACCGATGGGTCGTTCAGCAGGCCGGTGTTGAAGTTCGCGCCGTCCTTGACGATCTGCCGGCCGTCGAAGATCGGGGCGAGGAAGGGACCGCCGGAGGGCCAGTCGGCGCCCCAGTGGGCGAGGAAGAAGCCCGGCTCGGTCTTCACGTTGTGGATCTTGTCGGAGTAGTCGTTCTCCTCCAGGCCCCGCAGCTTGACCGTGATGCCGGCCTTCTTGAGCGCGTCCTGGAGGGCGGTCGCGATCTCCGGGCTGGTCTCGAAGTCCCGGGCGTTGGAGTGCGTGAGCGTGACGGTCAGCCCGTTGGGGTGCCCGGCCTCCTTCAGCAGCTGCTTCGCCTTGGCCGGGTCACCGGCCTTGCCCGCCGGGAAGAGGTCGTAGGGGGTGTACCCGAAGGACTTCTGGTTCGGCAGGAAGGTGGTGGCGGGCTCGGCCAGCGCGGACCCGCCCGCGGCGTTGACCACGGAGGAGCGGTCGATGGCGTACGAGATCGCCTGCCGCACCTTGATGTCGTCGAACGGCTTGATCGTCGGGTTGAACGCGATGTAGTTGGTGTAGCCGAAGTGCCCGGTGCCGACGCGGGAGGCGAGGTCCCGGTCGCCGCTCACCTTGGCGAGCTCGGCCGGGCCGAGGTTGGTGTCCGTGGTGACCGCGGCGGCGTCCGCCCCCTGGGACGCGGAGAGCCGCTGGTTGATCACCGACGAGTCGAGCCCGGACCGTACGTCGACCTTGTCCGGGTAGGCCTTGCGCTCGGCGTCCGTCGCGGCGGACCAGTGCGGGTTGCGCTCCAGGATCAGCCGCTCACCGTCGTTCTCGTTCTTCACGACCTTGTACGGCCCGGACGAGATCGGGTGCTGCTCGTACTCGGTGCCGGTGTCCTTGGCCTTCGGAACGGGCGCGAACTGCGTCTGCGTGGCCAGGTAGGGGAACTCGCCCTCGGGCTTGTTCAGGTGGAAGACGATGGTCCGCTCGTCCGGCGTCTCGATCGCGTCCAGGCCCTTCTCGTCCTTGTACGGCCCCTGGTAGTCGGCGGCCCCGACCAGCCAGTCCCGCAGGTAGGGGGCGCCGCCGGACAGCTCGGGGGCGAAGGAGCGCTCGATGCCGTACTTGATGTCGGCCGAGGTGATGGGCGTGCCGTCCTCGTACTTCAGGCCCTTCTTCAGGGTGTACGTCCACACGGTCGCGTCCTTGTCGGGGCGCCCGGTGTCGGTGGCGAGGTCGGGGACGACCTCCGTGCCGGCGGCACCGTCCTCGCGGTTGCGGGTGGTGAGCGTACGGAAGACCAGGGACGGGACGTTGCCGCCGCCGGAGGTGTAGAGGCGGGCCGGGTCGAAGTCCTGCTGGGGGTTGGCGTTCAGGACCGTCAGGGTGCCGCCCTTGTGGGGCGTGGAGTCGCCGCCGGCGCCCTTGGCATCGTTGTCCTCAGGGCCGCAGGCGGCGACGCCCGCTGCCAGGACCAGGCTCACGGATGCCGCGGCCACGCGGCGCGCTGTGACGGACGGTTGGCGCATCGGAAGGACGACCTCTCGGAAGGCGTCTCGGATCACGAGACGAAATGACGAAGAGTGAGACGGAGAACAGCAGACGTCTGCCCGGCGCCGGGTCGTCGAGGAAACCGCGACAGGGTCACGGCAAGGAGGGAAAGGATTCGCGACGCGCGCCTCGGGCGGGCGTCAGCAACAGTGGATGTCGGCCACGCAGAGCGGGGTCACGCCGATGAGCGCCAGCTCGATGGCGGCGCGAACGGAGGCGGGACGGGACGACATGCCCAGAAATATGTACGAACTCTCTGCGCATGTCAACGCGAGGCGCGCCACAGTCCCCGCCCCAGCTCTCAACTTCTCGGATACGGCCAGGGGTTGGCGCGGCAGTGGATGCCGTCGTGGTCGAGGAACTTGGTCTGCTGCTGCATGACCGGGGCGAGGTCGCCGTCCTTGTCGCAGGTGACGTGCCCGTAGCCGAGGCGGTGCCCGACCTCGTGGTTGATCAGCATCTGCCGGTAGGCGTGAATGTTGCCGTCGCCGTAGGTCTCGGAGCCCTGCGCCCACCGGTACGCGTTGATCATCACGCGTTCGGTCGCGGCCGAGTCGCAGGAGACGTTGTCCACCGTGGTGTCCAGGCCGGACTTGGCGCACCAGTCGGCGGTCGTGCCCGGGCTGGCGAGGGTGATCACGAAGTCGGGCCGGCCGGAGTGGATGCGCTCGAAGGTGCGCGCGCCGTTGTGGGCCCAGCTGCGCTGGTCGTTGAGCGTCTTCTGCACGGCCTCGGCGAACAGCTCGGCGTCGAGCCCCAGCCCCTGCTCCACGTCCACGCGGTAGGTGAACTTCTGTCCCGCGCCGGGCGCCTTGGCGATGCCGGGGACGGCGTCGAACCGGCCCGATCCCTTGAGCGTGGCACCGAGCGGGTACGTCCGCTCCATCTTCGCCTCGTACGTCAGTGGCGCCAGTCGGGCGCCCGGGGCCGGGGTGACCCGGCCGGCCGCACGGGACGCGGGGTCGCGGACGTCCCGGGCCCGGTCGGTGGCGGACTGCGACTGCACGTCGGCGCCGCCCTGGCCGTCGGCGACCTGGCCGGCGACGATCACGGCCAGCACGGTGGTGACGGCGGCGGCCGCGATGCCGGTGAAGGCACGGCCCTTGCCTCCCCTGCCGGGTGTGGGCGCACCGGGGGGAGCCGCTCCACCGGGGTCGCCGGAGCGGCTGTCGGCCGGGGTGCCCGCGTTCCCGTCCGCGACGGAAGCGTAGGCGTCCGCCGCGTGCGCGGAGGCGGGCGTACGGGGCGCGAAGACGTCGTCCTCCTCGTCGAATGCGTCGAGATAGTCCTGCCGCGGCCCGGGCACGGAGGCCCGGCGTTGCCGGGGTATGGCGGCACCGGCTCCCGCACGCCCAGCGCCACCGCCCCTCAGCTCGCCCCAGCCGCCCCCGGCCTCCCGCTGCTCCGGATGCCCACCCCGAGCCCGCGGAAGGCCCTGCGCGGGCGTGCCGTCCGGCGACCGGCGCACCCCCTGCGCGGGCGTCCCGTCGGGCAGCCTCGGCACACCACGCGCCGGAGTCCCGTCACCGTGCGCGGGCGTACCGTCCGGCAGCCTCGGGACACCCCGGGCCGGCGTACCGTCAGCGAATCGCGGCATCCCGCGCGCGGGAGTGCCATCAGGCAGCCTCGGAACGCCCTGCGCGGGCGTGCCGTCCGGCAACCAGCCCTCCGGCAGAGGCGGCATCCCGTGCGGCGGCGGCCCCTGAGGGCGCGTCACATGCGGAGGCGTCAGGTTCTGGGACGTCACGTTCTGGG
>NZ_JAPSKN010000108.1:13317-16918 GCF_031181705.1 Streptomyces sp.
GTTCTGGGACGTCACGTTCTGGGGCGTCACATACGGAGGCACCCCGCGTGGCGGTGCGGCCGGTGCGGGCCGTGGCCCCGGCACGCGGCGAGCGCCCGCGCCCGGCGGCGGCCAGCCGCCCTGCCCGGGCCCGGGCGGTGCCGGCCGGGCACCCCGACCCTCGTCCGGTGTCCGGCCCGGCCCGGTCCCCTGCGCCGGCCCGTCCCGGCCGTCCCGCACTGCGGTGGTGTCCGAGGTGTCGCCCTTGGCGACGGGCCCTCGGCGGCTGTGGCGTCCCACGTCGCGCCTCAGCCCCCCATGCTCTCGTCGGTGGTGTGCCGGTCGACGGCGTCGTCCGCGCGGGCACGCGAGTCACCACTGTCCGCCGCGCTCCGCGCCCGCCGCGCGCGCTGCGTACCCAACTCTCCGGAGTCCTCCAGCAGTTCACGGAACGCCATGGCGACCGTCTCCGGGTACTCCATCATGGCCACGTGCCCGGCGTCCGGCAACGTCACAAGCCGCGAGTCGCGAAAAGCCCGGGCCGCCTTCTGGGCCATGCGGAAGCCGACGAGCTGATCGCGGCCGCCGTAGACGAGCAGGGTCGGCGCGAGGACGCGCTCGGCCTGGCGCCACAGTCCGTGCTGGCCACCGAGGGTGTACGCGTTGACGATCCCGCGCGCGGAGCGCGCCGTCGCGTCCCAGAAGTACGGCAGCCGCAGCCGCCGCTCCATCTCCTCGACCGCGTTGCGGAATCCTTCCGGCGTGACCCGCCCCGGGTCCCCGTAGCACAGCGCCATCACGCCACGGACGCGCTGTTCCGCGGTCCACTCGCGCGTGAGGCGCGTGAAGAGCGGGGCGATCCCGGGCACGGCGAGCAGCCCCGTCGGCACGGCGGAGCGCTGCACTCGGATTTCCGGCAGGGCGGGTGACACAAGCGTCAGCGTACGGACGAGATCGGGCCGGACCGCGGCGACACGGGTGGTGATGGCGCCACCGAGCGAGTTTCCGAACAGATGCACGGGCCCGCGACCGGAGGCGTCGAGGTAGCGGATGACCGCGCGCGCGTGGCCCGTGACGGAGTAGTCGCCGTCGTCCGGGGGCGGCGAGTCGCCGAAGCCCGGCAGGTCGAGGGCCTCGGGGTCGACGACGTCCTCCAGCAGCGGCATCAGCGCCGACCAGTTCTGCGAGGACCCCCCGAGCCCGTGCACGCACAGGGCGGGAGGCAGTTCCTCTCGCGCGGGCGGCCTCGACCGCACCGTCAGCGTGACCCCGGGCAGCTCGACCGACCTCAGCCGCTCCCCCTCCGCGACCCGGACGGTCCCCACCTTCGGCAGCACATTGGCGGGCGGCACGAACGGCAGCTCGGTCGAAGACATGCGGCAATGTTACGAGACGATCACGCAGTGACTCATGTGTTCGCCTGTGTTCGCCGTCACAGGATCAGGCCCGTTGGGAAGGGAACGGAGGAGGCACTCGGGAGCACCATGGATAGCAGTCGAAGGGATACGCATCGCGTCACGCCCCGGACGCGGATCGCATAGCGTCCGGATCGGGTGTCTCCTAGGCTCGGACAGAGGGCACCCGCGTGTGGCCCCTGCATTCCCAGGGACGTTCGTAGAAAGGGAGCCCAGCATGGCCGTAGACCCCACCGACCCGGAGACCTTCGAGGCCGAGGACGCGCCGGAGACGCCGGAGTTCGGTGTCGAGGCGCCCGAGGTCGACGCGGCCGAGCAGCGGGCGGACCTCGCGCCGGACCGCGACGACCCGCTGACCGCCGTCGACCCGGACCGCGCCAGCGAGGCCGACCTGATGGAACAGGCCCGGATCGTCTCGCTCGACGAGGACGACTACCGGTGACGCTCACCCCCGGCGGGCCACGGATCGCGCCACCGAGCAGGAAAGGAGCCGCATTTTGCCCGCTCTGACCCTGTTTGAAACCTACTCGACCGTTTTCGTAACCGTCCGGTCCGTGAAATTCTGCGCTCTCACCGCGCACACCACGGTTACCGAAAAGTACGATGGCGACGCGGCCAGATCCGCACGTGGACGACTATGGGAGGCGGCGTGACAGCCATCGAGCAGACAGAGGCGGTTCGCCCGCGGGGCACACGCCTGCCGCGCCGTGCCCGACGCAACCAGCTCCTGGGCGCCGCCCAGGAAGTCTTCGTGGCCCAGGGCTACCACGCGGCCGCGATGGACGACATCGCGGAGCGCGCCGGCGTCAGCAAGCCGGTGCTCTACCAGCACTTCCCGGGCAAGCTCGACCTCTACCTCGCCCTGCTGGACCAGCACTGCGAGTCGCTCATCCAGGCCGTACGGCACGCGCTCGCGTCGACGACCGACAACAAGCAGCGCGTCCGGGCGACGATGGACGCCTACTTCGCGTACGTCGAGGACGACGGCGGCGCCTTCCGGCTGGTCTTCGAGTCGGACCTGACCAACGAGCCGGCGGTGCGCGAGCGTGTCGACAAGGTCACCAACGAGTGCGCCGAGGCGATCTGCGACGTGATCGCGGAGGACACGGGCCTGTCGCGGGCGGAGTCGATGCTGCTCGCCTCGGGCCTGGGCGGGCTCGCCCAGGTGGTGGCGCGCTCCTGGCTGCACAGCGACCGCAGCGTGCCCCGCGACCAGGCGGTGCAGCTGCTGACCTCGCTGGCGTGGCGCGGCATCGCGGGCTTCCCGCTGCACGGGACGGACCAGCAGCACCACTGACGGGCGCGTTGTTCCCGTCCGGTGTTCGCTCGTGGCGTTCTCGGGCGGAGCGTGTACGTCCCCTCACCGGGCTAATGTGTGCTGCGTACGGCGCGGAAGTTCGCGCACCTCACTGACCGTCGGAGGGACATAGCCGTGGAGGTCAAGATCGGCGTGCAGCACGCGCCCCGCGAGATCGTTCTGGAGAGCGGTCAGAGTGCCGATGAGGTCGAGCGGGCGGTGTCCGAGGCGCTGGCCGGGAAGTCGCCGCTGCTGAGCCTCGTGGACGAGCACGGCCGCAAGGTCCTCGTCCCGGCCGACCGCCTCGCCTACGTCGAGATCGGCGAGCCGGCCCCGCGCAAGGTGGGCTTCGGCGCGCTGTAGGCGCTCGTGTGCGAGGGGGCGGGACGGCTGCGGCCGTCCCGCCCCCTCGGCGTTTCCCGGCGCTTGCCGCCCGCCCCCTCGGCGTCCGCACGCCCCTTGCGGCACCGGGGTTCCTCCACGGAT
This sequence comes from Streptomyces sp., assembly GCF_031181705.1. Classification (GTDB taxonomy): domain Bacteria; phylum Actinomycetota; class Actinomycetes; order Streptomycetales; family Streptomycetaceae; genus Streptomyces. The sequence continues at coordinate 16,495 of NZ_JAPSKN010000108.1, forward strand.
GGAGCACAAGTCGCCCACAGGAGTGGATTGGATTCCGCAGGTCAGGGGTAGGACGGGCTACGACCGATTTGGGCAGGCCGGCCATGTGGGAGGGACCCCCGACATGCTCCTGGAAGCGCTGAGTTCCGCGATCCTCGGCCTGGCTCTGGCCTGGGCGGCCACGCACCGGCTGGCGCACCGCCTGCCGTCCCGCCACCTGGTCCTGTCGACCGGCGTGGCCGGCGCCCTGTTCGGGGCCTTCGTCATGCACAGCGCGCTGGACGCCGGGCACCTGCTGGTGGTGCTGCTCGGCGCGGTGATCGTCTCGGTGGCCTCGCTGTCGCTGCTGCTGCGCCCCGCGGGAAGACTGCGCCGCCGATCGGCGACCGCCTGACGGGTCGCCGGTGGTGGCGCTCACGACGACGGAGCCAGGGCCCCGGTCCGG
>NZ_JAPSKN010000108.1:17018-20238 GCF_031181705.1 Streptomyces sp.
CGGAGCCTGACCCGGCCCCGGACCCTGGCACGGCCGGCGCTCCTGACTAGGCGGCCAGCCCCAGCGCGGCCATCCGCTTGGTGTGGGCCTCGGTGATCCGGGAGAACATCCTGCCGACCTCGGCGAGGTCGAAGCCGTCCGCGACACCGCCGACGAGCATGGTCGACAGCGCGTCCCGGTCGGCGACCACCCGCTGGGACTGCGACAGGGCCTCGCCCATCAGCCGCCGCGCCCACAGCGCGAGCCGCCCGCCGACCCGCGGGTCGGCGTCGATCGCCGCGCGCACCTTCTCCACGGCGAAGCCGCCGTGCCCGGTGTCGTCGAGCACCGCCAGCACCAGCGAGCGGGTGTCGGAGTCCAGCCGGGCCGCGACCTCCCGGTAGAAGTCGCTGGCGATGGAGTCGCCGACGTAGGCCTTGACGAGGCCCTCCAGCCAGTCCGAGGGCGCCGTCTGCTTGTGGAAGCCGTCGTACGCCGCGACGAACGGCTCCATCGCGGAGGTCGGCTCCTCCCCGATCTCGGCGAGCCGGCCGCGCAGCCGCTCGAAGTGGTGGAACTCGGCCGACGCCATCTTCGCCAGCTCCGCCTTGTCCTCCAGCGTCGGCGCCAGCTTGGCGTCCTCCGCGAGCCGCTCGAACGCCGCCAGCTCCCCGTAGGCCAGCGCACCGAGCAGGTCCACGACCGCGGCGCGGTACTGCGGGTCGGCGGAGGCCGTCGCCCAGTCCAGGGCGGCGACGCCGGTGTGGGCGGCGGGGGCGGTGTCCGAGGCGTTGCCAGGCTTGTCAGAGCTCGTCATGAAGCGCACAATAGCCCGCTCGCCCGGGGGCGTAAGGCCCTGGTCAATCACTGTGACGACGACTACGTGACCGAATCGGCCATCGCATGTGCGCGATTCCGGGGTATGGTGGTAATGCGCCTGCTGGTACGTCGCCGTACCTCGACAGGCCGCACGTATGAGGATGCCCGGTCGGTGGCCCGATCGGCTCCGACCCGACAGCCCTCCCCGGCGTACGGCACCACGCGTACGAGTCCCGGAGGGGAACCCTCAGCGGCATGAGCGCTCGAGCGTCGGCGCGGTCCCGTGCTCTACGGCCCGCCCGTAGGCAGCCGACGTCCCCGGCACGGTCCGACACGACCCCCGCGCTCGCCTCGCGCCGCCCACACAGAAGAGGCAGCACCCTGACTACGACGTTCCGAGAGCTCGGAATCCTTCCCGAGACCGCCGAGGCCCTGGAGGCCGTCGGCATCACCACCGCCTTCCCCATCCAGGAGATGACGCTCCCCGTGGCCCTGTCGGGCTCGGACGTCATCGGCCAGGCCAAGACCGGCACCGGCAAGACGCTGGGCTTCGGCCTCCCGCTCCTCGAGCGCGTCACCGTCCCCGCCGACGTGGAGGCCGGACGCGCCAAGCCCGAGGACCTCACCGACGCCCCGCAGGCGCTCGTCGTCGTCCCCACGCGCGAGCTGTGCACGCAGGTCACCAACGACCTGCTGACCGCGGGCAAGGTGCGCAACGTGCGCGTCCTCGCGATCTACGGCGGCCGCGCCTACGAGCCCCAGGTCGAGGCCCTCAAGAAGGGCGTCGACGTGGTCGTCGGCACCCCGGGCCGGCTGCTCGACCTCGCCGGGCAGAAGAAGCTGAACCTGAAGCACGTCAGGTGCCTGGTCCTCGACGAGGCCGACGAGATGCTCGACCTGGGCTTCCTGCCCGACGTCGAGAAGATCATCAACATGCTTCCGGTGCGCCGCCAGACCATGCTGTTCTCGGCCACCATGCCGGGCGCGGTCATCGGACTGGCCCGCCGCTACATGTCCCAGCCCACGCACATCAGCGCCACCGCGCCGGACGACGCGGGCGCGACGGTCGCGAACACCAAGCAGTTCGTCTACCGCGCGCACAACATGGACAAGCCCGAGATGGTCGCGCGCATCCTCCAGGCCGACGGCCGCGGGCTGGCCATGGTCTTCTGCCGCACCAAGCGCACGGCGGCCGACCTCGCCGACCAGCTCAAGCAGCGCGGCTTCGCCTCCGGCGCGGTCCACGGCGACCTCGGCCAGGGCGCGCGCGAGCAGGCCCTGCGGGCCTTCCGCAACGGCAAGGTGGACGTGCTCGTCTGCACCGACGTCGCCGCCCGCGGTATCGACGTCGAGGGCGTCACGCACGTCATCAACTACCAGTCGCCGGAAGAGGAGAAGACGTACCTGCACCGCATCGGCCGTACGGGCCGCGCGGGCGCGAAGGGTACGGCGATCACCCTCGTCGACTGGGACGACATCCCGCGCTGGCAGCTGATCAACAAGGCGCTGGACCTGGGCTTCAACGACCCGCCGGAGACGTACTCCACGTCCCCGCACCTCTTCTCCGACCTCGGCATCCCCGAGGGCACGAAGGGCGTCCTGCCGCGCTCGGAGCGCACGCGCGCCGGGCTGGACGCGGAGGAGCTCGAGGACCTGGGCGAGACGGGCGGCCGCGGGCCGCGCGGGCGTGGCGGCCGGGGTGGCCGCGGCGACGACCGGGACGAGTCCCGCTCGGCCGACCGCGAGCGTTCCCCGCGTACGCCGCGCCGCCGTCGCCGGACGCGCGGCGGAACTCCGCTGGACGCGCCCGGTTCCGCCGGCGCCACCGCACCCGAGACGGAGGCCACGGCTCCCGTCGCCGGCGGTACGGCCGAGGCGGAGGCCGTCACGGCTCCGCGCACGCCGCGTCGCCGTCGCCGGACGCGCGGTGGTGCGTCTGCCGAGGCCGCGCCGGTCACGGCCGTCGAGACGTCCGCGTCCGCACCGGCGGAGCACGCCGTCGACACGGCCGAGGGGACGACCGCGGAGGTCTCCGAGGCGGCCGCGAAGCCGCGTCGGCGCCGTACGCGCAGGTCGGAGACGGCGGTCGTGGAGACGCCCGCCACGGACACCTCGGCGGTCGAGCCCGAGGCCGCGGTGACGCCGCCGGCCGCGGAGCCCACGGTCGTCGCGGAGGCCGCTCCGGTGGCCTCGGAGCCCGAGGCCACCACCACGCCGCGCCGCCGGACCCGCAAGGCCACGGCGCCCGCGGCCGAGGCCGCCGTCGACACGGCGGAGGCGACGGAGGCCAAGCCGCGCCGGACGCGCAAGACCGCCGCCGCGGCCGAGGCCGCCGTCGACACCGCCGAAGCCGCCGAGGCCAAGCCGCGCCGCACGCGGAAGACCGCCGCCGCGGAGACGGACACCGAGGCCGCCGAGGCCA
>NZ_JAPSKN010000241.1 GCF_031181705.1 Streptomyces sp.
CCGCTTCAACGCGGCCACCGGCCTGGACAGCAAGGTCCCGGCGGGCAAGCAGGTCACCGTTCCGGTCACCGTCGAGGGCGCGGCCAAGGGCAGCAACCTGAAGTCGCTGTCGGTGTACGTGTCGTACGACTACGGCAAGACCTGGAAGAAGCTCGACGTCAAGAAGGGCAAGGTCTCCTTCAAGAACCCGGCGAAGGGGAAGGCCATCTCCTTCCACGCCAAGATCGCCGACAAGAAGGGCAACAAGTCGACGATCTCGATCTACAACGCGTACTACGGCAAGTAGGCCGTAGGGCCCGTACGTGAGAGGCCCGCCGGGAGCCCTGGCTTCCGGCGGGCCGCTTTCGCGTCTACGGGGCCGGGCTCTCGGCCCCCGCCCGGGTCGCGTCCGCCCCCCAGCTCGCCAGCAGGTGCAGGGCCTGAGCCGACGGGGTGCCCGGCTCCGCGTGGTACGTGACCAGGGACTGCTCGGCGTCGTCGACCAGGCGGAACGTCTCGAACGACAGCGTCAGGTCGCCGACCAGGGGGTGGCGCATGCGCTTGACGCCGTAGCTCTTCTCCTTGACGTCGTGCGCGGCCCACAGGCGGCGGAACTCCTCGCTCTTCACCGACAGCTCGCCCACCAGGGCCGACAGCTGCGGGTCGTCCGGGTGGCAGCCCGCGTCCATGCGCAGGTAGCCGACGATGTCGGCCGCCTTCTGGTCCCACTCGACGAACAGCTGGCGGTACTCGGGCCGCAGGAACACCATCCGCGCCCAGTTCCGCTCCTGGGCCGGCAGCTCCGCCCAGTCGCCGAAGAGGGCCGCGGCCATCCGGTTCCAGGCCAGGACGTGCGAGCGGCGCCCGACGACGTACGCCGGGACGCTGTCGATCGAGTCCAGCAGGTGCCGCAGCGCCGGCCGCACCTGCTGGCTGCGCGCCACCGGCTTCTTCTTGTGCTGCTTCGGCTTGGCCAGGTGCGTCAGGTGTGCGTGCTCGGCGTCGTTCAGCCGCAGGGCGCGCGCGATCGCGTCCAGGACCTCGGCCGAGACGTTGTGGCCGTTGCCCTGCTCCAGCCGCGTGTAGTACGCCACGGACACCCCGGCCAGCTGGGCCAGCTCCTCCCGGCGCAGCCCGGGCACCCGCCGCCGCCCGAAGTCGGGCAGCCCCACGTCCTCCGGCTTCAGCCGGGCACGCCGGGTGCGCAGGAACTCGCTGAGTTCGGTGCGCCGGTCCAGACCGCCTCCGGCCGTCTGTGCGGGTTCGGGCTGTTCGTCCACCATGCCGTCCAGTATGGCCGGTCGTACGCACACGAGCCTGACCCCGCCAGTGGTACGCAGGCTGTGCGTACGCAAAAGCGTGGTCTGGGTGGCGGCCCGGGATTCCGGCACGGTGGAGTGCGTGCCCGGCCGGAAGATCCGGAAGGCAGCCGGGCATACGACCCCGCTAGGAGAACCCTCGGCATGACCACTGTTGCTGCGTACGCCGCTCCCGCCCCCAAGGCACCGCTGGAGCGCACCACCATCGAACGCCGCCAGGTCGGCGAGTACGACGTCCTGATCGACATCAAGTTCGCCGGCATCTGCCACTCCGACATCCACCAGGCCAACGAGGGCTGGGGCGAGGGCATCTTCCCGATGGTCCCCGGCCACGAGATCGCCGGTGTCGTCTCCGAGGTGGGCCCGGGGGTGACGAAGTTCGCCGTCGGCGACCGCGTGGGCGTCGGCTGCATGGTCGACTCGTGCCGCGAGTGCGACAACTGCAAGGCCGGCCGCGAGCAGTACTGCGTCAAGGGCAACATCCCGACCTACAACGGCATCGGCAAGGACGGCGAGCCCACCTACGGCGGCTACTCGCAGAAGGTCGTCGTCGACGAGAACTTCGTCGTCCGCATCCCCGACGGCCTCGCCCTGGACGTCGCCGCGCCGCTGCTGTGCGCCGGCATCACCCTCTACTCGCCGCTCAGGCGCTTCGGCGCCGGCCCCGGCAAGAAGGTCGCGATCGTCGGCCTCGGCGGCCTCGGCCACATGGGTGTGAAGATCGCGCACGCGCTCGGCGCCGAGGTGACCGTGCTGTCGCAGTCCCTGCGCAAGCGGGAGGACGGCCTGAAGCTGGGCGCGGACCACTACTACGCCACCAGCGACCCGAAGACCTTCGAGGAGCTGGCCGGCACCTTCGACCTGATCGTCTCCACGGTCTCGGCCCCGCTGGACTTCGGCGCCTACCTGTCGCTGCTGAAGACCGAGGGCACGCTGGCCAACGTCGGCGCCCCCGAGGAGCCCATCTCCCTGAACCTCTTCTCGGTGATCGGCGGCGGCAAGTCCCTCGCCGGTTCCATGATCGGTGGCATCGCGGAGACCCAGGAGATGCTGGACTTCTGCGCCGAGCACGGCCTGGGCGCCGAGATCGAGCTGATCCGCGGCGACCAGATCAACGAGGCGTACCAGCGGGTCCTCGCCAGCGACGTGCGGTACCGGTTCGTGATCGACACGGCCACGATCTGAGACCGGACGGTTTCGTGACCCCGAGGGCCCCGGCGCACCCGCGCCGGGGCCCTCGGGGCGCTCTCGTGATGCGCGGGGGCGGGCCCGCGGGGTACACAGGTGGAGTGCACCAGGGGGTTCACCGGTACGTCAGGGGAGGCCCGCCATGACCGTGCAGCTGAACCACACCATCGTCGCCGCGCACGACAAGCGCGCCTCGGCCCGGTTCCTCGCCGACATCCTCGGGCTGGAGGTGAGCGCGCCCTACGGCCCGTTCCTCCCGGTCGAGATCTCCAACAGTGTCACGCTCGACTTCATGGACAGCCCCGGCGCCATCACCCCGCAGCACTACGCCTTCCTGGTCTCGGAGGAGGAGTTCGACCAGATCCTCGCCCGGATCCAGGAGGCCGGCCTGACGTACTGGGCGGACCCGTTCCACAGCCGCCCCGGCGAGATCAACCACAACGACGGCGGCCGGGGCGCGTACTTCGACGACCCCGACGGCCACCGCCTGGAGATCATCACCAGGCCGTACGGCAGCGGCGGGTGACCCGGCCGGTCAGGTCAGGGCCGGACCCTACTCGCCGGAGGTCCCGCCGAAGGTCCACACGGCACGGGGGCCGGGGCCGACGACCAGGTCCGAGTGGCCGAGCCGCTCCACGTGCCGGTCGGGCACCGGCCTGTTCAGGGACATCTCCACCCGCTTCAGACCCACCTGGTCGAGCGGCACGGCGTCGAACCGGAGAGTGGTGCCGCCGCCCTTCGCGACGACACCCCCGTCCGGCACGGACCGCACGGCGAACCCGCCTGCCTTCAGCAGCGGCACGGTGTTGGCCAGGTCCCGGGCGGTCACCGCGAGCCGGATGGCGGTCACGTCCCGCATCAGATGGTCACGGTAGCCGTCGGACAGGTAGCGCTCCCGGCCCACGTCACCGGGGTACGCGGCGGGCTCGGTGTTGCCGCGCGGGTCGGCGAAGTACTCGGGCCGGTACTCCATGCCCCACGCGCCGAACACGTCGTACTGGTCGGTGGTGAAGACCGCGTCGAACCACGGCACGGGGACGCCGTCGCCGAAGTCACGCGTCTGCAGGAACTCCACCGGGTCGCCGCTGCCCTGCTCGCGCAGCCGGGCCACGACCGTCGCGAGGTCGCCCGCCCGCTCCGCCGAGACGCCCATGCCGCCGGCGCCGAGGGTGCCGTCCTTGCCGGGCAGGTCGCCGACGCCGAACAGTTCCAGGTAGGTCTCGCGGCCCATGAGGTAGCGGCCGGTCCAGGTCTGTCCACCGGAGCCGGTGCTGGTGCGGACCTGGAAGTTGGCGAAGTCCCGGAGGTACGCCGAGTGCTCGATCGCGTCGGCGGTCTCCCGGTCGAGCACGCCGTAGGCGTGGTTGTAGTACAGCAACTGCCGCCCGCCCCCGCCGCCGTCCTCGGCGTGCGCGGCACCCTGGACCGCCCCCGCGAGGGTCAGGGTCATGACCATGATCGCCTGTAACGCTCGTCTGAGAACCATGCGGGGAGCGTAGGCCGGGAGGAATCCGTTCCGCTGCGGATTTCGGCGCT
>NZ_JAPSKN010000008.1:0-3701 GCF_031181705.1 Streptomyces sp.
CCGCCCCGACCCGCACCAGCACCCCGCCCCCTCCGGCGGCGGCCAAGCCACCGCCCGCCCCCGTGCCGCCAGGGTGGTGGCGTACTGGGGCAGGAGTGTCGCGTCGCCCGGGGAGGAGCCCTCCGAGGCCGCGAAGGCCTCGTAGGACGGGACCGTGCCGGTGACGATGCCCAGGTTCGGCGTGCCGGAGGCGGCGAGTTCGCGCAGGGCGCGCTCTATCGAGGCCAGGTGCTCCTCGTGGGAGGGGTACTCCTCGGCCAGCGGCGGATACGCCTCCAGGAGTTCCGTCAGCTCGGGCGCCGGCCAGTGCAGGATCGCCACCGGGAACGGGCGGGAGAGGGCCTCGCGGTAGGCGCCCAGTTCCGCGCGGAGGCGGAGGATCTCCGCTTCCAGTTCCGCCGGGTTCTCCGAGCCCAGGGACCACACGCGTTTGGGGTCGTGGAGTTCGTCCAGGGAGACCGGGAGGGAGTGGACCGTGTCGGCCAGGGCGTCCCACTCGTCGTGGGAGCGGCCCAGCATGCGGCGGACCCGGTGGCGGCCGAAGAGCAGGGGGTGGGTCGGCTGCGGGGGCCGCGGCACGTCCGTCAGCAGGAGGCGCACGGCCTCCGTGAAGGTGTCGTGCGCCGCTTCCAGCTCGTCGTGCGACTCCAGGGCCTCGGCCACGATCACCCAGGGGGCCGGGTCCCTCGGGGCCGCCGCCCGGACGCCGTCGATGATCGCCCGGGCCTCGGCCTCGTGACCGTACTCCCAGAGGTTCGAGGCCTTGAGCGCCCGCACCAGGTGGGGGTGGTCGAGGGCCTCGGGGGAGGACAGGAGGCGGTCGTAGAGCTTCGTCGCGGTGGGGCGGTCGCCGGAGAGTTCCAGGTGGGCCGCTGCCCGCAGCAGCAGGGCCTCGGCGTCCTCGGGGTACAGGCCGGCGGTCCGCTCCAGGCGTGCCGCCTCGGCGGTGTGGTCGACGTTTTCGGCAGGCGTGTCGGGGCGCATGGGGGACACCGTACTGCCGTGAGGTGACGAGCGTGAGAGATGCGCAGGCCAGGCCGGGCCAGCTCGCACGCTCATCACCGGGGCTTCACCGTTCGCCCCGAACGGTCGCCGGGTCCGGTTACGGCGTCACACCGTCGACGTGGAGCGTCTGGACCGACTTCGCGGCGAAGGGGACGCTGACCGACGTGCCGGACAGGCGGATGTCCGAGCGGGGGGTGTAGAGGTCGCCGCCGCCCGTGGTCACCGTGTTCCAGCGGGGGACCAGGCCCGAGGAGCCGCCCGTCACCGTCGTGAAGCGCGAGAGGTCGAAGGTGAGGGTCTGGGGGGTGGTGGCCGTGTTGACCGCGACCAGGACCAGGCGGCGGGACCGCGCGTCGTACGCGGCCACGGCGTAGCTCACCCCGGTGTCCAGGACCGTCATGCCGGGGCGGATGTGGCGGCTGAACTGGGCCAGCACGTAGTGCTTGGTCTGGACGGTGGTCGGCTGGAGGGTGTTCGGGTCGTAGGCGATCATCGCCCAGCCCGCCGAGGGGTCCATCACCTGCCAGTAGCACCACGCCGTGGGGTGCAGCCAGCGGAAGTCGTAGCAGAGGTTGGACGCCATGGTCAGGCCGGTGCCGTCGCTGTCGCCGGTCTCGGAGTTCCACAGCTTCTTGCGGGACGTCGTCACCACGTCCGTGTGGAGGAGGTCGCGGCGGCCGCCCGAGCCCTGGTAGCCGTGCACGTTGACCTGGGAGACCAGGGCCTTGGCGGACGAGTCGAAGGAGGCCCAGGTGGAGCGGGCCGTGTCGTAGTCGGTCTCGTCCGAGGCTGCTATGCGGATGCCCGTCAGGCCGCGCTTGTCCAGCTCGTTGCGCAGGTGGGGGAGGACGGCGGCCTGGACGGCCGGGTCCATGTGGCAGCCCTCCTGCGTGCCGGTCGCGGTCCACCAGGTGGAGGCCGGCTCGTTGAAGGGGTCGACCGTCGCGAAGTTCACGCCCCAGTTCGACCTCGCGTACAGGGCGGTCGCCGCCAAGTGGCTCGCGTGCTGGCGGTAGTTCCAGGTCTGGAGGTTGTTGCCGCCGCCGGCCGCGCCCGAGGGGTTGTGGTTGGCGCACATCCACCACATGGGGGAGTTGGCGAACAACTCGGTGACGGCGCCCCGTTGCACCGCCTTGACCAGCATGGCGCGCTGGTTGGCGTCCGCCGTCCACTTCCAGGCGGAGGAGGTGGGGTCCTCGTTGTTCCAGTCCTGCCAGAAGCCCTCGATCTGCTTGAAGCCGGGGATGTTGGGCGAGACCACCATGGTCTCGCCGCCGACGCTGTTCCAGCTGCACGCGCCCAGGTTGTAGCGGGCGATGTTGAGGCCCAGGCCGGGGAGCGATCTGCCGTTGTACGTCACCGACTTGGTGGTGAAGAACAAGTCCGCGAAGTCGTCCCGGGCGCCGAAGACGTTGGCCCACCAGGCGAGGGAGGTGCCCCAGCCCTCCCAGGTGCCGTACGTGGTCGACGGGTTGACGGCGATCGTGGCGTCCGCGTGCGCGGTGCCCGTCGCCAGGGCGCTGCCGAGGAACGTACCCCCTGCTGCGGCCAGCAGGGATCTGCGTCGGATCACGGCTCCTCCGTTGAGGGATTCGGGCCCAGAGGCTTTCGGGGCAGGCGCCGGTTCCCGGACCGGCGTCGCGGGTGGGGGCCCGTGCGGGGCGACGGGCCGGTGGCATCGAGAAGCATCGGGTGTGGCGGGTGGGTTGTCGAGGGTTCCGACGAGGCTTTCTCAAACCCGTTTATGAAGTGCCCGGTCCGCGCGGGAGGCTGATCCTGTATAACCGACGGCAGGGCATACACGTGTACGAGGGAAGGGGCGGCCGATGAACCGCGGCTGGACGGCTCTGCGTCCCGCTCTCGTGCTGCTCTTCCTGATCGTCCAGGTGGCGCTGCTCGACACCGGCAGCCTCTCGGCCACCGTCGCCCTGGCCGCGACCGCCACGGCCTCGGCCGCCCTCGCGCTGTGCGCCGTCGTCGCCTCGCGCTGCGCGCCCGCCGTGCCGCGCACCCGGGTGCGCACGGCCATCCGCGACCGCGACCGCCGTACGGCCTTCCTGCCCCAGCGCGATCCCGACGCCCGGGGGCGCACCCGTCCCCGCGCACCCGGTCACGCCCTCCGGGCGACCGTCGCGTAGGGCCCCACCAGCGTTTCGGTGACCCCGCGCGGGTCGTCATGCCGTCTGTCTTTCGTTCCGGCACGACGAGACCCCCGGAGGGCTCACCCATGTCCGTCTTCGCCACCCTGGTCGAGCACCTCGCCGACCTGCTCCAGCCGCTGTTCGGCGCGTCCGCCGCCGCGGCAGCGATCGTCCTGTTCACCGCGCTCGTACGGCTCCTCGTCCACCCCCTGTCCCGGGCCGCCGCGCGCGGTCAGAAGGCCCGGACCGCCCTGCAGCCGAAGATCGCCGAGCTGCGGAGGAAGCACCGGAAGAACCCCGAGAGGCTCCAGCGGGCCGTCCTGGAACTGCACGCCGAGGAGAAGGTGTCACCGCTGGCCGGCTGCCTGCCCGGGCTGCTCCAGGTGCCCGCGTTCTTCCTGCTGTACCACCTGTTCTCCAGCGACACGATCGGCGGGCGGGCCAACGGGCTGCTCGCCCACGAACTGTTCGCCGCGCCGCTGGGCGGAAGGTGGTCCGACGCGCTCCAGGACGGCCTCTTCGGCGGCGCGGGGCTCGTGTACGCCGGGCTGTTCG
>NZ_JAPSKN010000008.1:3801-9280 GCF_031181705.1 Streptomyces sp.
GCCGTTCCTGTCGTTCTTCACGCTCGTCACCGTGGCCGTGGTGCCGCTGGCCGCCGCCCTGTACGTGGTGACCAGTACGACGTGGAGCGTCGTCGAGCGGGCCGTGCTGTACCGGTAGCCGGGCCCGCGAGGTGACGGTCCAGTACGTGAACGGGGTATTGCGGAGCGAACACCGGGCTTGGAGGATCGACCAGTCCTCCGATGGCTGCCCCGCCGCACCCGGGTCGCGTATCGGGCGGGCGCCCGCGATCGAGGGAGACTGATCATGAAGCTGCTGCGAGTCGGTACGGCGGGGGCGGAGCGGCCCGCGCTGCTCGACGCCGAGGGGACCCTGCGGGACCTGTCGGGCGTGGTCGCTGACATCGACGGCGCGCTGCTCGCCGACGAGGAGGCGCTCGCCCGCGTCCGGGCCGCCGCCGGCGAACTGCCCGTGCTGGACGCCACCGGGCTGCGGATCGGACCGCCGCTGGCGCGGATCGGCAAGATCGTCTGCATCGGGCTGAACTACCACGACCACGCCCGCGAGACGGGCGCCGAGCCGCCCGCCGAGCCCGTGGTCTTCATGAAGGCGCCCGACACGGTCGTCGGGCCGAACGACACCGTCCTCGTGCCGCGCGGCTCCCTCAAGACCGACTGGGAGGTCGAGCTGGCCGTCGTCATCGGCCGTACGGCCCGGTACCTGGAGTCGGCGCGGGAGGCGCTGGCGCATGTCGCCGGGTACGCCGTGGCGCACGACGTGTCCGAGCGGGAGTTCCAGATCGAGCGGGGCGGCACCTGGGACAAGGGGAAGAACTGCGAGACGTTCAACCCGCTCGGGCCCTGGCTGGTGACGGCGGACGAGGTGCCCGACCCACAGGACCTCTCCCTGAAGCTGTGGGTCAACGGGGAGCTGAAGCAGGACGGGACGACGGCCGAGCAGATCTTCTCCGTGGGGGAGGTCGTGCGGTACCTCAGCCGGTTCATGACGCTGTACCCGGGCGATGTGATCAACACCGGCACGCCGGCGGGGGTGGCGCTCGGGGCGCCCGAGCCCAAGCCGTTCCTGCGGGCCGGGGACGTCGTGGAGCTGGAGATCGAGGGGCTGGGGCGGCAGCGGCAGGAGTTCAAGGACGCGTAGCGCTCCGCTGGGGAGAGCCGGGGAACTGCGGTCGTGGGTCGGCCGCGGGTTGTGTGTGGCTTGTCGCGCGGTTCCCCGCGCCCCTGACGGGCCCCCGCGCACACGTCAGCCCAGCAGGGCCGCCAGGTCGCGCCAGGTCTTGCGCGGGAGGGCGTCGCGTGCGCCCTCCCCGATCACCTGCAGGGCCACGTGGTCCGCGCCCGCCTCGAAGAAGCTGTCGATCTTCGCGCGGATCGCCTCGTCGTCGCCCCAGGCGAACAGGGCGTCCACCAGACGGTCGCTGCCGCCGCCCGTCAGGTCCTCCTCGGTGAAGCCGTGGCGGAGGAAGTTGTTGGTGTAGTTCTGCAGCGGGAGGTAGGTCTCCAGGAACCCGCGGGCCAGAGCGCGGGCCCGGGCCGGGTCGGTCTCGGGGACGACGCCCAGCTCCGGGGCGAGCAGCGGCCCCTGGCCGAGGATCTCCCGGGCGTGCGCGGTGTGTTCGGGTGTGACCAGGTACGGGATCGAGCCCGCCGCCCGGTCGCGGGCCAGCCGCAGCGACTTCGGGCCGAGGGCGGCCAGCAGGCGCCGGTCGGCCGGCACTCCGGCGGCGTCCAGGCCGTCCAGGTGGGTGACCAGGGACGAGTAGGGGCGGGCGTACTGCTCCACCCGCTTGGCGTGGCTCACTCCGAGGCCCAGCAGGAAGCGCCCGGGGTGGGCCGCCTCCAGCTCGGCGAACGCCGTGCCGGCCGCGTCCGGCTCGTGCTGCCAGATGCTCTGGATGCTGGTGCCGACGGTGAGGCCGGAGGTCGCCTCGATCAGCGGGGCGGCGTGGGCGGCGGAGCTGTTGCCGCCCAGCCAGACGGCGCCGTAGCCGAGTTCCTCCAGCTCGGCGGCGGCCTCGGCCAGCTCACCGCGGCGGTCCGGGTCCTCCGAGCGCAGTCCCACGCTCCAGATCCCGTACCTGCCGACAGCTTCCTTCACGGGAGTGCTCATCTGTTCGGTTTCCTCCGGTGGGCGCCCTGCCTGATCACGTGTACGCAGGTGCCAACCGGAGGGAACCGGTGATGATTCCGGCCGGGGCTCAGCGGCCGAGGAACCGCTCCAGGGCCTCCACCACGAGCCGGTGGTCCTGCAGCTGCGGCAGGCCCGACACCGTCACCGCGCCGATCACGCCCACGCCCTCCACGGTGATCGGGAAGGAGCCGCCGTGCGCCGCGTACGTGTCGGGGTCCAGGCGCGAGGACTCCTCGAACGTGCTGCCCTTGGCGCGGAAGCGGGCGCCGACCAGGTAGGAGGCCGAGCCGTAGCGCTCGACGACCCGGCGCTTGCGGGCGATCCAGGCGTCGTTGTCGGGGGTCGAGCCGGGCAGCGCCGCGTGGAAGAGCTGCTGGCCGGCCCGGTGGATGTCGATGGCGACCGGCGCCTGCCGCTCGCGGGCCAGCTCCACCAGCAGCGAGCCGAGCTCCCAGGCGTCGTCGTGGGTGAACCGGCGGAACACCAGGCGGCGTTCCTCCTTCTCCAGTTCCTCAAGGCTCGGGGTGAGTTCCGGATGGAACTTCGGGGTGAGCTCCTGGTCGTGCGAGGAACCGTTCGAACTCTTGGGCGTCACAGCGTCACCACCGTCTTCTCGCGGGCCGAACGACGGGCCGCCTCCAGTACGTCCAGGGCGGCGGCCGCCTCCAGCGCGGTCACCGGGTTCGGGGCGCCCGCCAGCAGGGCCTGCGCCACGGCCGCATAGTAGGCGGGGTAGTCGCCCGGGAGGGTCGGTTCGGGGCGGCCGCCGCCGGTCACCGGGGACTCGCCGGAGCCCACGCGTCCCCACAGCGACTCGGGCTCCGCGCCCCAGTCCGGGCCGGGGCGGAGTCCCTCGCGCAGCGCCGCCTCCTGCGGATCCAGGCCGTACTTGACGTAACCCGCCCGCGAGCCCAGGACGCGGAAGCGGGGGCCGAGCTGGGCGGTCGTGGCGGAGACGTAGAGGTGGGAGCGGACGCCGCCGGTGTGCGTGATCGCGATGAACGTGTCGTCGTCGGTCTCGGCGCCCGGGCGGCGGACGTCCGTCTCCGCGTACACGGCGGCCGCAGGACCGAAGAGGACCAGGGCCTGGTCGACGACGTGGCTGCCGAGGTCGTAGAGCAGGCCTCCGATCTCTGCCGGGTCGCCGGACTCGCGCCAGCCGCCCTTCGGCTTCGGCCGCCAGCGCTCGAAGCGGGACTCGAACCGCCACACGTCGCCCAGCTCGCCCTCGGCCAGCAGCTTGCGCAGGGTCAGGAAGTCGTTGTCCCAGCGGCGGTTCTGGAAGACGGAGAGGAGCAGGCCGCGCTCCTCGGCGAGGGCGGCGAGCGCGCGGGCCTCGGCGGCCGTGCCCGCGACGGGCTTGTCGACCACGACCGGGAGGCCGGCCTTCAGGGCGGTGGTCGCGAGCGGCACGTGCGTCTTGTTCGGGGACGCCACGACGATCAGGTCCAGTTCGGCGGCCCGGTCGAACAGCTCGTCCGGCGAGGCGGCCAGGCGTACGTCCGGGAACTCGGCGCGGGCCTGCTGCTGCCGCTCGGGGTTCGAGGTGACCACCGTGTCGAGGACGAGGCCCTCGGTGGCGGCGATCAGCGGGGCGTGGAAGACGGAGCCGGCGAGGCCGTAGCCGACGAGGCCGACGCGGAGGGGTGTGCCAGTCATGCCGTCCACTTTCGCAACGCTGTTGCCAAAGTGCAAGCGCCGGGGACAATGAGGGCGTGAACAGGGCGAACGACGGTACGGCCGGAGCGGCCGGCATGCGCGGGGCGAGGGCAGGGGCCAGGGCAGCGGCCGGGACCGCGGCGGGGGCCGGGGTGAATCTGCTCGCCCTGCGCAGCCACAACACCGCGCTGGTGCTGGACCTGCTGCGGGCGGCCGGGGCCGAGGGCATCAGCCGGCTGGAGCTGGCGGAGCGGACCGGACTCACCCCGCAGGCCGTCAGCAAGATCACGGCACGGCTGCGGGAGGACGGGCTCGCGGCGGAGGCGGGGCGGCGGGCGTCGACCGGGGGCAAACCGCGCACGGTACTGCGCCTGGTGCCGGAGGCCGGGCACGCGGTCGGCGTCCACCTGGACCGGGACGAGCTGCGGGTCGTGCTGGTGGACCTGCGGGGCGCCGTGGTGGGGGAACGGCGGAGCGCGCTGGACCTGGGGGCGGGGGCGGAGGCCGTGCTGGGAGCCGTCACGGAGGCGGTGGCGGGAGTCCTGACGGGTGGGCGGTCGGCGGGGCCGCCTGACGGGACGCCGGTGGGCGGGCTTGACGGGGTGTGGGCGGGCAGTGTCGGTGGTGTGCCGCCGGGCCAGGATCACAGGGCGGAACCGGGCGGCGGCGATGGAGGGGCATCAGGCGAGGGTGAGGGTGTGGCACCGGACGGGCATGGCGGGGCGCTGCCGGGCGGGCCGGACGTGGCGTTCCCGAGGAGGCCGGATGTGCCCCTGCCGCGTGGCGCCGAGGGGGCGGCGCCGGGTGACGCCGACGTCGACGTGGCGTCGCCGAGCAGGTCGGCCGGGACGCCGCCGGGTGTGGTGCGGGGCAGGGGCGATGGGGCGCTGTTGGGGGTCGGGGTCGTGTTGCCCGGGCCGCTCGATCATGCCCGGGGGGTGCTGCACCGGGTGACGGGGTTCCCCGAGTGGGACGGTTTTCCCCTCCGGGAGGCCCTGGCCGGGCGGCTCGGGGTGCCGGTCGTGGTCGACAAGGACACCAACGCCGCGGCGCTGGGCCTGGCCGTCGGGGGTGAGGGCGGCTCCTTCGCCTATCTGCACCTGGGCACGGGGCTGGGGGCCGGGCTGGTGATCGGCGGCAGCGTGCACCGCGGCGCCAGGACCGGGGCGGGGGAGTTCGGCCACCAGGTGATCCAGCTGGACGGCCCGCCCTGCGGCTGCGGCAACCGCGGCTGTGTGGAGGCCCTGTGCCTCGGTGCGGTGGCGCGCGGCGACATCGAGGAGGCGGCACGCGTCCTGGGCGCCGGCGCGGCGAACCTGGTCGGCCTGCTCGACATCGACGTCGTCCTGCTGGGCGGCCGCACGGTGACCTCGGCGCCGGAGCCGTTCCTCCGCGGGGTCGGCGCGGTGCTGGAGGAACGGGCCCGCCGAACGGGTCAGGACGCGGTGCCGGTACGGCTCGCGCCGGGGGGCGGGCGAGCCGTGGCGGCGGGGGCGGCGCAGTTGGTGCTGGGGCCGGTGTTCGGGCGGGGTGACGGGTGAGGAGCCGGGCTCAGGCCTGTCGGTCGACCGGGGGCGCCGACCGCTTCGGTTTCCGTGTGATCGGCGCGGTCATCCCCGGCGGCACGACTGATCTGCGGGGGTGAGCCGTGGCGGTGGTGGTGGGCCGCTGGTGCTGGGGCCGGTGTTCGGGTGAGGAGCGGGGGGCGGG
>NZ_JAPSKN010000008.1:9380-75982 GCF_031181705.1 Streptomyces sp.
GGCCTGTCCGCCGGAGCGGGGGATGCGCGGGGTGAGCCCTGGCGGCCGGGGCGGCGCGGCTGGGTGCTGTGCTGGGACCGGTGTTCGGGAGGAGGGCGGGTAAGACGGGTGAAGGCCGGCTCCCGCCGGCCCCGGAGCCGTCCGCCGACCGGGCGGATCCGCGCCGCCGTTCGGGGTGCTTCCCGGCCCGGCCGTCTTCCCTTCGCCGTTTTCCGGCTATGTCACATCATCATGCGACTCTGCACGCCCGCTCGTCTCTGCCTGGCGGCGGCAGCCGCCGCCCTGCTCACGGGTGCTCCCCCGGCGTACGCCGAGGACCCGGCACCCGCCTGTGCCGCGCCCGACGACCACACCTTCCCGCTCACCACCCGCCTGCGCGGCGGGCCGGACGCCTACACGGCCGGGGGCGGGTTCGGGACCTGGTACCTCGACCTGACCAACACCACCGACCGGACCTGCTCCGCCATCCACCCCGTCGTCGTGCTCGTCGACGACCGGCGCGCCCTGGAACCGTCCCAGCCCCGGCTGGAGTTCTTCGAAGGGACCCGCGCCCACCCCGTGCGGTTCGAGAAGACCGGCGAGGACGAACTCGTCGGGGCGTTCACCGGCGAGGAGGACCGCTTCGGCGGGTTCACCGTCGGCCCGGGCAGGACCGTCACCGTGAAGGTCAGGCTCGCGGTCACCTCCGACGCCGCACCCAACGACGTGACCGCCAACGCCGCGGTCGTGCAGCGGCACGACGACGACGGTGACTGGGTCGGACAGTCCAACGACTACCGCTTCCGCATCGAGGACGACGAGCCGCGCACCGACACCGACGCCGACCCCGACACCGGCACCGAGCCGCGCTCCGACGCCGACCCCGATCCCGACCCCGACGCCTCCGTCCCGCCCCGGACGGACCGCTTCCCCTTCGCCGAGGAACTGGCCCGCACCGGTACCGGCGTCCAGATCGCCGCGGCCACCGCTGCCGGGCTGCTCATCGGGGGCGGGATCCTGCTCCTCGTCCGCAGACGCCCCTGACGCACCCCCCGGCAGGAGGGACGGGGACGCCGCGTCCCGCCTGTCGGGACGCGGCCGGCGGCCCATTCCGCAAGATCCCGCCACTGTTTAGGCTGGGTCGCACGCTGGACCGCGTACGGCAGGAGATCCCGCACATGGCAGACCGCAAGCCCATCGAGTCGTGGCTCACCGACATGGACGGTGTGCTCATCCACGAGGGCGTACCGATCCCCGGCGCCGACGCCTTCCTCAAGAAGCTGCGCGAGTCCGGCAGGCCCTTCCTGGTGCTCACCAACAACTCGATGTACACCCCGCGCGACCTGCACGCCCGGCTGAAGCGCATGGGCCTGGACGTGCCGATCGAGAGCATCTGGACCTCGGCGCTGGCCACCGCCCAGTTCCTGGACGACCAGCGGCCGGGCGGCTCGGCGTACGTCATCGGCGAGGCCGGCCTGACCACCGCCCTGCACGACATCGGCTACATCCTCACCGACCACGAGCCGGACTACGTCGTCCTCGGCGAGACCCGCACGTACTCCTTCGAGGCCATGACGAAGGCGGTCCGGCTGATCCTCGGCGGCGCGCGGTTCATCGCCACCAACCCCGACGAGACCGGCCCCTCCACCGAGGGCCCGCTGCCCGCGACCGGCGCGGTGGCCGCGCTGATCACCCAGGCCACCGGCAAGAAGCCGTACTTCGCGGGCAAGCCCAACCCGCTGATGATGCGCACCGGGCTGAACGCCATCGGGGCGCACTCCGAGACCAGCGCGATGATCGGCGACCGCATGGACACCGACGTGCTGGCCGGCATCGAGGCCGGGATGCAGACGTTCCTGGTGCTCACCGGCCTGACCCGGCCCGACCAGGTCGAGGGCTTCCCGTACCGTCCGTCGCAGGTCGTGGACTCGATCGCGGACCTCGTCGAACGGGTCTGACCCCTTCCGGCGGGCGCTCCGCCGCCCTCAAACCCGTCGCCACCCGTACGGAGCAGTCACCGCGTCGCTGCGGATGCGGTGACCGGCCGCGCGGGAGAGGCTCCAGGCATCTGGAGGTTCACGATGGGTTCCCTGAGAGTCACGGTCTGTACGGGTGTCCTGGCCGCGGCCGCCCTGTCGCCGACGGCGTACGCGGCGGACACGGGGGAGAAGGGGGTGAGGGGGAGAGCGGGCAGCGTGTCGGTGTCCCCGGCGACCCCCGCGCCCGGCACGGACGTCACGCTCCGCGTGACCGGCTGCCCCCACCGCACGGCCGTCGCCGTCTCGCCCGCCTTCGTCACGGACGCGCGGCTCACCGTCGCGGACGCCGCGCGCGAACTCACCGGCGAGAGCCGCGTCCGCTCCACGCTCGCAGCGGGCACGTACACCGTGCGGGTCCCGTGCGGGGAGACGGAACGCACCGGCACGTTCACCGTCCGGAAGGGCACCGCCGACGGGCGCCCGGCCCCGCGACCGCCCGCACCCGGGGAGGACGGGCAGCAGCCGGGCCCCGCGAGCGCGGGGCAGGCGCCCGCCCCCGGCACCGGCGACCGGTCCCTCGCGACCGGCACCGACGGTCAGCCCGTCACCCCCGGTGCCGACGGCCAGCCCCTCACCCCCGGGACCGGTGGGCCGCCGTCCGTCCCCCGTGGCGGGCGGTCCGCGCCCCCTGATCCCGGCGCCGAGGGCGACGAGCCGGGGTCCGCCGGGCACCGGCCCGGTGCGCCCGCCTCGCCCGTCGCGCCCGTCCGGGCCGGCGGGGGCGGTGCCGCCGACCTCGTCGCCGCCGAGGAGCGCGGGGCCGGACCCGGTACCGCGCAGGGTGTGACCGGTCTGGTGCTCGCCGGCGTGGCCGCCGTGGTCGTCGCGCTGGGCGGGTTCCGCCGGAGCCGTGGAACGGGCTGACCATGTCCGACCAGGAACGGAGGCACTCGGCGGGCACCGGCCGGCTGCTGGCCGGTATGGCCTGGGTGGTGCTGCTGCTCGGCCTGTGGCTGTGGGGCCGCGAGGTCACCGACGTGCGGCACGGCATATCCGCCCCCACCACGGGCGACATGGCGGCGGCCGGCCGGCCCCCGGACGTCAAGCTGCCCCCGGCCCACCAGCCCCTGACCGACGCGCTGCCGCAGCGCGTCGACATCCCCGGGCTCGGCGTACAGGCCCCCGTCGTGGCACGCGGCCTGGACGCGCGCGGGGCGCTCGACCCGCCGCCCTACGACCAGCCGGGCGTGGTCGGCTGGTACGCCGGCGGGGCGGCGCCCGGGGCACCCGGCACCGCGCTGCTGGTCGGACACGTCGACACCGACACCCGGCCGGCCGTCTTCTACAAGGTCAGCGCCATGCGGCCGGGC
Source organism: Streptomyces sp. (assembly GCF_031181705.1). Classification (GTDB taxonomy): domain Bacteria; phylum Actinomycetota; class Actinomycetes; order Streptomycetales; family Streptomycetaceae; genus Streptomyces. Next base: position 12,709 of record NZ_JAPSKN010000008.1, read on the forward strand.
CAGACGATCCGGGTGATCCGGGCGGACGCGAAGGTCGCCGAGTTCACCGTGGAGTCGGTCCAGGTCCTCACCCGCGACCGCTTCGACGCCCATCAGGCCTACGGACCCCGCGAGTCGGGGCGGGCCGAGCTGCGGCTGGTCACCTGCGGCGGCAGCTTCGACCGTACGGCACGCAGTTACACGGCGAACGTGGTCGTCTCGGCGTACCTGACCGGAACCGGCCTGTGACGGCCGGCGGTGCCACCCAACCCGGCCGGCGGCCCGCTCCCCCTGAAGCCGCCGGCCGGGCCGGCCTCGACCGCGCGCACGGGCTGCGGGAGTAACCCGGCGAGCTGCGCGGGAGGTCACGGGAGACACGGTGGGTGAATCTCCGGCCGGAGGCCGGGCCCTGCAGGGAAGACTCTAGAACCAAAGGACCGCCCGGGCCTAGAGGTTGGATGACGCCAAGTCCCGGTGCGGTGGCGCTGCGTCATCCGCGCAGGTCGGGTCTGGCCTCGTGGGCGCTGCGGGACGTATGTCAGGATTGAGCCTCACAACGCTGCACCCAAGGGGGAGCTGGATGTACGGCAGCAGGGGGGTCGGGGCACGCGCGGGGAGGCGGGTGTCCGCGGTGGTGCTGGGGGCGGCACTGCTGATCGCGGGATGTTCGGGCGGCGACGGGGGTGACGAGGGCCCGGAGCAGGGCGCCGACGCGGGCGCCGGCATCACCCAGCAGCCGAAGGAGACCGCCCCGTTCTGGGTCAACCCGAACGGTACGGCGGCCCGGCAGGTCGCCGCGCTGGAGAAGGCCGGCAAGAAGCAGGACGCCGAGCAGATCCGCAAGATCGCCGAGCAGCCGGTCGCCGAGTGGGTCGGCCCGGACAACCCCGAGGAGCAGACCCGGGGCTTCACCGAGGCCGCAGACAAGGCCGGCCGTACGGCCCTGCTCGTCCTCTACAACATCCCGCACCGCGACTGCGGCCAGTACTCCCAGGGCGGCGCCGCCGACGGCGACGCCTACCGGGCGTGGCTCGACGGCGTGGCGGCGGGCATCGGAGACCGCCCGGCCACGGTCGTCCTGGAACCGGACGCCCTGCTCCACCTCGTGGACGGCTGCACCCCGGAGCAGTTCCACGAGGAGCGCTACGACCTCCTCAAGGGCGCCGTCGCCAAGCTGAAGGCCCTGAAGAAGACCAGGGTCTACCTGGACGCGGGCAACGCCGGCTGGCAGAACCCCGACCAGATCTTCGAACCGCTGCAGCGCGCGGGCATCGAGCAGGCCGACGGCTTCTCGGTCAACGTCTCCAACTTCTACTCCACCGAGGACTCCATCGCCTACGGCAAGCAGCTCTCCGCCAAGGTGGGCGGCAAGCACTTCGTCATCGACACCAGCCGCAACGGCAAGGGCCCGTACACCGAGGGCAACCCGGACGAGCGCTGGTGCAACCCGCCCGGCCGCGCGCTGGGCGAGACGCCGACCACCAAGACGGCGGACCCGCTGGTCGACGCGTACCTGTGGGTCAAGCGGCCCGGCGAGTCGGACGGCGAGTGCAAGGGCGGCCCGAAGGCCGGCCAGTGGTGGGCGGACTACGCCCTGAAGCTGGCGAAGGCCACCGGCTGACACACCCCGCACGGCCATGCGAAAGGGGCGCCCTCCTGACCGGGGGGCGCCCCTTTCAGCCGTTCCGCGGCCGTTTCCGCTACGGCACCCTGACCCACTGCGCCTTGCTGGGCGTGCCCTCGGCGTCCGTCACGAACAGCATGTACCAGCCCGCCTGGACCAGGTTCCGGTTCTTCGGCACGGTCACCGTCAGCTTGTCGCCGGACGCCTTGAAGTCCAGGGCTATGGAGCGCTGGTCGACGTCCGTGACGTGCGTGGCGGCGCTCGGCCGGATCAGCCGGACCTTGTCGATCCTCGACGCGTCCGACGAGGTGAACGTCCCCGTGCCGCCGCGCTCGATGGTCTGCGGCCCGCCCGACAGCGAGGGCCGGTCGGCGTCGCCGTAGAGGTAGGGCGGGGTGTAGATCTCGATGCGCTGCTCGAACTTGCCCGGCTTGGTGTTGGCCTTGTCGGCGTAGAGCGAGTCCGAGCCGAAGAACATCACGCGGCCGTCGGGCAGCAGGATCGAACCGGAGTGGTAGTTGCGGCCCACCAGCGGGTCGGCGACCCGCCTGAGCTCGTTCTTCTCCGTGTCGTACAGCCGCGCCTCGAAGATGTTGGAGTCGCCGCGGCCCCGGTAGTCCTCCGAGCCGCCGGAGATCAGCACGCTGTCGTCCGGCAGGATCGAGGCGTTCGGGTAGCGGGTTCCCTTGTCCAGGGACGGGCCGTCCACGAAGCGCGGGTCGGGCTTCTTCAGGTCGACGATCCGGGTCTTCTCGCTGGAGCGCTGGGACTCGCCGACGCCACCGCCGCCGATCACCATGTACTTCTCGTCCTGCGCCGGCGGCAGCAGCACCGTGCCCGACGTCTCCATCAGCTTGGGGTCGCTCAGGCCGGGAATCTTCGTGAACTTGTTGGTGTCCACGTCCCACACGCCCGGGTCACGGCCCACGTTGTCCGGCCCGTAGCCCGCGTTGGAGCCCGAGTAGAAGACCTTGCCGTTCTGCATGAGGAACAGCGCCGGGTAGGTCGGGAACTGCCGGACCGTGTCCGTGTAGGTCCACTTCTTGGTCTTCGGGTCGAAGACCTCGTTCTTGCCCGGGACCAGCTGGCCGATGTCGTCCAGGCCGGAGACGCTGAGGATCTTCCCGTCGCTCAGGGTGGTGAGCGTCGGGTACCAGCGGGCCTCCTTCATCGGGTCGACCTTGATGTACTTCTCGGCGACGGGGTCGAACTCGAAGGCGTCCCGGATGCCCTGGAAGTCCTTCTTGTCCAGGGCGAGTTTCTGCGCGATGCCGTAGGTGTTCTTGGCGTCGGCGCCCTTCAGGCCGTGCACGCGGTAGTTGTCCTGCGTGCCCGTCTCGAACTTCTTGCCCCGCTTCTGCGCCTCGACGTAGATCCGGCCGAGGCCCGGGTCGTTGCGCAGGAACCTGCCGGTCGCCTTGTCGAAGACCTTCTTGGCGCGCGGCACCAGCACCGGGTCCTTGGAGACGAACGTCTTGCCGTTCTCCTTGCCCGTGAACTTCGTGCCGGCGGGCAGCGTGATCGGCTTGTCCGGGTTCTCGTTGTGGACGATCATCAGGCCACCGGCCTTGGTGACGTCACCCTTGAGCTTCTCGTACCGCTTGGTGCCGCCCGCGATCAGCAGGTTGCCGTTGGCGAGCTGCGTGTGGCCGGTGCAGAACAGGTCGGCGGGCGTGGGGACCTTCTTGATGGTGCCCTTGAGCGGGTCCCAGATCCGCGTGTCGAACTTCTTCGCGTCGAAGTTGTCCTGGTTGTTGCCCGACCCCGCGACGAGCAGCACCTTGCCGGTGCGCAGCAGCGCCGCGTGGATGGTGTTCTGCCGGTACTCCTCGGGAAACTCGATGATCTCCCACTTGCCGTTGGCGGCCTTGTACTCCGGCTTGTTGATTGTGTACTGGTGGTATTTCTCGGTGCTGAAGCGGTAGAGCCACGGCCCGTTCATCCCGGCCAGCGCGAGTACCACCGCCGTGCCGATCGCGAGTCGACGGGCCCGGCGGCGGCCTGCACGGTCGTTCATTCCTTACGTCCCCCAAGTCCACCAAGGGCGATCTGCATGGTCTGGTCGGTCCCCCCGACCTCCCCGTTCGCGCCGGGGGCGGCCCAACCGGGCCTGTGCTGCGGGGCGTGCGGCGCGGGCTGCTGCGGGACGGGCAGCGGCTGCGTCCGGTGCGGGCCCGCAGAGTCCTGCGGCGGCTCCCCGGAGGGAGCGGCGGGCTTCTTCGCGTCCTGCCTCAGCTGCCAGCGCCAGGCGAAGATCGGCGTGGCCGTGATCAGCATCGCGAAGGTCGCCCAGATGATCATCGCGGGGTGCGAGTGGCCGAAGACGAGGCCGGCCGCGATCGACCCGCCGAAGATCAGGATGAAGTACCAGTGGTAGCGGAACGTCCCGAACCAGCGGTCGGGGCTCGCGGAGTCGCCCTTGGGCGTGACCACGAACTTGCTCTTGCGGCGCAGCGCGGAGTCGATCAGCGCCTTCGCGTACAACGGCGCCGACAGTGCCGACATCACCATGCCGGCCACACCGCCGGAGCCCTCCGGCTCGTGCGGCGAGACGTTGTGGCGGCGGTTCCAGACGTACAGGCCGATCTGCAGGGCGGAGGCGTTGCCGTAGAGCATCAGCCACACGGCCGGGTCGATGTTCACACCCGAGGCGCCCAGGCCCAGGAACAGGCAGCAGCTCAGCGCCGCCAGGATCCAGTTCAGGGCGGACATCGGGTAGAAGATGATCATCATCGTGTAGTTGAAGAGCTTGCTCGGCGGCAGCGAGTACCAGCCCTTCCAGTACTGCTTGAGGATCGTCTCGTACGTCCCGCGCGACCAGCGCATCTGCTGGGTGAAGAAGTCCGTCCAGGCGCTGGGGCCCTCGCCGACGGCGAGCACGTCCGGGGTGTACACCGAGCGCCACTTGTTGCCCGTCGCCGGGTTCTTGTGGCGGTGGATCTCGAAGCCGGTGGCCATGTCCTCGGTGATCGAGTCGTACAGGCCGCCGATCTGCTTGAGCGCCTTGATGCGCACCGCGTTGGACGTGCCGACGAACATCGGGGCGCCGTAGCGGTTGCCCGCGCGCTGGATCAGCGCGTGGAAGAGGAACTGCTGCGACTCGGCGGCCTTGGTGACGAACGAGTCGTAGTTGCCGTAGACCTGCGGGCCGATGACGAAGCCGACGTCCGGGTCGCGGAAGAAGCCGAGCATCCGCTCCAGGTAGTTGGGCAGCGGCACGTGGTCGGTGTCGACCGAGGCGAAGAAGTCGTAGTCGTCGCCGTGCGCCTCCAGCCAGGCGTTGTAGTTGCCGTGCTTGGTCTTGGCGCGGTGCGGGCCCTTGGCCTGGTTCCACTTCGCGACGCCCTTGCGGGAGAAGTGGTGCACGCCGAGGCGCTCGCAGACCGCCTTCACCTCGGGGTCGTCGCCCTCGTCCAGCAGCCAGACGTGCATCAGCCCCCGGTGGCGGATCTTCACCGCCGCCTCCAGGGTCTTCGTCACCATCTCCAGCGGCTCCTTGCCGGGCACGAAGGAGGTGAGGAAGGCCACTCTCGTACCGACCTCGGGCACCACCGGGATCGGGTCGCGGGCGACCAGCGTGGCGTGCGCGTTGGACAGCACGTTCATGCAGCGGAAGAACTCGATCAGGCCGATCGAGACGAGCATCACCATGTCGAGCGCCGGCAGCCAGTCGAAGGCCGGGTAGTCGCGCTCGGTCCAGTGCTCGGGCTGGAGCAGCCAGAACAGCAGCACCAGCGACAGCACCGGGGCCGCCGCCAGCATCAGGGCGACCCGGATGCGGTGCGGCTCCTGTGAGATGAGCGAGCGGTACTGCACCTTGTACGGCTTGCTCGGATCGGGCTGGGTGAGGGGTCCCGCGAGCCGGCTGTAGTGCTCGTAGTCGTATCTCGGCAGCGTCTTCTTGATCCGCCGGAACGTCCCCGTGGTGCTCATCCGGTGAGACGGCACCCTCAGCTGGGTGGTCTGTGACGGGTCGTGGTCCTGCCGGGCACCCGTGGGCCTCGACGTCATGAGTCATCCCCCCACACGCGGATCGCCGCGTGTTTCGTCGCTTCCTACCGTCTGCTGCGGTCCCCCTCGACCTTCACAGACGTATCAGTGGTGGGTCGCAGTCACCACGTCATCCACACCCTATAGACATGGCAACGCGACCTTCCGGTTGCATGATGCCCCCCACGGCATCGCTTCACGAACGGGGCCCCTACCCCCGCCCGGTCCGCAACCGGTATCACATCCCCCCAACTGCCACGAAACCGCAGCATCTTGAAAAACCAGAAATCCAGGGTTCTACGGCGTTCGTCATGATCGCAAGACGCGAAACGCGGTGTTTACCGGTCATACGTGTTCATTGTGGCGCTTGTGGGGACCCTGTGGAGTCGTTGTGGACAGGCGGGCACGGATGTTGCCGAAGTGCTCCCTTATGGCCTCCTCCGCCCGCATCGCGTCGCCGGACCGCACCGCGTCCAGGATCTCCCGGTGCTGCCGGCAGGTCACCTTCGGGTCCTGGGGCACGCCCCCGAGGTCCGTCCTGACCCGGTGGAAGGCGTCCCAGAACGCCTCCAGCACCTCGCTCAGCAGCACGTTGTCCAGCCCCCGGTAGAGGGTGGCGTGGAACGCGCGGTCGGTCTCGGCGAGGCCGGCTCCCTGCGCGGCCTGCTCTTCCATACGGCCGACCAGCGCGTCCAGTTCAACGAGGTCGTCCTGCGGGATCCGCCCCGCGAGCCGGGAGGCCAGACCGGTCTCCACGGCCTCGCGCAGTTCGAGCAGCTGGAGCAGCGAGTCCTCGCCCCGGTAGTGCCCGGCGACCGTGCGGAAGGCGAGGCCCTCGATCATCGGGGCCAGGGACATCGGGCCGACGTAGGTGCCGAAGCCGTGCCGGATCTCGACGATGCCCATCGCCTGGAGCGCCTTCAGTGCCTCGCGGACCGAGTTCCGGCTCGCGCCGAGGTACTCCATCAGCTCGGGCTCGGTCGGCAGCGGGGCCCCGGAGGCCAGCCGGCGGTCGATGATGAGCTTCTTGATCCGCTCCTGGAGGTCACGCGCTGCCATGGCGAGAGGGTATCCGGCCAAACGTGCGGTGGCCCCGGTTCCGGCCAGAGAAAAGTTCCGGCCAGGGGGGAACCCCGGACGCACGGCTGTCCGGACACGCAGGAAGGCCCCTCGTCTCCGAGGGGCCTTCCTGGTCGGTGCGCCGCCAGGGACTCGAACCCCGGACCCGCTGATTAAGAGTCAGCTGCTCTAACCAACTGAGCTAGCGGCGCGCGCTGACGTCGTAACTCTACAGGACGCGCCGAGGTGCTCCGGACCACTCCGCCGGGCCCGCGGGGTCTCCGGGGAGGGGGGCGCGTACATCATTCGGACCGTCAGCATGCGCGTGCGGAAGACAGTTGCGAAACTGGCGACGCGCGCCCGGACGTCCACGGGCACCGCATTTTCCGCCGGAAGTGTGAGGGGAATCGCATGGAGTCTCCGGTATTCGAGGAATTCGACCCCGCGAGCGACTGCGACTGCCCCGGCTGTGTCCACTGGCGCCGCGTCCTTCCGCATTCCCGGGCCGGCCGGGGAACCGCCCACCCGGCCGCCCACCGGGCCCTCGCCCTCGCGGCCGTGGCGTCCGCCGCGCTCGGCGCGGGACACGCCGCACCGGCTGCGGCCGCCCCGCCGCACGCCCCCCACCGGCCGGGTGTTCCCGCAGGTGAGGAGCCCGACACTCCCCAGGGGGACAGGGCTCCGCTGCACGGCCCGGCCGGCCGTCCGGCACTGCCGCGCAAACCCTCGGCCATCACCCGCGCGGAGATCATCGACCGGGCGGAGACCTGGGTCGCCGCGAAGGTGCCGTACAGCATGACCGCCTACTGGTCCGACGGTTACCGGCAGGACTGCTCGGGTTATGTCTCCATGGCCTGGAAACTGCCCGGGAACGAATGGACGGGCAGCCTCGCCCAGTACGCGGATCCCATTTCCAAGGAGGAACTCCAGCCGGGCGACATTCTGCTGTTCCACAACGCGGCCGCCCCCGAGAGCGGGTCGCACGTCACGATCTTCGGCGGCTGGACGGACGACACGCACCGCCACTACACGGCCTACGAGCAGACCCGCCCGCACACCCGCCGGCAGTCCACCCCGTACGCCTACTGGAGCGACTCCGACCGGTACGTCCCCTACCGGTACAAGGGCGTCACGGCCGGGGAGCCGGCCCCGGAGCCGGGCGGCGGCAAGCCGGGCGCCCCGGCGGCCACGCCGTTCCCGGGGGCGGCGTATTTCGGCCCCGGCGCGCACAACAAGTACGTGACGCTGCTCGGCCGCATGCTCGTCGCGCGTGGAGCCGGGGCCTCCTACGCCTCGGGCCCGGGGCCGCGCTGGACGGACGCGGACCGGCGGGCGACCCGGGCCTTTCAGCTGGCGCAGGGCTGGACGGGCGCCGACGCGGACGGGCTGCCCGGCCCGCGTACCTGGGAACTGCTGGTCACCGGCGAGGGCAAGGACGTCAGAGGCGGGGTGGTGGGGCCGCCGCCGTCCTCCCACGGCGTCCCGGGCTACCCGGGGCGGGCGGCGTTCCGGCCCGGCGCCGACAACGTGTACGTCACCCGACTCGGCAGGCAGCTGGTGCGGAAGGGGTTCGGCAGGTTCTACGCGGTCGGGCCGGGGCCGCGCTGGAGCGAGGCGGACCGGCGGGCCGTGGAGGCGTTCCAGCGCACCCAGGGCTGGCGGGGCGGCGCGGCCGACGGCTACCCGGGGCCGGAGACCTGGCGGCGCCTCTTCTCGTAGGCCGGCGGAGGGGCCCCGCACACCCGGGCCGACCCGGCCGGCCTCGAACGCCGGTCGCGGCCCCCACCCCGGCCGACCTGGCCGGATCCGACCCCCGGCCGGTCCGTGAGGCCCGCACCCGCCGGGCCCGCCCGGCACCGGGGACCACCCGTTGTGACGCATCTGGCGCGGAGGCTGGAGGCACGCATGAGTACGACCACGTCCCACCCGTCCGGACCCGACGGACCCGCCGAGGGTCCGGTCAGGCCCGCCCGGCTCATCCAGAACGAGGCCACCACCGAGATCCCCGTCCACCTGCTGTTCCGCGACGACCCCGACCCGGCCACGGTGGCGCTGCGGCCCGCGGTGGTCGGCCGCAGGCAGGGCACGGGCGAGCAGCCCCGGCCGCGGCGCGCGGCCACCGCGGCGCCGCGGCCCGTGCCGCAGCTCGACCCCGACCTGGCGGAGCGGCCCGCGCGGGTGCTGCCCGGGGCGGTCGGCGTGCTGGCCGGGACGTGCGGGGCGGCCGGGTGTGCGGCCGCCTCCTGGTGGGCCGGGCTGCTGCCGCCACTCGTCGTGGAGGCGCTGCGGCTGCCCGCGCAGGCCGGGGCCGGGCTCGGCCCCGCGCAGTGGGCGGCGTACGCGGCTGCCGGCGCGCTCGGCCTGTTCGGCTTCGGCGGTCTGGCCCGGGGCCGAACCGGCCGGGCCTGGGTGCTGGATCTGTTCGGCCGCTACCGGGGGACCGTCCGGCGTTCCGGACTGCTGTGGGTCAACCCGCTGCTGCTGCGCCGCCGGGTGGACGTACGGCTGCGGCACTGGCGCGGTGAGCCGCTGCCGGCCGCCGACGGGAGCGGGGTCGCGCTGCGGGTGGTCGTCCAGGTGGTGTGGCGGGTGCGGGACACCGCGCGGGCCACGCTGGGTGTCGAGGATCACGAGTCGTATCTGCGCGAGTGCGTGGAGGCCGCCCTGGCCCGGGTGCCGGTGGAGACGCCGGGCGGGGCGAAGGGGTCGGGCGACGCGGCGGCCGAGGCCCTGACCCGGCTGGTGGCGTCGGACGCCGCCCCGGTCGGCCTTGAGGTGTTCTCCGTGCAGCCGCTCCGCGTGGAGTACGCACCCGAGGTCGCGGCCGCGATGCACCGCCGCCGGATCGCCGCCCTGGACGCCCGGCACCGGGCGAGCGTGCTCACCTCGGTCGTGGACTCGGTGGAGGACACGGTGACCCGGCTGACCATGCGGGGGCTGGTCGAACTCGACGACTACGAGCGCAAGGTGCTGGTGAAGGACCTGACGGTGGCGTTCTGCGCGGGCCGCGGGGAAACAACTCCGTGATTGGTATGGACATGTTCAACTCACGGTCATACTCTCAGACTTGGTCTAGACCTACCTGCACGCCTCAGTGAAACTCCCCCACGTTCTCCAGGAGCGGCAGCATGCGCACAAGGACCAAGTTGTCCGCACTCGCGGTGGGACTGGCCACGACCGGAGCCCTCGTACTCTCCTCCGGCGGTGCCAGTGGCCACGGCTACACCGACCTCCCCATCAGCCGGCAGAAGCTCTGTCAGAACGGCACCGTGACCAACTGCGGTTCCATCCAGTGGGAGCCGCAGAGCGTCGAGGGGCCGAAGGGCTTCCCGGCCTCCGGACCGGCCGACGGGCAGATATGCAACGGCGGCGTCAGTCACTTCAGCCAGCTCAGCGCACCCCGTACGCCGTCGGGCGGCGCGTGGCCCGCCACGCAGGTGACGGGTGGTCAGAACTACACGTTCCGCTGGCAGTTCACGGCCATGCACGCCACGACCGACTTCAAGTACTACATCACCAAGCCGGGCTGGAACCAGAACCACAACCTGTCCCGGTCCGACCTGAACCTCACGCCGTTCTTCACGGTGCCGTACAACGGGCAGCGGCCCCCGCAGACCCTCTCCCACACGGGCAGGCTGCCGTCCGGGCTCAGCGGCCGGCACGTCATCGTCGCGGTGTGGACGATCGCCGACACGGCCAACGCGTTCTACGCCTGCTCGGACGTCACCTTCTGAACCTCTGAGGTTCTCTTGAGTCACCGCCGCGGCCGGCGTGGGTAGGTTCCTCCCACGCCGGCCGCTCGGGGCCGGCGCACCGGTCTCGGGGGTGCGCGCTGGACGTGATCCGCTACGTCGTGCCCGCCCTGGTCATGCTGCCGCCGGTCTGCATGGCCTGCCGCGCGGTGCGGCGCTGGCTGCGGCTGCGGGGCGCCTGGAACAGCGGGCTGACGGCCGAGGGCCGGTGCCTCGGGGTGTATCCGGCGGGGCGGGGTGGGCTCCACCACGTGTACGAGTTCATCGCGCGTGACGGCCGGGTGATCCGCTTCGAGGAGGACGGCGGCCCCGCGGCGACCGTCGAGGGCGATTACGTCATGGTCCGCTACACCAGCGGCCGCCGGGTCGTGGCCACGGCCCTGGTGCCGAGCCGGGCGAGGCGGGCGATGACCGCGGTCGGCGTCCTCGCGTTCCTCGCCGTGGTCGTCGTGTTCTGCGCCAGTCTCGTCACCGTCTACGCCCAGGCCACGGGCCCGTACGCCGACCTCGTCTCCGGTGTCGACCAGGGGACGTCCGTGCCGCCCTGACCCCTGGTCCCGAACACGTCGAAGGGCCCCTCGCTCCCACGAGAGGCCCTTCGGCAGGGGGTGTGGGTGGCGGAGCCCCCACACCGCGCGGCGAAGCCGCGCAATGACAGAGATGGCGAGGTGGTTCGCGCTTTTCTGCGAACACGCCTCGCCATCGTCACCGTGCGCCGCCAGGGACTCGAACCCCGGACCCGCTGATTAAGAGTCAGCTGCTCTAACCAACTGAGCTAGCGGCGCATGACTCCCGCCAACCGCTGGAACCGTGTTCCGCGGCGGGCGACGCAGAAAATACTACCCGGTCCGAAGGGGTGCTCCGGACCGCCCGGCCAGGCCCTAGATCGCCATGGACAGCAGGAGGGGCGCGGCGTTGCGGTTGAGGGTGTCCGCGGCCTGGCGCAGGCGGTGGGCGTGCTCGATGGGCAGGGACAGGGCCAGGCAGCCGACGGAGGAGCCGGCCGTGATCGGGACGGCCGCGCAGACCGTGCCGACCGCGTACTCCTGGAGGTCCAGCACGGGCACGGTCGGCGGCTGGGCCTCCAGCCGGGACAGCAGCAGCCGGTCGCTGGTGATGGTCCGCGAGGTGAGGCGGGCCATCTTGTGCCGGGCGAGGTGGTCGCGGCGGCCCGCGTGGTCGAGCTGGGTGAGCAGGCTCTTGCCGATGGCGGTGGCGTGGGCCGAGGAGCGGAAGTCGACCCACTCGTTGACCTTGGGGGTGGCCGGGCTGTCGGCGTACTGGGTGACGCTGATCTCGCCGTCGACGTAGCGGCTCATGTAGACGGCGGCGCCGACCGAGTCGCGCAGCCGGTCCAGGGTCTGCTGGAGCTTGTCGCGCAGGGCCTGCTCGCGCCGGCGGGCGGAGGTGAGACGGGCCAGGGTCTCGCCGGTGACGTAGGCGCCGTCGGTGATCTGCTCGACGTAGCCCTCGCGGCGCAGCATGCGCAGGAGCGTGGTCAGTCGCTCCTGGCCGATGCCGGTGCGCCGGGCGAGCTCGGCGTCGGTGACGCCCGAACTGTTTCGCGCCACCGTCTCCAGGACGCGCAGCGCTTCCTGGGCCGAGTGGTGCGGGGTGGTCGGCTCGTGCTTCAGCGCCACGGTGGTCTCCCCCTGCGCTTGCTGTAGGGCCGTAATCCGGTCAGTGAACCGTGTCCAGGTTAACCGGCAAAGCCGCTGCGGGGAGCGGGGGTTGACAGGATTCCCGGGCATCCGAACTGGGGCAATGGCACTCTGGCATATGCCAGACGCATGCCCCAGTCCGGCGGCTCGGCGTTCTGCCTGTTCACGGGTCGTAGTCAGAGCACTGCGCTGAGGAATTCCCGGGTGCGGTTCCTCTCCGGCTCACTGAAGATCCTCTCCGGTGGTCCGGCCTCGATGATCCGGCCTGAATCGAACATCAGCACCTGATCGGAGATGTCCCGGGCGAAATGCATCTCATGGGTCACGCAGAGCATCGTGATGTCCGTGGAGCGGGCGATGTCCCTGAGCACGTCGAGCACGCCCGCGACCAGCTCCGGGTCGAGTGCGGAGGTCACCTCGTCCAGGAGCAGCACCTTCGGGCGCATCGCCAGCGCCCGGGCGATCGCGACCCGCTGCTGCTGGCCGCCGGACAGCTGCGCCGGGTGCTTGTCGAGGTGGTCGGTCAGCCCGACCAGCTCCAGCAGCTCGCGCGCCCGCTCCTCGGCGGCGTCCTTGGACAGGCCGAGGACCGTGACCGGCGCCTCGGTGATGTTGCGCAGGACCGTCATGTTCGGGAACAGGTTGAACTGCTGGAACACCATCCCGATCTTCTTGCGGACCTCGCGGACCTGCTTCTCGGGCGCCGGGAACAGCCGCTCCCCGTCCACGGTGATCACGCCCTCGTCGGGCTTGGTCAGCGTCATCAGCAGCCGCAGGATCGTGGTCTTGCCGGAACCGGACGGGCCGATCAGCGTCACGTGCTTGCCGGCGTCCACGGAGAAGTCCAGGTGGTCCAGGACCGTGTGGTCGCCGAAGCGCTTGGTGACCTGCTCCAGCCGGATCAGCTCGCCGCCGCTCCCGGCCGGGTTCTTCCCGGGGTTCGTGCCGGGTTCGGGGAGGGTGTCAGTGGACAAGGCGTCGCTCCAGGGCTCGCAGGGCAAGGGAGGCCAGATAGGAAATGACGATGAAGGCCACGCCGATCACCGTCAGCGGCTCGGTGAACCGGAAGTGCTCCTGGGAGAACAGGCGCGCGTGACCGAGCATCTCCAGGACGGTGATCGCCATCAGCAGCGGCGTGTCCTTGAGCATGGCGATGACGTAGTTGCCGAGCGCGGGCACCACCCGGCGCACCGCCTGCGGCAGGATCACCGCGGTCCACGTCCGGCGCAGCGGCAGGTTCAGCGCCGTCGCCGCCTCCCACTGGCCGGCCGGCACGGCCTCGATGCCGGCCCGGTAGACCTGCATGGTGTACGTCGAGTAGTGCAGCCCGATGGCGAAGACACCGGTGGCCAACGCCGAGAAGGTCAGGCCCCACTCGGGCAGCACGTAGAAGAGGAAGAACAGCTGCACCAGCAGCGGGGTGTTGCGGACGAACTCCGTCACCGCCCCCACCGGCCAGGCCACCCAGCGCGTCGGCACCCGCGTCAGCAGCGCCCAGACCAGGCCCAGCACGAACGAGATCAGCGAGCCGAGCACCAGGATCTGCAGGGTGACCAGCAGGCCTTCCCAGAAGTCGGGCATGAAGTCGGAGACCGCGCTCCAGTCCCAGTTCATCGGACCGCCTCCACCACGACCGGCTCGGCAGCCCTGGTCTTGTCGGCGGGCGCCGTGCCGACGCCCGCTTTGAGCTTCTTCTCCAGGGAGCGCATGACCCGGGTGAGCAGGAAGGCGATCACGAAGTAGAGGAGCAGGACGTACGTGTAGATCTCCGCGCTCTCCTGCAGCGCCAGACGCACCAGGTTGCCGCTGAACGCCAGGTCGCCCATGCCCATGACCGACACCAGGGCGGTGCCCTTGAGCAGCTCGATCAGCAGGTTGGAGAACGGCGGGATCATCTCCGGCACCGCCTGCGGCAGCAGGATCAGCCGCATCCGCTGCCAGGGCGTGAAGCTGAGCGCGATCCCGCCCTCCTGCTGCGCCGGGTCGACCGCGGTCAGCGCGCCGCGCACGATCTCCGAGCCGTAGGCCCCGTAGGTCAGGCCGAGGGCCAGCGTGCCCGCCCACAGCGGCACCAGCTGCCAGCCGAAGGCCGGGGGCAGCACGAAGAACACCCAGAAGATCATCACCAGTGCCGAGGTCCCGCGGAACACCTCGGTGTAGAAGCCCGCGAGGAAACGGACGATCCACAGCCGGTGGGTGCGCGCGACGCCGACGACGAAGGACACCGCCGCGGCCAGCAGCGCGCTGCAGACGAGCAGCTGGATCGTGACCCAGACGCCCTTGAGTACCAGTTCCCAGAGTCCCGAGGTCATCCGCCGCACAGCTCCTTCGCGGTCAGATCCGTCATCTCGGCCTCCGTGAAACCGAACGGCCGGAGGACGCGGAGGAGTTCACCGCTCCTCTTGAGCTTGCGCAGCTCCGCGTTGAAGGCGTCGCGCAGCTTCGTCTCGGTCGGCCGGAAGGCGAAGGCGCCCCCGTCGACGTGCGGCTTGCCGCCCACGATCGGCTTGAACGGCTCCGTGGCCTGCGCCCTGGCGGACTTCTTCACCACCTCGCGCACGGTGAGCGCCGTGCCGGCGAACACGTCCACGCGCCCGGCCTCGACGGCGTTCAGTCCCGCCACCTGGTCCGGGACGATGAGGATGTCGCCCTCCTCGTAGCCCGCCTCGACGGCGTACTGGATCTCGGCGTAGCCGGTCCCGGTGGCGAACTTCGCCTTCTTCTCGACGACGTCCTGGTAGGAGCGCAGTCCCTTGGGGTTGCCCTTGCGGACGATGAACGCGTCGAGCATCTGGTAGTCCGGGTCGGCGAAGATGACCTGTGCGCAGCGCTCGGGGTTGACGTACATCCCGGCGGCGACGACGTCGAACTGCTGGGAGTTCAGGCCCGGGATGAGCGAGCCGAACTCGGTCGGTACGGGCTGGACCCGGGCGACGCCGAGGCGCTTGAAGATCACCTCGGCCAGTTCCGGTGCCTCCCCGGTCAGCTCGCCGTTCTCGTCGATGAAGCCGAACGGGATCTCGCCGGCGATGCCGAGACGGACGACGCCCGCCGCCCGGAGGCGGTCGAGGAGGTCGCCGCCCTCGACGTCCGAGGCGGTCGCGACCCGGCTGCATCCGGCCGCGCCCAGCGTGCCGAGCGCCGCGACCCCCGCGAGCAGCGACCGGCGGGTGGGTCCGGAGCCGGGCCGGGACAGGTGTTCCGGACTTCTGTGTGGGCTTTTGTGTGGGCTTCTCTCTGGTGGAGCCATGGGCGCGCGGCTACCCGAGCGCCTTCTGGTCATGCCGCTCTTCGCAAGTCCCCCACCTCCCCTCCGGCTGCCCTTGACCGGGGACGGCGGGGGAGACGCTGAGCTTCAGGAGGGCGCAGGCCGGCTGCCCGGTGCCGCCCCGGCCTCGTACAGCGCGTGGGCCGCCCGCAGCACCAATGCGTCCCGGTGCCGGGCGGCCACGAGCTGCAGACCGACCGGCAGCCCGTCCCCGTCGAAGCCGACCGGCACGCTCGCGGCGGGCTGCTGCGTCATGTTGAACGGGTACGTGAACGGCGTCCAGCCCGTCCAGCGCCGGTGGCCGGACCCCTTCGGCACCTCGGCGCCCGCCTCGAACGCCGTGATCGGCAGGGTCGGCGTGACGAGCAGGTCGTAGGTGTCGTGGAAACGGCCCATGCGCCGACCGAGGTCCATCCGGACGTCCACCGCGGCCAGATAGTCCAGCGCCGAGTACCTCGCGCCCCGCGCGCTGATCTCCCGCAGGCCCGGGTCGAGCAGCTCCCGCTGGTGCGGCGCGAGGCGCTGGGTGACCCGCGCGGCCCCGCTGAACCACAGGGTGTGGAAGGCCTCCACGGGGTCGGTGAGGTCCGGGTCGGTCTCCGTGACGTACGCGCCGAGCTCCGCCAGCCGCTCCACCGCCCGCCGCACCGCCGCCGCCACCGCCGGCCGCACCGCCACCTGCCCGCCCAGCGTCGGCGAGTACGCCACCCGCAGCCCGCGCACCCCGCCGGCCAGGCCCTCCGCGTACGAGCCGGGCGGCGGGGCGAGCGCCGACCAGTCGCGCGAGTCCGGGTGCCCGATGACGTCCAGCAGCAGGGCCGCGTCCGCCGCGTCCCGGGTCATCGGCCCCACGTGCGCCAGCGTGCCGAAGGCGCTCGCCGGGTACAGCGGCACGCGTCCGTAGGTCGGCTTCAGCGCGAAGATGCCGCAGAAGGAGGCCGGGATGCGGACGCTGCCCCCGCCGTCCGTGCCCAGCGACAGCGGCCCCGCGCCCAGCGCCACGGCCGCCGCGCTGCCGCCGCTCGAACCGCCCGCCGTGCGCGAGGGGTCGTGGGGGTTGCGGGTCACACCGCTCAGCGGCGAGTCCGTCACTCCCTTCCAGCCGTACTCGGGGGTCGTCGTCTTGCCGAGGAACACCGCCCCGTGCTCCCGCAGCCGGGCCACGGACGGGGCGTCCTCGTCCCAGCGCCCCGCCGGATCCACCGCCGTCGAGCCGCGCAGGGTCGGTGCCCCGCGCAGCAGCAGGATGTCCTTCACCGTGACGGGCACCCCGTCCAGCAGCCCCCGTGGCTCACCGCGCCGCCAGCGCTCCTGCGACTCCCGGGCCCGCTCCAGCGCGTCCTCGGCGGTCAGCCGGACGAAGGCGTTCACCTCCGGCTGGATCGACTCGGCCCGCTGCAGCGCCGCCCGGGCCGCCTCCACGGGACTGAACTCGCCCGTGCGGTACCCGTCGAGCAGTCGTACGGCCGTCAGCTCGGTCAGCTCGGTCAGCTCGGTCATCCACCCTCCCAGGAACGTCAGTGTCCGGGTACGTACCCACGCCGCTTGTCGACCACGTTCCGCAACGGCTCGCCGGACGACCAGAGTTCGTACAGCTCCACGAACTGGGCGCCGAGTTCGTCGCGCCAGCCGACGGTGTCGCCGCTCATGTGCGGGGACACGATCAGGCCCGGGGCCCGCCAGAGCGGGCTGTCCGCGGGCAGGGGTTCGGTCTCGAAGACGTCCAGGGCGGCACCCGCGATCCAGCGCTTGTGCAGGGCCTCGGCGAGGGCGTCCTCGACGACGAGCGCCCCGCGGCCGATGTTGACGAACCGGGCGGACGGCTGCATCACGCCGAAGCGGCGGGCGTCGAACATCCCGCGCGTCTGCTCGGTGAGCGGCGCGGCGGCGATCACCCAGTCGGCGCGCGACAGCAGCCGGTCCAGGTCCTCCGGGCCGTGCACGCCGGAGCGCGCGGCCCGGCCGACCAGCGCGGTGGTGATGCCCAGCGCCTTCAGCGTGCGCACGATCGCCCGGCCGATCGGCCCGGACCCGACCACGACGGCCCGGCTCCCGGCCACCCTGCGCGTCTCGCGGTGCCGCCAGGTCCGCTCCCGCTGGAGCTCCAGCGTGCGCGGCAGGTCCTTGGCCATGGCCAGCACGAGTGCGGCGACGTACTCGGCGATCGGCTCATCGAAGACGCCGCGGGCGTTGGTCACGACCGTGTCGGAGGCGGCCAGTTCCGGACACATCAGATGGTCCACCCCGGCGCTCGCGGTGTGCACCCAGCGCGGGCGCGGACCCGCGCCCGGCCAGGCGTCCCGGACGGCGCGCGAGGTGAAATCCCACACCAGGAGCACATCCGCGCGCGGGAGGCGCTCCGCGAGCCCCGCCGCGTCGGTGTGTTCGATACGCGCGCGGCCGGTGAGGCGGCCGAGGCGGGGGAGGGGGTCGGCGTCCAGGACGAGCAGGGTGGGAGTGGGCATGAGCAGCCGTTTCTCCAGCCGTTCGGCGGGGCCGGGGACCGCGCGGGGCCGCCGGTGACGACGAGTACACCCGGGGTCGGCCGAGGGGTGATCCGGGCGGATTGACCACGCTCGCACCCGAACCTACCGGCGTCAACACGGGGCGTTCCCGCGCCGAGTCGCCTGCCTGTCGCCCAGCGTGAAACCGGTGCCCGCCATGGACGTCTCCCTTCTCCGCGGACCCGGCCCGCGGCGCGGGGTCGGCGTCGTCGCCCCCTTCGGCTTCGCCCTCGACCGCGAGCTGTGGCGCCGGGTCCCGTACGGCCTCTGTCTGCGCGTGACGCGCACGCCCTACGGGCCGGTCGAGGTGAGCGACGATCTCGCCCGCCTGGTCAGCGAGCACGAGACGCTGTGCGAGGCGATGGGCCGGGCCGGGGCCGTCCCCGCGATCACCACCTCCGGGGCGCTGCTGGAGGCCTTGGCCGAGCTGGACGTACGCCGGGTGGCGCCGGTGACGCCGTACACGGTGATCTCGGCCAACCAAGTGACGATGTGGGCGGCGCTGCGCCGACTGGGTACCCGTGCGGTGGGACCGTACCAAGCGCCGGTCGATCCGGCGGCGCGTTCCGGTCCCGTACCGCCGGGGGCGGACCCCGGTCCCGTAGTGCCGGAAGAAGAGCAGCAGCAGGAAGGCTGGACATGACAGCACTGGGATTCCTCTACCCGGGCCACTCCGCCGAGGACGACTATCCCCGCATCGAGCAGTTGCTGGGCAGCGACATCCGGGTGGACCTGGTGCACACCGACCTCGGTGAGGACGCGCACCGGGCGGACGCGCTGCTGGAGACGGGCTCCGCGGGACGGCTGGCGACGGGCGTGCAGGAACTGCGGCACGCCGGCGCGGAGGCGGTCGTCTGGGCGTGCACCAGCGGCAGCTTCGTGCACGGCTGGGACGGCGCCCAGGAGCAGGTCCGCACGCTCGCCGTGGCGGCCGGCATGCCCGCCTCCTCGACGTCCTTCGCGTTCGTGCACGCGGTACGGGAACTGGGGGTGCGGCGGGTCGCGATCGGCGCGACGTACCCGGAGGACGTGGCGCAGCTCTTCGCGCAGTTCCTGCGCTCGGACGGCGTCGACATCGTGTCGGTCAGCAGCTCGGGCGTCATCGCGGCGGCCGAGGTGGCCACGTGGGGCGAGCCGGAAGTCCTCGCCCTGGCGCGGAACTCCGACCACCCCGACGCCGAGGCGCTCCTCCTGCCCGACACGGCCCTGCACACGGCGGCCCACATCCCGGCTCTGGAGAAGGAACTGGGCAAGCCGGTCCTCACCGCCAACCAGGTCACGGTCTGGGAGGCCCTCCGGCTGGCCGACCGCCGGGTCAACGCCCCGGAGCTGGGCGCGCTGTTCACGCGGGAGCCGATCGTGCAGGCATGAGCCCCGCCTGGCTGTGGGGCGGCCTCAGGTCCTCTGCTCGGGCGGCGGGGGCGGGGGATGCGGCGGCGGCGGGACGGCGGGCCGTTCCCGGCGCCGCCGGGACAGGACGGAGGGAAAGGCGAGGCCGACGACCGCGCCCGCGGCGGCCCCGACCGCCGCGGACAGGAGAAAGTCCCAGCCGACACCGGAGTCGAGCAGTTCCTGCGGCCCGGCGACCACGGCCCCGAAGACGCCCGCCGCCCGGGCGCCGCGCCGACGGTCGAGCGAACCGGCGCTGTGCGTCCGCCCGCCCATCAGTCCCCCGCGCGGCGCCACCGCAGCACCCACAGCACGGCGCAGGCGGCCAGAGCCAGGGTGAAGGCCGCGGTTGCCGCCAGCCGGACCGCCGTCCACACCGCCCCGCTCGGATCTCCGACGGCCTCGACGAGATTCAGGCTCACGGCGACCGTGAACATCACCTTCAGGCATCTCACCGCACGCCGCGTCATGAAGTCCAAGGCACCCTCCCGGCAACCGACCGAAGGGGCCGGTGCCCTCGGACGGGCCTGCCATGCGGGCCGGAATCGGCCCTGCCGCTTATTCGGGGCAAAGCGGGGCACATGTGCTCCCGTGCCCCACCCGGAAGCTGAGGAATGCTCAACTCCGCCGCACCACAGGGCCCTTGAGTTGACCGAAAGCGCGTTCCCCGTCCGGCGTCCATCGCGTGCACACTGTCCACGTCCGCAGCCAGTCGTGCCGTGAAGGATGCCCCCCGATGGCCGCACCGGGCCCGTTCAGATCCTCCGCAAGCGCTGTCCGGCTCTCCGCCCGCCTGCTGTGCTGGAGCCTGGCCGCGGCCATGGTCAGCGCCGCCGTGGACGCCCTCGGGCAGCCGCGCGCCGGCTGGTGGGGTGCCGTGTGGCCCCTGCCGTGGTGGATCTTCGCCGCCGCAGCGCTCACCTGGACCGTCCTGCGGGCCCGCGAGAAGACCGGCCCCCCGCCGCCGCCCGGCTGCGCACGCGACGACTGGGAACAGGCCGCCTGACCGCCCCGGGACGCCGCGGCCGGGAATAAGCGGAGACAGTCCCCTGTTGTGGTCCGGGACGACAGCACACGGCCCACAGCAGGAGGCACCCCACCGTGGCGGCAGACGACACACGCGGCGCGGCAGACGAGATTCGCGGCACGGCGCAGGGCAGCGCCCCCGTCCCCCTCTCCGTACTGGACCTGGTCACCGTGGGGGCCGGCCGCACCGCCACCGACGCGCTGCGCACCAGCGTCGAGCTGGCCCGCCTCGCGGAGCGGCGCGGCTTCCACCGCTACTGGGTCGCCGAGCACCACTCCATGCCCGGCGTGGCCTCCTCCTCCCCGGCCGTGATCCTCGCCCACCTCGCCGCCCACACCGACCGCATCCGCCTCGGCTCGGGCGGCGTGATGCTGCCCAACCACGCCCCACTGGTCATCGCCGAGCAGTTCGGGACGCTGGAGGCCATGGCCCCGGGCCGGATCGACCTCGGCCTCGGCCGCGCGCCCGGCACGGACGGCGCCACCGCCGCCGCCCTGCGCCGCACCGACCGGCTGGCCGAGGGCGCCGACGACTTCCCGCTGCAGCTCGCCGAGCTGACCCGGTTCCTCGACGACGACTTCCCCGACGGCCACCGCTACCGCCGCATCCACGCCGTCCCGGGCCCGGTGCAGGCCACGTCCCCCGGCGGCGTGCAGTCCCCGCACCGCCCGCCGATCTGGCTGCTCGGCTCCTCCGGCTTCAGCGCCCGCCTGGCCGGGTCGCTCGGCCTGCCGTTCGCCTTCGCCCACCACTTCTCGGCGCAGAACACCCTCCCGGCCCTGGACCTGTACCGCGAGTCCTTCCAGCCGTCCGCCGTGCTCGACCGGCCGTACGCCCTCATCGGCGTCTCCGCGCTCGCCGCCGACGAGGAGAAGGAGGCCCGCCGCCAGGTGCTGGCCGCGGCCCTCAGCATGGTCCGGCTGCGCACCGGCCGCCCCGGCCTGGTGCCCACCCCGCAGGAGGCGGAGGCCTACGCGTTCAGCCCCATGGAACGCGACTTCGTCGACTCCTGGAACGCCAACGTCATCCACGGCACCCCGGACGAGGTCCGCTCCGGCCTGGACGACCTCGCCAAGCGCACCGGCGCCGACGAGCTGATGATCACGGCCAACGCGCACGGCGGCGACGTCCGCGTCCGCAGCTACGAACTCATCGCCGACGCCTACGGATTGGCGACGCCCGCCTCCGCCTGAACGTCCGGCGTGCCGAGCAGCTCGGAGATGCGGTCCGGCGACACCGGGCGGGAGTACAGCCAGCCCTGTCCGGTGTCGCAGCCGATGCGCCGCAGCCGGGTCGCCTGCGCCGAGGTCTCCACGCACTCGGCCGTGACGGTCAGCCCGAGCCGGTGCGCGAGCTGGATCATCGCCTCGACGACGACCTCGTCGGCCGGGTTCGCCCGGGTCGCCGCGTCCCGGTCGTCGTACTGGAAGCCGCGGACGAAGGACCCGTCGAGCTTCAGCGCCGACACCGGCAGCCTGCTCAGGTACGCCAGGTTCGAGTAGCCCGTGCCGAAGTCGTCGATGGCGATGCGCACGCCCATGTCGCTGAGCGCCTTCAGCGTCTGCAGCGGACGGCCCGCCGAGCCCATCACCGCGGACTCGGTCAGCTCCAGCTGGAGCAGGTGTGGCGCTAGCTCCGTCTCCGCCAGGATCTGAGCCACGTCCGCCACCAGGTCGGAGTCCCAGATCTGCCGCACCGCCACGTTCACGCTGACGAAGATCGGCGGCTCGTCTGGGTGGTCCAGCTGCCAGCGGCGGGCCTGCTCGCAGGCCGTGCGCAGCACCCAGCGGCCCAGCGGGACGATCGAGCCGTCCTCCTCGGCAAGTCCGATGAACCGATTCGGCGTCAGTACGCCGAACTGCGGATGGTTCCAGCGGACCAGCGCCTCGACCCCGTGCAGGCGGTCGTCCTCCATGCCGACCAGCGGCTGGTACTCCAGCCGGAACTCGTCCCGGTCGATGGCCGGCCGGAGCGTGGAGGCGAGGGCCTGGCGGGTCATGCGATGGGCGTTGCGCTCCGGGTCGAACAGCGTCCACCGGGCCTTGCCGTCGGCCTTCGCCCAGTAGAGCGTCGTGTCGGCGGCCTGCATCAGGGCGGTGGGGGTCGTGCCGGCCGCGTGCCGCTCGACGACCCCGATCGACGCCGACACCGACAGCCGCCGGCCGGAGAGGTCGAACGGGTCCTGCACGGCCCGCAGTACCGCTTCGGCCAGCTCGGCCAGTTGTTCGGTGCCCGTGGAGTCCTCGACGAGGAGCGCGAACTCGTCCCCGCCGAGCCGGGCCACCAGCGGGACGCTGGCGCGGGACCGGCCGGCCTCGTCCGCGCAGCGCGTGAGCCGCTCGGCGACGGCGGCCAGCAGCCGGTCGCCCACGCGGTGGCCGAGGGTGTCGTTGATGGCCTTGAAGCCGTCCAGGTCCAGGTAGCACAGCCCGATCCGGCCCGTGCCGCTCTGCTCGTACGACTCCGCCTCCAGCGCGGCCGACAGCCGTTCGAAGAACAGCGTGCGGTTGGGCAGCCGGGTCACCGGGTCGTGCATCTGCAAGTGCCGCAGCCGGGCCTGGAGTTCCCGGCGGGCGCTGACGTCGGCGACGGACAGCAGCACGGCGCTGTCCTCCCCGGGCAGCGGGGCGACCGTCACCTGCACCCACAGCGAGTGCCCGTCGGGGTGCTTCAGGCGGCGGGTGCAGCGCAGCCGGGACTGCCGGCCGCGCAGCACCTCGCGGTAGGCGTGCCGGCTGCGGGCGTCGGAGGTGAGGTCGACCAGGTCGGCGGCGACGGATCCGGCCAGCCCCTCCGGGGCGCTGCCGAGCAGCGCGGCGAGCGCCTCGTTGGCGCTCACGACCAGGCCCTCGCGGTCGACCACGGCCATGGCGAGGGGGGCGGCCGTGAAGACGGCACGGTAGGGCGGCCGTGGCAGGGGCTCGGTACGGGAAGACGTATCGATCTCACTCTCTGTGACGACCGCCCGGTCGAGGTTCGCCGCGGGCGCCGGCCCTTCGGAGGTTCCGCTCACCGCTCGCTCCCGCATGTATTCGATCTCTGTCCGTGCAGGAAAGGTCAGGAAAGTGTGCCGATCATAGAGGCTGGCCCCAGGGCCTTCCAGCCGGTGTCCAGTCTCCCCGACCAATCGGCCCTTCTGCCAGATCGTTTCTGCTCGCACCTGGACGGCTTCTTCAAGCCCCCGACCAGTTGTGACGTTCCGTGAGTGCTTCGGGGATGTCGGCTTCCGCATTCTTTCGGGCCCTTCACCCAAGTGGTGCAGGCAAACAGGGCGCAGTATGACAAATGCCCACAGGCTGGGTGCGGTGTCCCGCGAACCGTACCCGGAGGTACCCGTGCCGCGTCCGTTTCCGCGCGCCCGACTGCGCAGTACCGCGGCCGTGTTCACCACCATGTCGGCCCTGGCCGCGACCTCCCTCGGCACCGGCCCCTCGGCCGCCGAGACCGACCCGGCCGCGCCCTGCGCCCTGACGCGCACCGACGCCCACCACTCGGAGGGCCTGGACACCTGGAACGCGGCCTATCCGCGCCCGGCCCGGGCCCTGGACGCGGTGATGGTCTTCCTGTCGTTCCCGGACGCCCATCCGCTGACCACGCCGCAGGAGCTGACCGCCGACCACTTCCCGGCGACCACCCGCTTCTTCGAACGCGCTTCCTACGGCCGCTTCACCCTGCGCCCGCACCCGCTAGGGCACTGGATCCAGATGCCGCAGCCGTCCACGGCGTACGCCATACAACGCGACTGGAGCCCCGAGCACCGGTCCGCCTACCTGCGCGACGCCCTCGCCGTCGCCGACCCGCAGGTCGACTTCTCGCGCTACGACGTCGTGTACTTCGTCGCCGACCCGGACGCGCCCGGCGTGGACTCCGACGCGACCAAGGTGGTGAACCTCACGAGCCCGCTGCGGGCCGACGGCACCGATCTGCGCCGGATCGTCACGGTGTTCGAGCAGCACCCACCGGACCGGCTGGTTCTCGCCCACGAGACCGGCCATGTGTTCGACCTGCCCGATCTGTACCACCGCCCCGCCGACGGCAAGGGCGACTGGGACACGCACGTCGGCGACTGGGACCTGATGGGCAGCCAGTTCGGGCTCGCCCCGGATCTGTTCGGCTGGCACAAGTGGAAGCTGGGCTGGCTGGACTCGCGGCAGGTGCGCTGCGTCCAGGACGCCGCGCCCGCCCGGCTGACCCTGGAGCCGCTCGCCGCCGGGCCGGGCGTACCGGTGGCGGGCGCCGCCGGGTCGCCGGCCTTCGGGCTCGGGCGGGGCACCAAGCTCGCGGTGGTGCGCACGGGGCGGGACAGCGTGCTCGCCTTCGAGGCGCGGGGACCGGCGGGCAACGACGCCGCCGCGTGCCGGCAGGGCGTGCTGGTGTACCGGGTGCGGGGCGGGGCGCAGTCCGGGGGCGGACCGATCGAGGTGATCGACGCCCACCCGCGCACCGAGGCCTGCTGGGAGAACTCGGTCTACCCGCCCCTCGCGGACGCCCCGATCGCCCTGGGCGAGAGCTTCACGGTGCCGGGGGAGGGCGTACGGGTGGAGGTGGAGGGGCGGACGGCCTCGGGGGCGTGGATCGTGAAGATCGGGGTCGGCCACTGACGCCGTACGGACGCCGTCCCGCAGCACGCCAAAGGCCCCTCGCTCTCACGAGGGGCCTTTCACTGTCGTGCGCCGCCAGGGACTCGAACCCCGGACCCGCTGATTAAGAGTCAGCTGCTCTAACCAACTGAGCTAGCGGCGCCTGCTGACGTCGTAGACCTTAGCACCCTGGTCGGCGGGAGGAAAAATCGAAATCCGCACGGCGGACCGGGCCGCCCGCACCGCCGCCCACAGCAGGACCTCGGGGCCGGGGAGCCAGGGCTGCCGGGTGTCGGGGGCGACGAGCCAGCGGGAGCGGGAGACGCCTCCCGTGGGGGCGGGGACGGTCACGGCGTCCCCGGTGCCGTGGCACAGCAGCGGCGGCACGGCGTCCGTGCGGCAGCCCTGCCGGGCGCCCCGGCCGTCCCGGTCGTGGGCGCCCCACTCCTCCCACTCCAGCAGCGCCGGCAGCCGCTGGGCCGTGCCGGGCGCGGCGAACAGCAGCGTCCGGCCGCGGTACTCCGCCACCGGACCCGAGCCGGGCCCGTCGTCCCACAGCCGGTCGAGCATCCGCCGGCCGAACACCGCGGGCGCGCTCACCACGTCGAAGACCGCCCCGCAGGGCAGCACGACCGGCGCGTCCGGCCGCTCCTCCCAGAGGGCGAGCGTGCTTCGCGGATACGTTCCTGCCGAGGCGAGCCAGGCGGCTCCGTCCGGGGTGACGTGGGAGGCGTTCCATGCGCTGCTCATGCCTCCAGGTGTACCGGGCGTGAGCGTGCGGTTCCCGAGGGTTGCGGGAAACCGGGACAGGAGCGGGTGGGTGGGGGTATCTTGCCCGCCTGGCATATGCCGGGTGATCGGGCGGAGCCACCGCCGGGACCGGGGCGGGGGTCACCGGCTCTCGGCGTCGCCCCGCATCAGGTCCCGTCCGAACTCGACCATCTTCTTGGCGTAGTCCTCGGTCCACTCGGCCCGCTCGGCGATGTCCGCCGTCGTCAGCCGGTCGAACCGCCGCGGATCGGCCAGCTGCGCCGCCGCCATCGCCTGGAACTCCACCGCCCGGTCCGCCGCGGCCCGGAAGGCCAGCGTCAGCTCCGTGGCCCGGGCCAGCAGGGCCCGTGGGTCGTCGATCGACTCGAGGTCGAAGAAGTGCTCAGGGTCCGAGGCCGCCTCCGCGGGCTCGAAGAGCAGGGGCGCGGGGCGTAGCCGCGGTTCGTTCCGACGCGGCGTGGGCTCCGCCATGTCTTCTCCTCCTCGTACGTCGCGCTGACCCGTCAGGTGGAGCGGGCCACCGTCCATTGTCTCGCGGGCGCGCAAGTGGGCATCGGTGTCGTGGATACGGCCGCACCACCACCGCGTGTTCGCTACGGCCGCCAGGACACGCGATGTTCGGCCAGGTGCGCCAGCACCGCGTGGTTGGCCTCCCAGCCGTCCGGGAACTTCACCACCGTCCCCAGCTGCACCGGCTCCGTCGACGGATAGTCGTCCAGCAGTCCGGTCACCCCCGCCCGGCACACCACGATGCAGGCGTGCCGGTGGCGCGAGGTCAGGACGCACAGACGGCCCGTCTCCAGATGGAAGGCGGTGGCGTCGGGGCGGCCGGACAGGGGGTGGAGGACCACCGTGACGTCGTACTCACGGCCCTGCAGCCGGTTCGCCGTGTCCACGACCACGTCGGTGACGCCCAGCTCGGCCAGGGCCGCGCGGACCGCGGCCGCCTGGTCCCGGTGTGCCGTGCCCACGGCGATCCGGTCGGCCGTGAGCGGGGACGGGTCGGGCGAGGCTTCCGAGGTCGCCGCACCGCCGCGGTCCAGCAGGCGGCGCACCACCGCCGCCACCGCCCGCACCGCCTCCGGGTCCGTGCGCGGGGTGTGCCGCGCGGGCAGCTCCAGCAGGCCCCAGCCCGACGCCGCCGCCTCGTCGATCACCCGGTCCGGGCCCGAGCCGTCCGACGGCACCGCGAAGGCCAGGGCGCGGTCGCCGGGTCCGGTGCCGCTGCGGAACGGCGTGTACGGGTAGAAGGCGTCCGAGACCAGGGGCGCCGCCGAGGCCGGGAGCCGCCAGGACACCGGCAGCCGGTGCTGGGGCAGGTCCGGGTTGTGCGCGAGCAGGGTCGTCACCGCCGAGGCCGACGGGTCGTAGGCGAGGCCCGCCCACTGCTCACTGCCCACGATCGAGAACGGGTCCAGCTGCCCCGGGTCGCCCACGAACAGCGCCCGCTCGAACAGCCCGGCCACCGCGAGCAGGGCGTCCGAGCGCATCTGGTAGGCCTCGTCGACGATCGCGTACCGCCAGGGCTCGTCGGTCTTCACGTGCGCCCACTTCGCCGCCGTGGAGATCACCACGGCCAGCCCGGCGAGGTCGGCCGCCTTCGCCGACTTGCGGACGTTGTCCAGGCCGTCGAGCGCCTTGTCGTAGGGGTCGGCGTCACTGCTGTGCAGCCGCCCCACGGGCAGCTCGGGGTCCTTCCCGGCCAGCCGCAGGACCAGGTCGTCGACCTGGGCGTTGGTCTGCGCGACCACCATCAGCGGGTGACCGGCCCCGGCCAGCTCCAGAGCCGCGCGCACGACCAGGGTCGACTTGCCCGCGCCGGGCGGGGAGTCCACGACGACTCCGCGCGCGGTGCCGTGCAGCGTGTCGTGGAGGATCGCGTCGGTGGCCTGGGCCGCAGCGGCCGAGGGGTCGAACACCGTGGTCACAGCACATCCTCCTCGGTCACCGGATCGGCTGCCTCCAGGGTCGCCTCAC
Source organism: Streptomyces sp. (assembly GCF_031181705.1). Lineage (GTDB taxonomy): Bacteria > Actinomycetota > Actinomycetes > Streptomycetales > Streptomycetaceae > Streptomyces. The sequence continues at coordinate 40,290 of NZ_JAPSKN010000008.1, forward strand.
CGGGCGGCCCGCCGTGCGTCCACGGGGTCTCCTCCGGGTCGGGGAGCTTCGCGCCGCCGCGCTGCTCGTGCTCGAAGAGCGTGAAGCAGACCCGGTCGCCCTTCTCCGGCACCGATCCCGGCTCGGGCTCCTTGCCGCGCCCCATCTTGTCGAGGATCCGCAGCACGAGGTACGCGCCGTCCTCCTCGGCCGTGACGAACTCCGCCGACTGCGGCTTCCCGCCCAGCGAGCGGTACACCTTCGCGCGCTCCCCGAGATGCGGCCGGTCGTCCGTGCGGACCGTCACCAGGGGGCGGGGGCTGGGGCGCTTGCCGTCGCTGTACGCCATCACCACCTCGGTGACCTCGCCCGCGAACGCCTCACCGGACAGCCGCCGGCCCGCCATCACCAGCGGGTCGTCGAGGGCCTCCTGCGCCTCCAGCCGGGCCTGTTCGCGCTCCCGGGTGGCGAGTTTGTTCGCCGCGGTGACCGCGTCGTCGCGGCGGGGCTGCGGGGGCTCGCCGGCCAGGACCCGGTCGCGGTGGCCGGTGAACGACCAGCGGTCGCGCGTCCAGCGCTCCTCGACATGCGCCCCCGGGGGCAGCGCGCGCAGCAGGTCCAGGCCCCGCCAGACCGCGTCCCAGGTGGGCCGGGTGCGGCTGAGCACCAGGTCGCGGATCTCCCGCTCGGCGGCGGTCAGCACGCCCAGCCGCTCGTCGGCCTCCAGGCCGTCCTCGGCGGCCGCGAGGGCCGTGCGGGCACGGTCGTAGCGCTCGATGGCCGGGGCGAGGAGCTTGTTGTCGAAGGCCGGGTCGGTGGCCGGACCGGCCGGGGGACAGACCAGCTGGCCCTGCGCGTCCCGCTCCAGCTCGGCCCGCAGCGCCGCCACGGCGCCGGTGACGCCCTCGGGCGGGTCGATCCAGGCGAGCAGCGCCCCCAGGTGCTGGTCCTCCAGCGTGGACTGCCCGGTCGCCCAGTGCCGGCCGAGCACGTCGGTCATCGCCAGCAGCAGCGACGAGCCCGGCACCCGGGCCCGCTCCCCGAAGTGCGTCAGCCACCGCCCGAGCAGCGGCACCCGCGGCGGCGCCGGGTAGGGCGTCTGCGGGTCCTGCTCGGCCGTGCGCCGGAACCGCGTGGACCGCCCCAGCAGCCGGACCAGCTCGATGCCCGCCCGGCTCGGCACGAGAAGCTGCGGCGCGTCCGCGCACAGGTCGACCTCGACCTTGACCCGCTTGCCGGTCTCCGGGTCGGTCTCGGTGCGCTCGGCGGCCTCCACCACCTCGCCGTACGCCTCGACGTACGGCAGGACCACGTCGGCCAGGTCGGCCAGGAACGCGAACCTGAGGTCGCGGTCGCGGGGCTGCGGGACGACCAGCAGCCGCGGCGCGTCCCGGTCGGTGCCGACCAGCGCGCCGAGCGGGGCCCCGGCCTCACCGGCGGTGATGAGCGGCACGAACACCAGGGGACGGTCGGACAGATGGCGGTGCCGGACGGTGGCGGCGGGCTGGGCGCGGCCGGTGCTGACGGCTTCCAGGCGGGCCAGCGTGGAGATCAGCGACACGCCGCCTCCAGGGCCTCGGCGCGCAGGGCGGCCGCGCGGCGCAGGGCCGCCACCGCCGGGTCACCGGGATCGCCGGCCTCGCCGCGGGCCGCCGCCAGGACGTCCTCCACGGTCGTCAGACCGCCCAGCTCCGCCCGCACCGCACGGCCGAGTGAGGTCACCGCCCCCGCCTCGCGGGCCCGGGACCGGCAGTGGAAGGCCAGTTCGCACGCGGACAGGCACTCGGGCGCGTACGTCGCCGGGACCGACTCCACGGCCGCGGTCAGCTCCTCGGCGGGCAGCTCCGGGGAGAAGCACGTGCCCTCGGGGAGCGCGTCGGCGATGTCCTCGATGCGGGTCAGCCGGGCCAGCTGGCGGGCCGTCACCGCGCGCTGCTTGCGGACGTCCACCGCGGACGCCGCCGGCAGGTTGGAGAAGTCCCGGGGGCAGACCAGCAGGATCCGGTGGCGCACGCGCGGGGCCGGATCCAGCCGGGCCGCGACCTCCTCCAGCGCCAGCACGTACACCGCGGCCTGCCGGGCCGCCGCCCCGACCTTCGCCGGGTCCGCCGAACCGTCCAGCAGGGGAAAGGACTTGATCTCCACGACCGTCCAACTGCCGTCCGGGTGGACCACCACCGCGTCCGGCTCCAGGAACGCGGGGGAGCCCGCGACGTCCAGCGCGAGCATCGGGTGGTCGAGCAGGGTCCACTCGCCGGGGTGCGCGGCGGCCTCCCGCAGCTCCAGCGCCGTACGGGCCGTACGCCCCTGGGGGCCGGTCGCGGTCAGGTCGGGCACCCGCGCCCCGGCGGGCGGCTCGGCCGAGCGGTCCAGCTTCTCGTGCACCAGCCGCAGCAGCTCCGCACCGCCGTCGGCCTTGACCTTCGCCTCGAAGGCGTTGCCCCGCGTGAGCGCGAACTGCGACTGCCCGAAGGCCGACGGGGCGCCCAGCGCGCTCGCCAGGGCCGTCTTGTTCACCCCGGCGCCGTCGAGGATCGCGCGCCGCGCGCAGCCGGGGTTCGCGGCCAGCGCCGCCAGGGCGCGCGCGTCCAGTGCCTTCGCGGGGACGTCGGGGCCGCGCAGCTCAGCGAGCCGCTGCCGGAGCGCCGTCCCCCGCGTCCTTGGGGGAGGCACTCGGCTCGGCTCCCGCTCCGAACCGCGACTCGCGCTGCCGTGGAATTCGCTCACCCGCGGAAGTCTGGCATCCGGCACTGACAATCGAGGAACCCGCGGCGGAAGTGTCCGCCGGGACCGGTGCGAAGCGCGGCACGAACCGCGCCTTGACCCGGTCGGCCGTCCGCGTCACGACCGGCGCCAGCAGCAGCCCGGCGCCCATGACGGCCGCGCCCGCGACCGCGTCGAGGAAGTAGTGGTTGGCGGTGCCCATGACGACGATCGTGGTGATCAGCGGGTAGGCGACACCGGCCGCCTTCGTCAGGCGCGTACCGCCGTGGCGCCACAGGATCACGCCGCACCACAGGGCCCAGCCCACGTGCAGGCTCGGCATCGCCGCGTACTGGTTGGTCATGTCGCCCATGCCGCGCGGGGCGCTCGCCGCGCCTCCCCACCAGCCGTAGGAGCTGTACTGCGCCATCGTGTCCACGAAGCCGTGGCGCGCGTCGAGGAGCCGGGGCGGGCAGGTCGGCAGCAGCGTGAAGCCGATCAGGCCGATGAGCGTGGACGTCATCAGCCAGGTGCGCGCGGCGCGGTAGCGCACGGCCCGGGAGCGGAAGAGCCACACCAGCAGGGCCGGGGTCACCAGGTAGTGCAGCGACGCGTACCAGAAGTCGGCGGGTATGCCTATCCAGGGTTCGCGCGTGAAGAGGCGGTTGAGCGGGTGCTCGAAGTTCACATGCAGCGCCTTCTCGGCGCGCAGGAGGGCCAGACCGTGGTCGACCGCCCCGGCGACGTCGCCCCGGGCCAGGAGCCGGCCCGCCGAGTAGCACGCGTACACCAGCACGATCAGCGGAAGCTCCGTCCACCAGCGCAGCCGCGGTGCGGGGTCCGCCTCGGTGCCCGGTGTCTCGGTGTGCGGCATCCGATGCCCTCCCCCTTCTTCTCACGCGGCGCCCGGCCGTCCGGTCGTGCCACTTTACGGCGTACGGGCTCGCCCTGGGGGCGCCCTCCGGCCCTCAAAGACGCAGAGATCGCCCCCGGGGTTGCCCGCGGAGAGGGTGCGCGATGATGGAGGAGTTCCGCTTGCGTTCTTCCTCCGGAAAGGTTCCCCATGGCTCCGCGCATCCTGCTGGCCCGCCACGGACAGACCGAGTGGTCCCTGTCCGGCAAGCACACCGGCAGGACCGACGTACCCCTCCTGGAGGAGGGCCGGCGGGGCGCGAAGCTGCTCGGGGAGCGCCTGCACCGGGCACCGTACGAGGGCCTGCCCGAGGCCGAGGTGCGCACCAGCCCGCTGGCACGCGCGCGTGAGACCTGCGAGCTGGCCGGTTTCGGCGACCGCGCGCGTAGCTGGGACGCGCTGCTGGAGTGGGACTACGGGGCGTACGAGGGCATGACCCCGGCGGACATCCAGGCCGTCCGCCCCGGCTGGCTGATCTGGCGCGACGGCGTCCCCGAGGGCGAGACCCTCGCCGGGATGACGGCCCGGGCGGACGAGGTGGTCGCCTGGGCGCGCTCGGCCGACCGCGACGTCCTGATCTTCGCCCACGGCCACATCCTGCGGTCCGTCGGCGCGCGCTGGCTGGGCCTGCCCATCGACTTCGCGGCCCGGATACGGCTGAACCCGACGTCCCTCTCGGTGCTCGGCTGGGCCTACGGCGAACCCGCGATCGAGAGCTGGAACGACCTCGGGCACCTGGCGTAGGCCGGGTCCGCGGAAGTCCCTCCTGCCCCGCGGACACGGCCTAAGGCGTTTGGGGTGGGGAGGCGTACCGGTCCAGGAACGCCGACACCCCCGAAGCCCTCCGGTGCGGCAGCAGCACCCGTGCCGTGGTCGCCAGCATCGTCTGGATCCGGGACGACTGGACCTCCTCCAGCAGGTCCAGCACCCGCATCCCCGCTGTCGCGGCCTCGTCCGGCCGCCCGCCGCGCGCGAGGTCGTCCGCCAGCTCCGCCGTGTACAGCGCGATGTTCCGCGTGAAGTGCGGGTCCTGCAGTTCCGCCGCCCGCCGCGCGTGCCGTGCCGCGCGGGGCCAGTCGCCCAGCGTGGACCAGCACTGCGCCTCCAGTCCCTCCAGCTCGGCCTCGCCGTAGAAGCTCATCCACTCGGGATCCGCGTCCGAGGGGCCCCGCTCGAAGAGGGCCTGGGCGCGGGCCAGGGCCTGTTCGCAGGCGACGCGGTCGGCGAGGCCGGCCCAGCCGCCCGCCTCGCGCAGCGCGAGCAGCGACATCAGCCGGGCCGAGCCCACGGGCCGGGCGACGCGCTGCGCGGCCTGGGCGGCCCGGACCGCCTCGCGCGGCCGGCCCGCGTCGCGCGCGAGGAACGCCGTGTTGCAGAAGGCGTGCGCCTCCAGGCCCGGGTCGCCGGTCATCCGGGCGGTCGCCAGGGCCTCGGCGTAGTGGGAGCGGGCGTCGTCGAAGCGCCCCGAGTCGTGGGCCAGCCAGCCCACCGAGATGGCCAGTTCCCCGGCGCCCGAGTAGAGCCGGTCCGCCGTCGTCTGCCGGGTCGTCCCGGCGTCCAGCAGGGCGTAGGCGGCGCGCAGCGGGGCGGCCGCGCGGCGGTAGAGGCCGTCGGCACCGTGCCGGTCGTCGAGCAGCCGGATCCGGCGCACGGCTTCTTCCAGGGCACCCGCGTCGCTCGCCCCGGCGCGGCGCACGGGGCGCTGTGCCGCCGAGGCGTCGCGGGCGAGGCCGACGGGCCCCAGTGAGGCGGCGGCCACCGTGGCGCCCCCGCCGGTCATGAACGCGCGACGTAGCACGTCGCTCTCCTCGTAGGTGTCGTGCGGGTGGTGCGGGTCGTAGGGGTTCTGCGTTTCATACGGCTCGCCCGCCCCGCTGGTCTCACGCGTGGCGTCCGCCGGGTTCGTGGTGCGTGTCCAGGGCGTGTCGTCGGTGTCGCGCGCCCGGCGTCCGCGTACCGACGAGCGGGGCGCGAACCCCAGGTCGGTGAGGGCGCGGCCCGGGAACATGTGCAGGAACACCCGTTCGTATGCGTAGTTGGGGCAGCGGATCTCACCCGCCTCGACCCGGCCGATGTAGCGCGCGTCACAGCTGACCTGCTCCCCGATCTCCAGGGCGGCCCGGCGGATCGCCGCGGCGAACTCGGCCGGTGAGCGCTGCCCGCGCAGCCGCCGGAAGGCGAGATTCGGCCGTGCCGGACGGTCGGGTTGAGACGAGGTCACCGCAGACGACGCCATGGCCGGGTCCTCTCGTGCGAACCGTCGAACCATGCCGGACCAGGGCGACCCGGGATGGTTCGTCCGCATCGTCGGCCCTGTGTCCGGCGGGCAAGAACGTACCTGCTGTGACGGACTCCTCACGCCGGGTTTGGCTACAAACCGGATATCCCATCCGTGATCTGCCATGAAGTGCCATCCTTTGCGGCTGACTTGTGCCGTAGCCGTTGACGGGCCGCCGCGTTGAACCCTGTGGACCGGGAGGAGGCCCCCGTCTCCCGACCGCTCGTCCAAGCAGGGGTTTTCGTGGTGGAGGCCGGGATGGAGACCAGCCGGATCAACGATCCTCGTACGCCGCCGAGCACACCGGCGGTGGGCTGCGATGTGGTGACGGTGCCGGCGCGGCAGGGGTTGGAGGCGGTCGACATCCTGCGGCGCGGACCGGGAGAGGCGGTGGGGCCCGTGCTGCACGACGACGGGGGCGGCACGCTCGGCTTCCTCGTCCCGCCGGGGACGGCCGCGGCCTGGGACGTGCCGGGGAGCACCTGCACGGGGACCGACGGACGCGGGCTGTCCCTCGCGCCCCAACCCCCGGTCGAGGGCTCGGACTGGCTGCTGCCGCCGGGCGAGGCGGACCTCGCGACGGACCCTGCGGTGCTGCGCAGGGCCCTGGGGGAGGCCGCCCGCACGATCGAGGCGGCCGACAGCTGCCGCTGAGGGGCGCCCGGGCCGGTGATGGGCCGGGGGGTGTCGTGGCCGGGGCGGTGGGTCGCGGGGTGCGGCTGTCGTTGCCGGGGCGGTGAGTTCCGGGGTGTTGCCGCCGGGCCGGGTGGGTGCCGGGGTGTTGCTGCCGGGGCGGTGGGTCGCGGGGTGCGGCTGCGGCTGCCGGCCGGTGGGGCCCGGGGTGTCGTCGCCGTGTGTCCCTTGCCACCGCCGTGTCGTGCCGTGCCGCCGCCCGGCAGGCGTACGTTCCGCTTATCGGGGCGCCCCGATAATGACCCCATGGGAAAGTCCAGGAGCGGCCGGCGCCGGCAGGCCGACGCGGAGACCGTCGTCGCGAACGTCGACGGCGGGCTCGCCGAGCTGATCCCCGACCGCGACCGGCCCCGCGCCCGGACCCTGGTGATCGACGGAGCCCCGCAGTCGCACGTCGACCTGGACGACCCGGCGTACCTGTCCTTCGAGTACCAGCGCCGCCTCGGCCATGTGATCGACCTCGTCGCCCCGCCGGGCCGGCCGGTGCACGCCGTGCACCTCGGCGGGGGCGCGTTCACCCTCGCCCGCTACATCGCCGCCACCCGCCCCCGCTCCACCCAGCAGGTCGTCGAGCGCGACGCGGCCCTGGTCCAACTCGTGCGCCGCGAACTTCCCCTGGACCCCACCGCACGCATCCGGGTGCGCTCCACCGACGCCCGGGAGGGACTCGCCAAGGTGCCCGACGGCTGGGCCGACCTCGTCGTCACCGACGTGTTCAGCGGGGCCCGGACCCCGGCCCACCTGACCTCGACCGAGTTCCTCGACGACGTCCGCAGGGTCCTCAGGCCGGGCGGGGTGCACGCCGCCAACCTGGCCGACGGGCCGCCGCTGACCCACCTGCGCGGCCAGATCGCCACCGCCGCCGCCCGCTTCGAGCAGCTCGCGCTGGTCGCGGACCCGACGGTGCTGCGCGGCAGACGCTTCGGCAACGCCGTCCTGGTCGCCTCCGACGCGCCGCTGCCGATCCCCGAGCTGACCCGCCGCGCCGCCTCCGACCCGCATCCGGGCCGGGTCGAGCACGGCAGGACGCTCACCGACTTCACCGGTGGGGCCGTGCCCGTGACGGACTCCGCGGCGGTGGCGTCCCCGGCCCCGCCCGCCTCGGTGTTCCGATGACCGCGCAGGCGGCGCTCAGTAGGTCCCGATCTCCACGCGCGGCGGCCCGTCGTGCCAGGTGCAGAACACCGACACGCGCTCCGCGCCCCGGGAGAACTCCACGCGGATCCACGACTCCGTCTTCCACACCTGCATCGACCAGCCCGCGCCGGGGGTCGCAGAGACGAGGGAGGCGGACGCCGTCCCGAGGTCGAACACCGCCCGGCCGCCGTCGGTGTCGTAGCTCCTGACCCGGCCGGTGGCCGCCGGTGAGGGGGAGGGGCTGGGTGCCCGGGTGGGGGAGGGAGCCGGCTTCGGCGTCGTGGGCGGTGGGTTCGAGGGGGTCCGCTTCGGCTCGGGGGTCCGTGCCCGCGGCGGGGGCGGCGGCGGGGACGGCGGCCGCGACTTTGGCGCCGCCCCCTCGGCGGCCCTGATGGGCAGGGCCCGCGGCGGATCGTAGGCCGTGCCCGCCATCACCGTGTGGACACCCCACCACGACAGCGTGACCGCCGCCCCCGTGGCGAGCAGCCAGGCCAGTACGTGAACGAGTCCTCTGCGCATCGCGGGCCATCCTGCCTCACGGGTCCCACGCGTTGTCCACACACGGGCCCCCGCGGGCGCACTCGTTGTCCCCACCACGGAAGTTGTCCACAGGCCCGCACCCGGCTGTTCGGGATGGCGTACGGTGCGGCGCATGGCAAGTGTGCTCGTGGTCGAGGACGACCCGTTCGTACGCTCGGCGCTCATCCGGCATCTGACCGACGCCTCGCACACCGTGCGCAGTGTCGGGACGGCGCTGGAAGCGCTGCGCGAGGTCGCCCATTTCCGCTTCGACGTGGTCATCCTGGACCTCGGACTGCCCGATCTCGACGGGTCCGAGGCCCTGAAGATGCTGCGCGGTATCACGGACGTACCGGTGATCATCGCCACCGCCCGGGACGACGAGACGGAGGTCGTCCGGCTGCTGAACGCCGGTGCGGACGACTACCTCACCAAGCCCTTCTCGGTCGAACACCTCTCGGCCCGCATGGCCGCCGTGCTGCGCCGCGCCCGCTCCGGCGCCGGGGAGGCCGAGCCGTCCCCCGTGCTCCGGGTCGGTGGCCTCACCGTCGACCCGCTGCGCCGCCAGGCCGAGTTGGACGGCGCGCGGCTGGACCTCACCCGCCGCGAGTTCGACCTGCTCGCCTTCCTGGCCCGCCGCCCCGGAGTCGTGGTCCCGCGCAAGGAGCTGCTCGCCGAGGTCTGGCAGCAGTCCTACGGCGACGACCAGACCATCGACGTCCACCTGTCCTGGCTCAGGCGGAAACTGGGCGAGACGGCCGCCAACCCCCGCTATCTGCACACCCTTCGGGGCGTCGGCGTGAAGCTCGAACCGCCGGGGGCGGAGGCGCCGCGATGAGGTGGGCCCTGGTCAAGGTGTCGCTGGCCGTGACCACGATGGTCGTACTCGCCTTCGCCGTACCGCTCGGGCTCGTCATCCGCGAGATGGCCCGCGACCGCGCCTTCTCCAACGCCGAGCGGGAGGCCGCGGCCGTCGCCCCCGCCCTGTCCATCACCACCGACCGCGACCAGCTGGAGCGGGTCGTCGCCTCGGTCGGCTCCGACGCCGGGATGGCCGTGCACATCCCAGCGGGCGACGGCCAGCGCGCCCTCGAACTCGGGCGGCAACGCGCCGCCGACCAGGACATCGCGGCCGTGCGGAGACTGGGCCGGGCCTCCACCACCGGCGTCCCCGGCGGCTCCACGCTGCTCCAGCCGGTCGCGCTCAGCACCGGCGAGATCGCGGTCGTCGAGGTGTACGTGCCGGAGTCCGAGGTCACCAACGGCGTGGGCACGGCCTGGGCGGTGCTCGCCGGGGTCGGTCTCGCGCTGATCGTCGGCTCCGTCGCGGTGGCCGACCGGCTCGGGGTGCGCATGGTCCTGCCCGCCCGGAGCCTGGTCGAGGGGGCGCGCGAGCTGGGCGAGGGCAAGCTCGGCGCCCGCGTCCCGGAGGAGGGTCCGAGCGAACTGCGGCTCGCGGCGGTCGCGTTCAACTCGATGGCCGACCAGGTCGTCCAACTCCTGGCCAACGAGCGGGAGCTGGCGGCCGACCTGTCCCACCGGCTGCGCACGCCCCTGACCGTGCTGCGGCTCAACACCGCCTCGCTCGGCGAGGGGCCGGCCGCGGAGCAGACCCGGACCGCGGTCGAGCAGCTGGAGCGCGAGGTCGACACCATCATCCGTACGGCCCGGGAGGCCAAGCCCCAGACGGCCGCGGCGGGTCCGGGAGCGGGGTGCGACGCGGCCGAGGTGGTGCGGGAGCGGATGGCGTTCTGGTCCGCGCTCGCGGAGGACGAGGGCCGCAAGTGGCGGGTGGCCGGGGCCGACCGGCCGGTGCGCATCCCCGTGGCGCGCGCCGACCTGGCCGCCGCGCTGGACGCGCTGCTCGGCAACGTCTTCCGGCACACCCCGGAGGGCACGGCCTTCGCGGTCGACGTGCACAACGCCGAGGACGCGGTGATCGTCCTCGTGTCCGACGCGGGACCGGGCATACCCGACCCCGAAGCCGCCATGGCGCGGGGCCGCGGCTCCGGCAGCGACGGCTCGACCGGGCTCGGGCTGGACATCGTGCGCCGGCTCGCGGAGTCCACCGGCGGGGACGTCCGCATCGGCTCCTCGGTGCTCGGCGGGACCGAGGTGCGGATCTGGATCCAGCTGGACGGGAGAGCCCCGTCCGGCGGAGGCCACCGGCAGCTGCGGCGCCGACGGCGCGGCAGGCCGGCCGCCTCCAGACAGTCCTGAAGGCGGGCGTCCACCGGTGCGCCCAGGGCAGCGAGCCGCCGACGGTACTGACGACCGAGGCTGACTCCTCGGCGGGGGCGCGGCACCCGCGCCCCCGGCCTCCCGGTCAGACCGCGTCGATCTCCGGCAGCGTCCCCGTCCGCGCCGCCTGCGCGTACCAGTGGGCGCTGGTCTTCGGGGTGCGCTCCAGCGTCGCGTAGTCGACGTACACCGCGCCGAAGCGCTTGCCGTAGCCGTACGCCCACTCGAAGTTGTCCATCAGGGACCACAGGAAGTAGCCCCGGACGTCCGCGCCGTCGGAGATCGCCCGGTGGACCGCCGCCAGGTGGCCGTGCAGGTAGGCGACCCGCTCCGGGTCGTGCACCCGGCCGTCGGAGTCCATCTTGTCGTCGTAGGCCGCGCCGTTCTCGGTGATGTACAGCGGCAGGCCCGGCGCCTCCCGGGTGTAGCGCATGATCAGCTCGTGCAGGCCGGTCGGGTCGATCGTCCAGCCCATCTCGGTGCGGTCGCCGGGCGTCTGGTGGAAGGCGACGTCGTCCGCGGCCGGCCACGGCGAGTGCTCGCTCGACCCGTGCCCGTCGGCCCGCGGCGCCTTCGCCGACGCGTCCGCCGCGGACACCAGGGCGGGCGTGTAGTAGTTGAGGCCCAGCGCGTCCAGCGGCTGCCGGATCAGCGCCAGGTCGCCGTCCAGGACGTAGTCCCAGTCGGTGAGGCCGGCCGTCGCCGCGTACAGCGTCTCCGGGTAGGCACCGTGCAGGATCGGCCCGTGGAAGACGCCGTTGGCCAGGTCGTCGATGCGGCGGGCCGCCGCCAGGTCCGCCGGGTCCTGCGAGAGCGGGCGCACCACCGAGGAGTTGAGGCTGATGGCCACCGAGTTGCGGGCCGGCATGGCCGACCGCAGCGCGGAGGCGCCCAGCCCGTGCGCCAGGTTCAGGTGGTGCGCGGCACGCAGCGACGCCGCCGGATCCGTCCGGCCCGGCGCGTGCACCCCGGAGGCGTAGCCCAGGAACGCGCTGCACCACGGCTCGTTGAGCGTGATCCACTGCTCCACCCGGTCGCCCAGCGCCTCGCCGACGATCTGCGCGTACTCCGCGAACCGGTACGCCGTGTCACGCTCCGGCCAGCCGCCCGCGTCCTCCAGCTCCTGCGGCAGGTCCCAGTGGTAGAGGGTGACGGCCGGCTTGATGCCCTTGGACAGCAGCTCGTCCACCAGCCGGCGGTAGAAGTCCAGGCCCTTCTGCACGGCCGGGCCCCGGCCGGTCGGCTGCACCCGCGACCACGAGACGGAGAAGCGGTAGGCGCCCAGGCCCAGCTCCGCCATCAGCGCCACGTCCTCGCGGTAGCGGTGGTAGTGGTCGACAGCGATGTCACCGTGGTCACCGCCGGCCGTCTTGCCCGGCGTATGGCTGAAGGTGTCCCAGATCGACGGCGTACGGCCGTCCTCCCGCACCGCGCCCTCGATCTGGTACGCGGAGGTCGCCGCGCCCCAGAGGAAGGCGGGAGGGAAGGTCACCGGAGTGGCCGGGTTCTCGGAGTCAGGCATGGAAGCGCTCCCATTGGGGTCGTGGAGACCGACGGTGGAGGGGGAGGAGAAGAGGAAGAGGGGAGGAGAAGGGAGAGGAGGGGCCGGAGCGGCGTCGGCCCGGCCCCTGGAGCCAGGGCGTCAGCCCTTGACCGCGCCCTGCATGATGCCGCCCACGATCTGCTTGCCGAAGATCGCGAAGACCAGCAGCAGCGGCAGCGTGCCCAGCAGCGCACCCGCCATGATCAGGGACTGGTCGGGCGTGTAGCCGCGGCCGAGACCGGCCACGGCGACCTGCACGGTCGGGTTGCCGGTCTGGGTGAGCACCAGGAACGGCCACAGGAAGTCGTTCCAGGTCTGCACGAACATCAGCATGCCGAGCACCGCCATCGCGGGCCGGGCGGCGGGGAACACCACGTGCCACACCACCCGCCAGCTGCTCGCGCCGTCCACCCGGGCGGCCTCGATGATCTCGTCCGGCAGCGCCTGCAGCAGGTACTGCCGCATGAAGAACACGCCGAACGCGCTCACCAGCGACGGGAAGATCACCGCCTGGAGCTGGTCGGTCCAGTCCAGCTTGGCGACCATCATGTACAGCGGGATCACGCTCAGCTGCGGCGGCACCATCATCGTGCCGATGACGATCAGCATCAGCGCGTTGCGGCCCTTGAAGCGCAGCTTGGCGAAGGCGAACCCGGCGATCGTCGACAGCACGACGATGGTGAGCGCCGAGATGCCCGCCACGATCGTGGTGTTGAGGAACGCCTCGCCGAGATTGGCGTCCGTCCAGGCGATCTCCAGGTTCTTGAACAGGTTGGAGCCGAACCAGAACGGCGGCGGGGTCTGCGCCAGGCGCTGGTTGTCACGGGAGGCGGCGATCGCGGTCCACACCAGCGGGAACAGCGACACGAGGGTGAACAGGATCAGGATCGCGTACGCGATCGGACCGCCGTGCAGGGTTCCGCCGGCCCGCGCCGACTTCGGCAGGCGCGAACGCCTGGTCTGCCGGGCGGGTGTGGTCTCGGGGGGCGTCACAGTCGTCGTCACGGCCACAACTCCTTAACTACTGGCGCGCAGCCGGCGCGAGATGACGTAGTTGACGATGCCGATGACGATCAGGATCAGGAACATCGTCCAGGCGATCGCCGAGGCACGGCCCAGGTGCTGGTTCACCCAGCCCTGCTCGTACAGGTACAGGCCGAGCGTCTGGAACTGGTGCTCCGCGCCGCCGGAGGCGCCCTTGTTGGCGTCGAACAGCAGCGGCTCGCCGAAGACCTGGCTGGCCCCGATCGTCGACACCACGGCCGTGAACAGGATCGTCGGGCGCAGCGACGGCAGGGTGACGTGCAGGAACTGCTGCCAGCGGCTGGCGCCGTCCAGCGCCGCCGACTCGTACAGGTCCTGCGGGATCGCCTGCATCGCGGCCAGGTAGATCAGCGCGTTGTAACCGGTCCACCGCCAGATGATGATCGTCGAGACGGCGATCTGCGAGGGCCACTTGTCGCCCTGCCAGTCGACCGGGTCGATGCCGACGAAGTCCAGCGCCCAGTTGATCATGCCGTAGTCCCGCCCGAAGAGCAGCACGAACACCAGGGAGGCGGCGGCGATCGAGGTGGCGTACGGGGCGAGCATCGCGACCCGGTAGAAGGTCGAGGCGCGCAGCTTGTAGTTGAGGATGTGGGCGATGCCCATCGCCATCAGCAACTGCGGGACCGTGGAGATGATGCCGATGGTCAGGGTGTTCTTCGCCGCGTTCCAGAAGAACTCGTCGTCGAAGATCCGGGTGTAGTTGCGCAGCCCCACCCAGTTCATGTCGGTGGGGGCGGTCAGCTCCACCTGGTGCAGCGAGGCCCATCCCGTGTAGATCAGCGGGAACAGGCCGAAGGCCACGAAGAGCAGGAAGAACGGCGAGACGAAGGCGTACGGGCTCCAGCGCACGTCCCGCTGCCAGCGGCGGGAGAGTTTGGCCCGGTGGCGCTGCTCCTGCTCGGAGACGGGGGCGGCGGGCGGGCGGCCCGGGGCCGCGCCCCCCTCCTTGGCGGGGGGCGCGGCGGTGTCGTGACGGGTGGCCATGCGGGTCACTGGTCCAGGTTGTTGTCGATGGTCTTCGTCGCCGTCTCCCAGGCCTCCTCGGCGGACTTGCCCTTCGTGACGAGGATGACGCCGTTGTCCGTCAGACCCTGCTGGATGATCTGGTCCTTCGGGCCGATCACCTGGACCGGGATCTGCTTCGCGGCCTCGGCGAAGATCTCACCGATCGGCGCGTCGCCGGTCATGTCGTTCTTGGCGCCCGTGACCTCGGGGCTGTCGAAGGCGGCCTGCGCGCTCGGGAAGCTGCCCTGCACCTTGAACAGCTTCGCCTGCTGCTCCGGCGCGGTCAGCCAGGCGACCAGCTTCTTGGCCTCCTCGACGTTCTTGCCGTTCTTCGGCACGGACAGGAAGGAGCCGCCCCAGTTGCCGGACTTGGGCGCCACGGCCACGTCCCACTTGCCCTTGGCGTCGGGCTGCGACTTGCCCTTGATGTAGCCGAGCATCCACGGCGGGCAGGCCATCGCGGCGAACTTGTTGTTCGCGATCGTCTGGTCCCAGGCCGGCTGGAACTGGGTCTGCGCGCCGACCAGGCCCTTCTCGGCGGCCTCGGCGGTCAGGTCGAAGGCGTTCTTCACGGCCGGGTTGGTCTTGTAGATGACCTTGCCGGAGGAGTCGTAGAACTTCTCCTTCTCACTGCTGAGGATCGCGTTGATCAGACCGCCGGGGGAGTCCATGAAGGTCGTGCCCTCGGGGCCGTTCTTCTTGTACCGCTCGCCGACGTCGACGAACTTGCTCCAGTCGCCCGCCCACAGCTTGCCGACCTCCGCGCGGTCGCTGGGCAGACCGGCCTTCTCGAACAGGTCCTTGCGGTAGCAGATCGCCATCGGGCCGATGTCGGTGCCGAGGCCGATCGTCTGGCCGTCCTTGGTGGTGGCCTGCTGCCACTTCCAGTCCAGCCAGTCGGCCTTGTTCACGCCCGAGACCTTGGACAGGTCCTCCAGCTTGGCGGACTGGGTGTTGACGATCTCGGCGATGTTGCCGACCTCGACGGCCTGGACGTCCTGCAGGCCGCTGTTGGTGGTCAGGTGGTTCAGCAGCGCCGGGTAGTAGTTCTCGTTGCGCTCGACGACGTTCTCGGCGATCTTGATCTTCGGGTTGAGCTTCTCGTACTCGGCGTAGAGACCGGCTTCCTTGAAGCCCATGGTGCCGAAGAGTCCCAGCGTGATCGTGGTCTTGCCCTTGCCGCCGGACGACGAGCCGGAGCTGTCGTCTCCACCGTCGTCGGCACAGCCGGCCAGCAGTCCGGTGCCCAACGACGCGACGGCCGCGAGGGCCAGCGCCTTGCGGGCGGTTCGGATGCGTGCTCGCATGTCGTCCTCCTGTTGCCCTGACGTGCCGACCCCCCGGCCAACTGCATTGTTGGACCCGTTTTGACTCGCTGCGGCTCGGGCGGGGAACGTGCGGGTTGTGTATGTGTCAGGTACTGTGGGAGCGCTCCCACCAGTGATGTGTTGAAGGTTCGCGGGTCGGAGCGGGGGTGTCAAGGGACCGGACAGGGAGAGATGCGTTCAGTTATCGGGACGTTAACTGGACCGGGGCGGGGGTCCTTTGGGTGCCTGGTCGGCAGTATCGAGCCAGTCGGGGTGTCGGGGGCACCGGTGTGCGGGCCGGAAGCGGAAGGCCCGGGGCGGCAAGCCGCCGGTACGGGTCACCGGAGCCTACGAGCCTGTTAAATTCCAGGCCAGCCGCAGAGTGCGGGTCTGTACGGGAAGGCGGAGCCCATGGCAAGCCACGGAGCGCGGGGCCGAAGCGGTGGCCGGCCCACCCTCGAAGAGGTGGCGGCGCGCGCCGGTGTCGGCCGCGGCACGGTCTCCCGGGTGATCAACGGCTCGCCCCGGGTCAGCGACGCCACGCGCGCGGCCGTCGAGGCGGCGGTCGCGGAGCTCGGCTACGTGCCCAACACCGCGGCGCGCGCCCTGGCCGCCAACCGCACGGACGCGATCGCGCTGGTCGTGCCCGAGCCGGAGACCCGGTTCTTCGCCGAGCCGTACTTCTCCGACATGCTCAAGGGCGTCGGCTCGGAACTGTCCGAGACGGAGATGCAGCTGCTGCTGATCTTCGCGGGCAGCGACCGGGAGCGGCAGCGTCTCGCGCAGTACCTGGCGGCCCACCGGGTGGACGGCGTCCTGCTGGTCTCGGTGCACGCGGACGATCCGCTGCCCGACCTGCTGGCGCAGCTGGAGATCCCCGCGGTGATCAGCGGCCCGCGTTCGGCGGCGGAGAGCCTGCCGTCGGTCGACTCGGACAACTACGGGGGCGCCCGCCAGGCCGTGGAGCACCTGCTGTCCCGCGGCCGGAGGCGGATAGCCCACATCACCGGCCGCCGGGACGTCTACGGTGCCCAGCGCCGTGTCGACGGCTACCGCGCGGCGCTGAGCGACGCGGGACACGAGGTGGACGAGTCGCTGATCGAGGGCGGCGACTTCACGGAGGAGGGCGGCCGCCGCGCGATGGCGGCGCTGCTGGAGCGCCGGCCGGACGTGGACGCGGTGTTCGCGGCCTCGGACGTCACCGCGGCCGGTGCGCGCCAGGCGCTGCGCGAGGCGGGGCGCCGCATCCCGGACGACGTGGCGCTCGTCGGCTACGACGACTCGGCCATAGCGCGCCACCTGGACCCGCCGCTGACCAGCGTCCGCCAGCCCATCGAGGAGATGGGGCGCCGGATGATCGACCTGCTGCTCACGGAGATCGCCGACCGCCGCCCGCTCGCGTCCCGGGGGCTGGAGCGCAGGCAGCTGGTCCTGGCCACGGAGCTGGTGCCGCGGGCGTCGTCGTGAGGCCGGCGCGCCGCCGGTGGGGCCAACGGCGCCTGTACCGGGCGGGGTTGCCGCAGGGAGGACACGACGAAGGGGCCGACCCGGTCTCCCGGGTCGGCCCCTTCGTCATCGAGGGTGAGTGACGGGACTCGAACCCGCGGCATCCTGGACCACAACCAGGTGCTCTACCAGCTGAGCTACACCCACCATGACCGGCTTGGAGATCAGTGTGTTCCCCGACCGGCCGAGAAAAAGTGTACAGGGTCCGAAGGGGTGCTCGCGCCCGGCTTTCCGGGCGGCCCCCGACGGGCCCCTCGCGTACCTACTGAGCGGGCAGGACGTGCTTCGCCGCGATCGTCTTCGCGGTGTCGGAGTCGGGCCCGGGCTGCGGGACGAAGACGGCCTCGCGGTAGTAGCGCAACTCGGCGATGGACTCGCGGATGTCGGCGAGCGCGCGGTGGTTGCCGTTCTTCTGCGGACTGTTGAAATACGCCCGCGGGTACCAGCGGCGGGCCAGCTCCTTGATCGACGACACGTCGACGATCCGGTAGTGGAGGTAGTCCTCCAGCGTGGGCATGTCGCGCAGCAAGAAGCCGCGGTCGGTGCCGACGGAGTTGCCGCACAGCGGGGCCTTGCCCGGCTCCTTGACGAACTCCCTCACGTACGCCAGGACCTGCTCCTCGGCGTCCTCGAGCGTCGTGCCGTTGGGCAGCTCGTCGAGCAGTCCGGACGCGGTGTGCATCTGACGCACCACCTCCGGCATCGTCTCCAGCGCCCGCTCCGGCGGCCGGATGACGATGTCCACGCCGTCGCCGAGCACGTTCAGCTCGGAGTCCGTGACGAGGGCGGCCACCTCGATGAGCGCGTCGTCCGACAGCGAGAGGCCGGTCATCTCGCAGTCGATCCACACCATGCGATCGTTCATGTCCCTAACCTTACGGCGCCCTGGCGCGGGCTGAACCGGCCGTGCGGGAATGACGGGCGGGGGTGGTGGGGGCGGTGTGGCGGGCCGCGCCGGGTGCGGGTGCGGGCCGGGCCGGGAATGGCCGCCCGGGATCGTGGGCGGGGCCGGGCCGGGAAGGTCGGCCGGGAAGGTCGGCCGGGAACGGCGCGGGGCCGCGTGGCGCGGTGGTGCCGGCGGGAGGGGCCGGGCGGGGGCGGGCCGTGAGATCCGGTAGGTCCGGTGGGCGTGTGTCGGCAGAGGTGCGTCGCCGCGATCCGCCCGCGACTGCGCGGAGCCGGGCAGGGAGAAGCCGCGGGGCCCGCGAGGAGGTGTGCTCCTCGCGGGCCCCATCGGCCGTTCACGTCGCGCTGCGCTGGCCCGGGAGGCTGGCCGACAGGGCCGGGGACGCTCCGACCGCGCTCGCGGCCGCCGTGCGGCGGGACTGGAGCGGGACCGGGTGCTCCGGATGCAGCGGCGCCGGTGGCTGACCGGACTGGCCGGGGTGCCCGCCGTGCCCCGGGTGGCCCTGCATGCCGGGCCCGGAGCCGCCCGGGGCGGCCTCGGTGTCCTGGGGCCGCTCGCCCTGCGGGCGCCGGGCGCGGTACGCCGCCCGGTACGCGGCCGGGGACGAGCCCAGCTGACGGCGGAAGTGGCCGCGCAGAGCCACCGGTGAGCGGAAGCCGCAGCGGCCCGCCACCTCGTCCACCGAGTAGTCCGACGTCTCCAGCAGGCGCTGCGCCTGGAGCACCCGCTGCGTGATCAGCCACTGCAGCGGCGCGCTCCCGGTCAGCGAGCGGAAGCGGCGGTCGAACGTACGCCGGCTCATGTACGCGCGTGCCGCCAGGGTCTCCACGTCGAACTGCTCGTGGAGGTGCTCCAGCGCCCAGGCGACGACCTCGGCGAGCGGGTCGGCGCCGATCTCCTCGGGTAAAGACCTGTCGAGGTAGCGCTCCTGCCCGCCGGACCGGCGCGGTGGGACCACCAGGCGGCGGGCCAGGGCCCCGGCCGCCTCGTTGCCGTGGTCCGTCCGCACGATGTGGAGACAGAGATCGATTCCGGCCGCCGTGCCCGCCGACGTGAGCACGTCGCCGTCGTCCACGAAGAGTTCCCGTGGATCGACGTGCACGGACGGGTAGCGCTTGGCCAGCGTCGGCGCGTACATCCAGTGTGTCGTCGCCGGGCGGCCGTCCAGCAGGCCCGCCGCCGCGAGGACGAAGGCGCCGGTGCACAGCCCGACGATGCGGGCACCCTCCTCGTGGGCGCGGCGCAGCGCGTCGAGCGCCTCGTCCGGTGGCGGAGAAGTGATCGAGCGCCAGGCCGGCACGACGACCGTGCCCGCGCGCGAGATCGCTTCCAGGCCATGCGGTGCGGTGAGTTCCAGGCCCCCTGTGGTCCGCAGTGGGCCGTCCTCGCCGCCGCACACCAGCAGTCGGTAGCGCGGCACGCCGGCGTCCTGGCGGTCAATCCCGAACACCGACAACGGTATGGAACTCTCGAAGATGGGGCCGCCGCTGAACAGCAGCACCGCGACGATCTCCTTGCGGCGTCGCCCGGAGAGTTTCCGGGCCGCGGTTTCCGGCGCGGCAGTGGAGTCGTGGCTCATACTGCTAAGCCCCCCTCGGTGGTCGCGGCTCCTCGGTTGTGTCGCTCCTGCACGTTTCCCCTCGGTCCTGCACGAGTCCCCCGCCGTAGACAGTCAAGATCGAATCTACTGTGTCCCGTCGTGCCGAAGTGGCCGGTTCGGCACTCGGCACATTGTCGACTTGGCAACTTGGCGTGAAGCATTCGATCACGAAGCGTTGCACTCGTGGGGCGTGCAGGGAAGTGCGCCTTGTCGCGGTGGCCAATCCACGTAGGGTGCGCAGGGCCCTTGAGGCCCTTTCCGTGCAGGTCGAACGGGGGATGGGGGGTGTTTCGGCAGGGGGATGCGGGGGTGCCGGAAGTTGGCTGAAAACCGACGCGCGCGTGCACGGAAACCGGTCAACCGACCGGTGTATCTCCTCCAGTGTGCCGTCCGCCCCGGTGCGACCCCGTGCCGGTGCGGTGGTGCCGGCCCCGGTGGGGCGCCCGGTCCTCGGCGGCCAGACGGGCGGCGCCGCGCTCGGACTGGCGCAGCAGGACGCGGCAGGCGCCCGTGACGGCGGCGAGCCCGAGGGCCGTGCCGACGGCGCCCGCGAGCGAGGTGCCGTAGGCGAGGAGCACGACCGGGACGAGCAGGCAGCTGAAGGCCGCCCAGCGGACCACCTCCGTGGCGCTGTCCCGCGGCGGCGGGGTCGCGCGGCCCGCCTCGGAGGCGGGACGGGGTCCGGACATGGTGGGCTCCCTGTGGCGTGGCTCATGGGGTTCAACGCGCGGCCGGGGCGTCGGTCACTGTGCGGCCGGATCACCCCCGCGGGTACCGGATCACCCCCGCGGGTAAGTGAATCCCGTGCAAACCGCCTGTACAGCGCAGCAACCATTGCGTTACGGGCGTCGGCTCGTGCATGCTCCCTGGAACCCGCACGCACGGCGGGCGGGATCTGGGCTAAGGAGGCGTGCCGCCGTACCCTTGGGGGTATGGGCTTGGGAAGACCATTCCCGGACACAGCTCCGCCGCTCACCGCTGCACTCGTCAGCGAGCTCCGCTCGCGGGCCACCCATAAAAGGATCACAACGCCGAGACAGCCATGGCCGGTCACGAATTCTTCGAACCCGCGGACCGCAAGCGGCCCGTCGCCGATCCCACGGCGGCCGAGCCCCTGGCGGCGGAAGAGCCACGCCATTCCTGCGATCCCGCCTTCAAGCACGGGGTCGTGGTCGGCTTCGACGGCTCCACTTCCAGCGAGCGCGCCCTGGCCTACGCGATCGGCATGGCTCATCGCTCCGGGTCGGGCCTGATCATCGTCCACGTCGCCAACCGGCTGCCCACCACGGTGTGGGCCGGCTGCGAGCCGCCGGTGTTCGTGGACGTCCCGGACCACCGCACGGAGGTGCTCGGTCTGGAACTCGCCTGTGCGGACTACCTCGCCGAGGTGCCCTGGATCCTCGTCGAGCGCGGCGGCGACATCTGCCACGAACTCGAAGAGGTCGGGCGGGAGTACGAGGCCGACGCGATCGTCGTCGGGTCCACGCACGGCATCGTGGGCCGCATCTTCGGCTCCGTCGCCGGACGGCTCGCCAAGCGGGCGCAGCGGCCCGTGGTCGTCATCCCCTGATCTCGCCGCAGTCGGCCAACTCCCTTGTGCGACGCGTGAATCTCCTCACGCGTAGAGGTGTTTGTGCTCTTGTGAAGGGCATATATGGGACACCGCACCACTGCACGAAGGGAGCCCGCCGTGGACAAAGACGTCTTTGCGGGAAGCGGCATCACGACCGTGGCCGGTCGACTCGCCCTCGCCATCACCCTGTTGGCCTTCGGGCTGGGGAACACCGCCGTGATCGACGGGGTGTCAGCCTCTGACGTGGCGTCAGTCGCCCAGTACGTGGGCGGAGTCGCCCTCTTCGTCGCCGGACTGGTGGCCCTGCGCGAGGGTGACGTCGCCGGTGGTACGGCGTTCTCCGTACTCGGGGCACTGTGGTTCACCTGGGCCGTGACCGAGGTCGCCTCCGGTAACGAGGCGGGGCTGTTCCTGCTGTTGTTCGCCCTGGTGGCGCTGTCCCTCACACTGGCGGGCGGGGATCGGCTCGGCCGGGGCGTGTACGGGCTGTTCTTCGTGTCGCTGCTGCTCCTCGCGGTCGCCGCGTTCGCGGAGAACGACGGGCTCGCGAAGGTCTCGGGCTGGTTCGCCGTCGCCGCGGGTGCGGTGGCCTGGTACGCCGCGACGGCGGCGTTGGCGCACTGGCCGACGGCGCTTCCGCGACGCGCTGCGGGCCGGGGTGTGACGGCCACCGGTTAGCCGCGCCGGCCGGGGAGTTGGGCGGCTCCCCGGCGATGAAAACGGACCCCCGCGTACCCTGGCGGCGCGTGGGGGTCCGTCCTGTTGTCCGGCCTGTGCTGGTGCGGGAGGGGCCGATCGCGCAGTTCCCCGCGCCCCTTCAGGGGGGCAGGTCGGTTACTCCACCGTCACCGACTTGGCCAGGTTGCGGGGCTTGTCGATGTCCCTGCCCAGGGCCAACGCCGTGTGGTAGGCGAGGAGCTGGAGCGGGATGCCCATCAGGATCGGGTCCAGCTCGTCCTCGTTCTTCGGGACGACGATCGTCTCGTCGGCCTTCTCCTGGTGCTGGTGGGCGACCGCGAGGATCTTGCCGCTGCGGGCCTTGATCTCCTCCATGGCGGCGCGGTTCTTCTCCAGCAGATCGTCGTCGGGGACGATGGCGACCGTGGGCAGGGCCGGCTCGATCAGGGCCAGGGGGCCGTGCTTGAGCTCGGAGGCCGGGTAGGCCTCGGCGTGGATGTACGAGACCTCCTTGAGCTTCAGGGAGGCTTCGCGGGCCACCGGGTAGCCCCGGACGCGGCCGATGAAGAGCATCGAGCGGGCGTCGGCGAACTGCTGGGCCAGCTTCTTGACGTCCTCCTCCTGCTCCATGATCTCGGCGATCTGCGCGGGCAGCCTGCGCAGGCCCTCGATGATCCGCTTGCCGTCGCGGACCGACAGGTCGCGGGTGCGGCCCAGGTGCAGGGCGAGGAGGGCGAAGGCGACCGTGGTGTTGGTGAAGCACTTGGTGGAGACGACGCAGACCTCGGGGCCGGCGTGCACGTAGATGCCGCCGTCGGCCTCGCGGGCGATCGCCGAGCCGACCACGTTCACCACGCCCAGGACGCGGGCGCCCTTGCGCTTGAGCTCCTGCACGGCGGCCAGCACGTCATAGGTCTCGCCGGACTGGGAGACGGCGACGTAGAGGGTGTCGGGGTCGACGACCGCGTTGCGGTAGCGGAACTCGGAGGCGGGCTCGGCGTCGGCGGGGATGCGGGCCAGCTCCTCGATCATCTGGGCGCCGATCATGCCCGCGTGGTACGAGGTGCCGCAGCCGAGGATCTTCACGCGGCGGATGCGCCGGGCCTCGCGGGCGTCCAGGTTGAGGCCGCCCAGGTGGACGGTGGAGAAGCGGTCGTCGATGCGGCCGCGCAGCACGCGGTCCACGGCGTCGGCCTGCTCGTGGATCTCCTTGTGCATGTAGGTGTCGTGGCCGCCCATGTCGTAGGAGGCGGCCTCCCACTCGACGGTGGTGGGCTCGGCGGTGGTGCGGGTGCCCTCGGTGGTGTAGGTGCGGAAGTCGTCGGCCTTGAGGGTGGCCATCTCGCCGTCGTCGAGGGTGACGATCTGCCGCGTGTGGGCGACCAGCGCGGCGATGTCGGAGGCGACGAACATCTCCTTCTCGCCGATGCCGAGGACGACCGGGGAGCCGTTGCGGGCGACGACGATGCGGTCGGGGAAGTCGGCGTGCATCACGGCGATGCCGTACGTGCCCTCGATGAGCCGGAGGGTCTCGCGGACCTTGTCCTCCAGCTTGGTCGCCTGTGAGCGGGCGATGAGGTGGACCAGGACCTCGGTGTCGGTCTCGGAGAGGAACTCGACGCCGTCCGCCTCCAGCTTGCGGCGCAGGTCGGAGGCGTTGTCGATGATGCCGTTGTGGACGACGGCGACCTTGCCCTCGGCGTCCAGGTGCGGGTGGGCGTTCACGTCGGACGGGGCGCCGTGGGTGGCCCAGCGGGTGTGGGCGATGCCGGTGGTGCCCTTGAAGCGGGCCGGGACCTTGGCCTCCAGGTCGCGGACGCGGCCCTTGGCCTTGACCATCTTCAGGCCGGACGTCTTCGGGGACGTGACGACGATGCCCGCGGAGTCGTAGCCGCGGTACTCCAGGCGCTGCAGGCCCTCCAGGAGCAGGGGCGCGACGTCACGCTTCCCGATGTAACCGACGATTCCGCACATGTATACGTATTCCTAGCCGTAGACGATGCGCCGCAGCTGCCGGAGCGAGAGCTCCGGCGGGGCCACCGCGCGGTATTTGAGGTCCGCCTCGATCCGCTCGAAGATCGCCGCGTTGACCAGGCCCTGGGCCTGGAGCTCGCGGTGGCGGCGACGGACGTACTCCTCGGTCGTCTCGTCGAAGTAGGCGAGCACGTCCTGGATCACGCGCAGCGCCTCGCCCCGGCTGAGGGCGGTGGACCGCGTCAGATGATCTACGAGTTCGTCGTGCACTCGCTAGATCCTGGGGTACCGGCGACGCTTTCGCAAGAATTCTGCCCGGATTCGGGCAAGCGACTGTGGGGGTTCTTTGGGAGAACGTTGAACCGGTCATGAGGGCCTGTTCGTGAGGCGTCCACCGGACGTCCCGCACCCCGTTGCCCGAGGCGTCGATTTTTGGACGCCATGGACACTCCTCGTATGGGCGTACCCGAGCGGCTCGCCGAGCGCATGACCATGGCCGAGCAGCACGAGTACCTGCGCGCCCGGTTCTCCCGGCGCACGGTGATCGCAGGCGGCGCCGTGACGCTCGGCGCCGTCACGGGTGGCGCGTTCGTGCCCGGCGCCACCGCCCGGGCCGCCGTGCCGACCGCCCGCACCGCACCCGCCACCGAGGCCGTCGACGGAGCGCTCGTCGCCCCCTTCGGCCGCCACCTCGCCTACGGCACCGACCCGCGCACGGAGATGACCGTCTCCTGGCAGGTCCCGGTCGCAGTGAGGAAGCCGTTCATCCGGATCGGCACCCACCCCACGGACCTCTCCCGCAGGATCGACGCCGAGGTCCGCACCCTCTTCACCCCCGCCGGCGTCGGCGTCGGCGGGAACCACACCCAGTACTACGTCCACGCGAAGCTGACCCACCTGCGCCCGGGCCGGACCTACTACTACGGCGTCGGCCACCAGGGCTTCGACCCGGCCGAGCCGCACCTGCTGGGCACCCTCGGCACCTTCACCACCGCTCCCGCCCACAAGAAGCCGTTCACCTTCACGGCCTTCGGCGACGAGGGTGTCAGCTACCACGCGCTGGCCAACAACAGCCTGCTGCTCGGCCAGAACCCGGCCTTCCACCTGCACGCCGGCGACATCGCCTACGGCGACCCGGCCGGGCAGGGCAGGGCCGACGACACCGGCTTCGACGCGCGGGTGTGGGACCAGTTCCTCGCCCAGACCGAGTCCGTCGCCAAGTCGGTGCCGTGGATGCCCGCCTACGGCAACCACGACATGGAGGCCTGGTACTCGCCGGGCGGCTACGGGGGAGAGCAGGCCCGTTGGACCCTCCCGGACAACGGACCCGACAAGAGGAACCTGCCGGGCGTCTACTCCTTCACCTACGGCAACACGGCCGTCATCTCGCTCGACGCCAACGACGTCTCCTTCGAGATCCCCGCCAACCTGGGCGTCTCCGGCGGCACCCAGACCAGGTGGCTGGAGGCGCAGCTGAGGAAGTACCGGGCCGCGCACGACATCGACTTCGTCGTCGTCTTCTTCCACCACTGCGCCTACTGCACCTCCACCTCGCACGCCTCCGAGGGCGGGGTGCGGCAGGAGTGGGTGCCGCTGTTCGAGAAGTACACGGTGGACCTGGTCGTCAACGGTCACAACCACCAGTACGAGCGCACCGACGTGATCAAGGGCGGCGAGGTCGCCAGGAAGCTCCCGATCGGCGGCACGGCCTATCCCGAGACCGACGGCGTGGTCTACGTGACCGCCGGTGCGGCCGGCCGCAGCCTCTACGCGTTCAGCGCTCCGCTGTCCTACGAGGGCAACGAGCACGAGGTCGACTCCGTGGCCTCGTTCGTCAACGTCGAGGGCGGCAGGCGGAACGAAACCGTGGCCTGGTCCCGGGTGCGCTACCTCGACTACTCCTTCCTGCGCGTGGACGTCACCCCCGCCCCGAAGGGACGCCTCGCCACCCTGACGGTGCGCGGCATCGCCGAGAGCGGGGAGCAGGTGGACCACTTCACGGTGGCCCGCCGGGCGAAGTAGCACCCGCCCGGTTCCCTCGCGGGGAGCTACATCCGCTTGAGGACCGCCTGCTTGGCCAGCGCGAACTCGTCGTCCGTGAGCACACCCGTGCGGTGCAGCTCACCGAGCTCGCGCAGCCGGCGCAGCAGGGCGTCGTGGTCGTCCTCGGCGGCAGGGGCCGGGGCAGAGGACGGTTCCGGTCGCGCGTCCGCCACGCCGTCGGCGGCGGCCCGGGCCGGGTGCGGAAGCCTGGCCTGGACCGCCGCGGCGACCAGCGCCATCAGCGGGTCCTTCCTGAAACCCCACAGCTCCACGGCGTTGGGGTCGTACTTGGGTGGAGTCCTGGCCGGCGCGTTGCGCACGGCGAAGCGGAGGCAGCCGTTCTCCAGGCCCACCGCCGGGTGCCACTCCACGCCCGTGATGTCGGTGAGCGCGAGGGTGCGCACACCGGCGGCGGCCTTGGCGTCCTCCGTCTTCCAGTTCCACTCCAGGCGTATGCGCTCGCCGTCGAAGCTCGCGGTGCCGTCCCCGGCGGAGACCGACAGAGGCACGGCCGGGCCCGGCAGCAGGTACTCGGTCACCGGGCCGGACGGCACCTGGTCCAGCAGGAGCGCGTTGCGGACCTCGTCCGTGAAGTACTCGGCGACCCCGTAGCGGTCGGACTCGACGATCAGCTGGTACGGGTCGTGGGGCTCGGTGAGCCGCCCGCCGGTCGCGTGCAGCAGCGGGTCGGCGCCGTCGCGCAGGCGCAGCCGCAGCCGGCCGCTCTTCTTCCCCTGCTCCAGCGAGATGCCCGCCAACGCACCCAGCGGGACAATGAGTTCACCCAGTTCCCTGCGCAGCAGACTGACGTTCTTGTCCCGCCCGGGGGTCAGCCGCAGGGCGTCGCCGTCGAAGATCCACGAGCCGTCCTTCTGGATGATTTCCGCCATGGGGTGGATTGTTTCACCCATGTCCCGGGATAGTGGTCCAGACCTCTTGGAGCTCAACGGCTCACGAAAGGGACGGTTTTGTGAGAGACGGTCTTGTCAGACAGCGCCACAGAACACTTCGCCTTCTCGGCTCCCTGCTGCTCGTCGCGGTGGGCGTCGGCGTCACCCAGGCCACCCCGGCCCGGGCGGCGGACCCCACCCCGCTCGACCGGGTCGTCCCCGCGCCGGCCTCGGCCGATCCCGGCGGCGCCCCGTACCGGATCACCCGCGGAACGCACATCCGCGTCGACGGCTCGCGGGAGGCGCGGGGTGTCGCCGAGTACCTCGCGGACCTGCTGCGGCCCTCGACCGGCTACCGCCTGCCGGTCACCACGCACGGCCGGGGCGGCATCCAGCTCCGGCTCGCACACGGCGACTTCGGCCCCGAGGGCTACCGCCTGAACAGCGACGCCCGGTCCCTCACGATCAGCGCCAGGACCCCCGCGGGTCTCTTCCACGGCGTGCAGACCCTGCGCCAGCTGCTGCCCGCGGCCGTCGAGAAGGACACCGTGCAGCCCGGGCCCTGGCTGGTCGCCGGCGGCACGATCGAGGACAGCCCGCGCTACGGCTGGCGCGGTGCCATGCTCGACGTCTCCCGGCACTTCTTCACCGTCGGCCAGGTCAAGCGGTACATCGACCAGCTCGCCCTGTACAAGATCAACAAGCTGCATCTGCACCTCAGCGACGACCAGGGCTGGCGCATCGCCGTCGACTCCTGGCCGCGCCTGGCAACGTACGGCGGCTCCACCGAGGTCGGCGGCGGCCCCGGCGGCTACTACACCAAGGCGCAGTACAAGGAGATCGTGCGCTACGCCGCCTCCCGCTACCTGGAGGTCGTCCCCGAGATCGACATGCCCGGCCACACCAACGCGGCCCTCGCCTCCTACGCCGAGCTGAACTGCGACGGCGTGGCCCCGCCGCTGTACACCGGCACCGAGGTCGGCTTCAGCTCGCTGTGCGTCGGCAAGGAGATCACGTACGACTTCGTCGACGACGTGATCCGGGAGCTGGCCGCGCTCACCCCGGGCAGGTACCTGCACATCGGGGGCGACGAGGCGCACTCCACCAGCCACGAGGACTACGTGAAGTTCATGGACCGGGTGCAGCCGGTCGTCGCGAAGTACGGCAAGACGGTGGTCGGCTGGCACCAGCTGACCGGGGCCGCCCCGGCCAGGGGCGCCCTCGCGCAGTACTGGGGCCTTGACCGGACGAGCCCGGAGGAGAAGGCGCAGGTCGTGAAGGCCGCGCAGAGCGGGACGGGGCTGATCCTGTCCCCGGCGGACCGGGTGTACCTCGACATGAAGTACACGAAGGACACGCCGCTGGGGCTGTCCTGGGCGGGGTACGTCGAGGTGCGGCGGTCCTACGACTGGGACCCGGGGGCGTATCTGCCCGGGGTGCCGGCCGGTGCCGTGCGGGGGGTGGAGGCGCCGATGTGGTCGGAGACCCTGGAGGACTCCGGGCAGATCGAGTACATGGCGTTCCCGCGGCTGCCCGGCGTGGCCGAGCTGGGGTGGTCGCCGGCGGCCTCGCACGACTGGGAGCGGTACAGGGTGCGGCTTGCCGCGCAGGCCGAGCGGTGGGACGCCCTGGGGATGCGGTGGTATCGGTCGCCGCAGGTGCCGTGGGGGACCGCCGGGCAGTGATGCGGCCGCGGGTGCGTGAGGGCTGGTCGCGCAGTTCCCCGCGCCCCCGAAGGTAGGACGGGCCCCCGGTGGACCGTACACCGGGGGCCCGTCTGCTTCCGGGTCAGAAGTCCGCGATGGGATTCTTCAGGGTGCCCACCAGCTGCAGGGCGCCGGACGGGTCCGCGAGGTCCACCATCTGCTGGTTGTTGCGCAGCTGCAGGCGGTTCAGGCAGGACAGGGCGAACTCGGGGGCGAACATGTCGTACTGCTCGAACTTGTCGGCCAGTTCGGGCGCCGACTCCTGGTAGGCGCGGGTGACCTCCGCGACCGTGCGCCAGAAGTCGTCCTCCTGGAGGATCCCCTCGGTGGCGAGGTTCGCCGCGAGGAAGCGGAAGAAGCAGTCGAAGACGTCCGTGAAGATCGACAGGAGTTTCTTGTCCTCCGGGACCTCCACGCGCAGCCGCTCGACCGTCGGCGGCAGCACCGCGTCCGGGTCCATGACCGCGATCTCCTCGGCGATGTCCTTGTAGATCGCCCGCTGCACCACCCCGTCCTTCAGCACGAGGATGACGTTCTCGCCGTGCGGCATGAAGACCAGGTCGTAGGCGTAGAAGCTGTGCAGCAGCGGGGTGAAGTACGCCTGGAGGTAGCGGCGCAGCCACTCGGTGGGGGCGAGGCCCGACCGCTCGATCAGCGCGCCCGCGACGGAGGACCCCTGGTGGTCGACGTGGACCAGCGAGGCCATGGTGGCCAGTTGCTCGCCCTCCTGGAGGGACGGCACCGGGCTCTCCCGCCACAGCGCGGCGAGCATCTTGCGGTACGGCGAGTAGCGGTCCGTCGCCTGCTCGTACTCCAGGTGCCGGTAGCCGACCGCCGCCCGCTCCCGGATGATCGACAGGCCCGTGGACTTCAGCACCGGGTCGCCCTCGATGAGCTGGGCCAGCCAGTCGTTGATCGCCGGGGTGGCCTCCATGTAGGCCGCCGACAGACCGCGCATGAAGCCCATGTTGATGACGGACAGGGCCGTCTTCACGTAGTGCTTCTCGGGGCTGGTCCGGTTGAAGAAGGTCCGGATGGACTGCTGGGCCAGGTACTCGTCGTCGCCCTCGCCCAGGCACACCAGGTGCCCGCGGGCGACCTCGGCGGCGAAGGTGACGGAGAGCTTGTTCCACCACTGCCAGGGGTGGACCGGGATGAGCAGGTAGTCGGCCGGATCCAGGTCCCGCTCGCGCAGGACGCCGTGGAACCGTTCGACCGTCTGCGCGCCCAGCTCCTGCCGCACGAAGGACTCGTACTCGATGCCGACGCCGGCCGTGAACGCGGCCCGCGAGCGGTGGGCCGCCAGCCAGACGAGCCGGACGGGGCTCGCCGTCTCCGGGGCGTACGACAGGTACTCGTGGATGCCGAAGCCGAGCCGTCCGTTGTTGGCGACGAAGCAGGGGTGGCCCTCGGTCATCGAGGTCTCGATGGTCTGGAAGTCGGCGCGGGCCAGCTCGGCCGCGGTGGTCTGCGGCTTGGTGAGCTTGTAGCAGGTGCCGGAGAGGGTGGAGGAGATCTCCTCCAGGTAGACCGGCAGGATGCTGTCGCTCAGGCCGAGGGAACTCCGCAGCTCGATGAAGAAGTCCAGGGCGGCGAGCGGGAGTTCGGTGCCGTCCCGGTGGCGGGTGATCGACTCGGCGTCGACCTGCCAGTGGTCCAGGGCGCGGACCGTCGCGGCGAAGGTGTACCGGGTCTGGCCGTCGTCGCTGCGGACGACGTAGGTGCCCTCGGCGGTGGCCTCCGGTGCGATGAGGCGCTCGTGCGCGAACTCGGCGAGCGCCTTGCGGATCAGGAGGCGGTTGGCCCGCGCCCAGCGGTGGGGGGACAGATGCGCTACGGCGTCGGACAGGGTCATACGGCTACTCCTCGGGCGGCCAGGAACTGTGCGCGCGTGCAGAAACTGAGCAGCGCGCGCTTCTCGGGCTTCTGGATCTCGCGCTCGGGCACGAACCCGACGGCCTCGTTCAGCGCGTGGACGGCCTTGTTGTCCACGTCGGGCTCGACGACGACCCGCTGCACCGACGGGTCCTCGAAGAGGTGCTCCATCACGGCGGTGATGACGGACCGGGTGAAGCCGCGCACGGGCGTGTCGGTCGGCGGGGTGAGGAAGTGCATGCCGATGTCGCCCGGCTGCGGCTCGTACAGGCCCACCAGCTCGCGGTGGGCCGGGTCGTACTTCTCCATCAGGAAGGCGGGAACACCGTCTCGCAGGCCGAGTTCGGCGTGGTGGTGCTCGTCGGCGGCGATCTCCATGTAGGCGCGCTCGACGTCCTCCAGCCGCGCGTCCTGCATCATCCAGAACGCGGCCTTGGGGTGGGTGACCCAGGCGTGCAGGAGCTCGGCGTCCTTCAGCGGGTCGAGGGGGCGGAACGTGAAGGTCATACCGAGAACTCCTGGAACGCGATCGTCTTCTCCACCGGGTAGTACTCGGTGCCGAGCAGCTCGCGGATGATGTACGCGTTCCGGTAGGGGCCCATGCCCAGGTCGGGGCTGGTGATGCTGTGGGTGTGGACGCCGGCGTTCTGCAGGAAGATCCCCCGGCCGGTGACGTCGATGGCGTAGTTGCGCGCCACGTCGAAGTTGCCCCGGGAGTCGTAGCGCAGGCGGTCGCGGACCGGCTTGAGGAACTCCGGCTCGGCGTAGCGGTAGCCCGTGGCCAGGATCAGTCCCTCGGAGGTCAGCTCGAAGTCCTTCTCCTGCTCCTCCTGCCGGAAGGAGAGGGTGTACGTTCCGTTCTCGTACGAGGCCGCCTTCAGGGCGGAGTTGGTGAGCAGCCGCGTCGGGACCGGGCCGCCGAGGTTCTTCTGGTAGAGCAGGTCGAAGATCTCGTTGATCAGGTCGCCGTCGATGCCCTTGAACAGGCCCTTCTGCTCGGCCGTGAGGCGGTAGCGGGTGGCCTCGGGCAGCTCGCGGAAGTAGTCGACGTACTCGGGGGACGTCATCTCCAGCGTGAGCTTGGTGTACTCCAGCGGGAAGAAGCGCGGGGAGCGCGTCACCCAGTTCAGGCGGTAGCCGTGGACGTCGATCTCGCTGAGCAGGTCGTAGTAGATCTCGGCGGCCGACTGGCCCGAGCCGACCAGCGTGATGGAGTCCTTCTTCCGCAGCTCCGCCTTGTGCTGGAGGTAGCGGGAGTTGTGGATGAAGTCGCCGCCCAGGCCCTGGCAGGCCTCGGGGATGTGGGGCGGGGTTCCGGTGCCGAGGACCAGGTGGCGGGCGCGGTAGGTGTCCCCGGCCGTGGTCTTCACGACGTAGACGTCGTCCTCGTACGTCACCTCCGACACCGTCGTGCCGAAGCGGATGCTGCTCAGTTTGCTCGCGGCCCAGCGGCAGTAGTCGTCGTACTCGACCCGCAGCGGGTAGAAGTTCTCCCGGATGTAGAACGAGTACAGCCGGCCCTTCTCCTTCAGGTAGTTCAGGAAGGAGTACGGCGAGGTCGGGTCGGCGAGGGTGACCAGGTCCGACATGAACGGCGTCTGCAGGTGGGCGCCGTCGAGGAACATCCCCGCGTGCCACTCGAAGTCGGGCTTCGACTCCAGGAAGACACCGTCGAGTTCGGCGATGGGCTCGGTCAGGCAGGCCAGGCCGAGGTTGAAGGGGCCGAGCCCGATGCCCACGAAGTCATGGGTGGTGGTCGGGTTGTCAGGACGCGCGGTCAAGGGACTCTCCCAGGTACTGCTCGGCGTGGCCGGCGATCAGGTCGAGGACGGCGGCGATGTCGGACGCCTGCGTCTCGGGGTTCAGCAGGGTGAACTTCAGGTAGTGGCGGCCGCCGACCTTGGTGCCCGCGACGATGGCGTCACCGGAGGCGAACAGGGCCTTGCGGGCGTAGAGGTTGGCGCGGTCGATCTCGGCGGGGTCGGTGACGTTCGCCGGGATGTACCGGAAGACGAGCGTGGACAGGCTCGGCTCGACCACCACGTCGAAGCGCGGGTCGGCGGCGAGGAGCCGCCAGCCCTCCCGGGCCAGCTCGCACACCTCGTCGAAGAGCTGCCCGATGCCGTCGGCGCCCATGGTGCGCAGCGTCATCCACAGCTTGAGGGCGTCGAAGCGGCGGGTGGTCTGCAGGGACTTGTCGACCTGGTTGGGGATGCGTTCCTGCACCATGCGGCGCGGGTTCAGGTACTCGGCGTGGTACGTGGCGTGGCGCAGCGTCGCGGCGTCCCTCACCAGCACGGCCGACGAACTGACCGGCTGGAAGAAGGACTTGTGGTAGTCGACGGTGACCGAGTCGGCCCGCTCGATGCCGGCGATGCGGTCGCGGTGCTTGAGCGAGGCGAGCAGGCCGCAGCCGTAGGCGGCGTCGACGTGCATCCAGGTGCCGTACTGCGCGGCGAGTTCGGCGATCTCGGGCAGCGGGTCGATGGAGCCGAAGTCGGTGGTGCCGGCGGTGGCGACGACGGCCATGGGGACGAGGCCGTCCTGCGCGCAGCGCTCCAGCTCCCGGGCGAGGGCGACGGTCTGCATGCGCTTGTCGTGGTCGACCGGGATCGACACCACGGCGTCCTGGCCGAGTCCGAGGAGCTTGGCGGACTTCTTCACGCTGAAGTGGCTGACCTCGGAGGCGAAGACGCGCAGTTTCGCCAGGTCCTCGGTCTTGGCCTCCTCGCGGGCGAGCAGCAGCGCCTGGAGGTTGGACTGGGTGCCGCCGGAGGTGAACACGCCGTCGGCGTTCTCGCCGAGACCGATGCGGGCCGTGGTCCAGTCGATCAGTTTCCGCTCGATGAGCGTGCCGCCGGCCGACTGGTCCCAGGTGTCCAGCGAGGAGTTGACGGCGGACAGGACGGCCTCGCCCAGCACGGCCGGTATGACGACCGGGCAGTTGAGGTGGGCCAGGTAGCGCGGGTGGTGGAAGTAGATCGCGTCCCGGAGGTAGACCTCCTCCAGTTCGTCGAGCACCGCGGTGGTGTCGTGCAGCGGCTGGTCGAGGTCGATCTCGTCGATGCGGGGAGCGAGGGCGTCGACGCTGACGCCGGTGAACGGCCGGTCGGTGGCGGCGATTTTGGCGGCCACCCGCTCGACTCCTTCGGTCACGGAGCGGCGGTACTGCTCCGCGGTGGTGTCGTTGAGCAGGTGCGAGCGCATGTGGGGGTCCTCCGGTGGGGACAGTCCGGTGCGGGACAGGAGCGGGCTGCTTCGCAGATCAGCTTAGGTAAGCCTAACCTAACTTTGATCACAGGGAACCGTGCTGTGTCGTGACCGTGGTCACTCAGGTCGCTCAGAACGCCTCAGTTGATTCACAGCTGAACCGCTAGCCCTCGGCGCGCAGCTGCTCCTCGGTCACGCCGCGGCGCCAATAGCCGACGAACGTGACCCGCCGCCGGTCGATCCCGCGCTCGCGCACGAAGTGGCGGCGCAGCTCCTTCACACACCCCGACTCACCGGCGATCCAGACGTACGGGCGCTCGGCGGGCGGGAGTTCGGCCGCGCCAAGGACGTCGAGGGCCATGGGGGACCCCTCGGCGCACTTGCGTTCCCGGACGAGCCAGGTGATCTCGGCGTCGGCCTCGGTCACCAGGTCCTGGATGTCCCCGGCGTGCGGGACTTCCAGCCAGACCCGGGCCCGGGTGCCGGCGGGCAGCGACTCGACGATGGCCGAGGCGGCCGGGACGGCGGTCTCGTCGCCCCAGACGATGACGAGGTCGGTGTCCCCGGGCGGCCGGAAGCGGATGGCGCGGTTGTCGGCGACGGCCGGGCCGAGCAGCAGCACCCGGTCCCCGGCGGCGGCCCGCGCGGCCCAGCGGGAGGCGGGACCGGCCTGGACGTGGGCGTCCGGCCCGATGCCGTGCAGGGCGAAGTCGATGTCGATCTCGTCCGGATCGCGGCGCAGCGCGCGCAGCGTGTACGACCGCATCACGGCCCGCACGTCGTCCGGGAGTTCACGCCAGCCCTGCCACCAGCCGTCCCCGAGCTCCAGCGGCACGACCGGCTCGGGCTGCCCGGGGTGCGGCAGGAACAGCGACAGCGACTGGTCGCGGCCGTCGGAGTGGAAGGCGTGCAGATCGGGCCCGGTGAAGGTGACACGGACCAGGGACGGCCCGAGCCGCCTCGTCCGCGCGACCTGGAGGGAGAAGAAGCGGAACGGGGCGGCTACGGCGGTGGTCATGGGTGGGCTCCTGAGTCGTCGTCAGGGTGTGGGGGTGCGCCCCTCGGGGGCGCCGGGAACCGGCCGGCCGGCCTCGACGGCGGACCGTGGCGCCGGCCGGCCGGATTCCTCGCGGCGCCGAGCGCCTAGCTGACCTTCTTCGCGGTCTCGATGGCCTTCGCCAGGTTCTCCACCAGCGGCACGCACTTGTCGTAGGACAGGATCGGCTCCGCCGAACGCGCGATGACCTGACCGGCCTTGACCGCGGGCAGCTTCTTCCAGGTCGCCTCGGTGATGTCCGCCGGCTGGATGGCGGAGGAGCGGTCGTCCATCATGATGATGTCGGCCTTGTACTTGTCGACGTTCTCCCAGCTCAGGCTCTCGAACCAGCCGCCGCCCTCGGCCTTGGCCTTCTCCGGCGGCTCGACGAAGTTCACGCCGAGGGCCTTGAAGTACTCCAGGTCGATGGAGAGGTTGGTGCCGGAGACGTAGAACAGCTCCTGGCTCGCCGAACCGGCCATCACCTTGATGTCGGGGTGTGCCTTGGCGGCCTTGCGCAGCCGCTCGGAGGCCTCCTCGAAGCGCTTCTTGGCGTCGGTGGCCTTGGCGGACTTCATGTCGCCGCCGAGGGACTCGGCGAGCTCCCACATGCGCTGCAGCGGGGCGGTGATCTGGCGGTCGTAGACGGAGATGCCGACGCTCGGGGCGAGCTTGGCGATCTTGTCCTTGGAGGCCTCGGGGACGTACCAGAGGGTGCCGGCGTCGTCGAACATCGTGGAGATCAGCACGTCGGGCGCGAGGGCCGCGTACTTCTCGACGTTGAACTGGTCCCAGGTGTTGCCGAGGATGGTCACCTTGCTGATGTCCATGTCGCCGGCCTGGACGTCGGGCTTGCCGTCCTGGGTCTTGGTGGGGCCGAAGACGCCCTTGACCGAGACGCCGTAGTCGTACAGGGCGGCGGCGACGCCGGTGAACGCCACGATGTTCGCGGGGGCCTTGTCGAGCTTGACGCTCTTGCCGCGGTCGTCCTTGAAGGACCACGGGCCGGACTGGGCACCGGTCGTCGATTCCGAGCCGCCGTCCTTGGAGTCCTCGCCGCCGCACGCGGTCACGAGGGCGCCGAGTCCGAGTGCACCACCGGCGGCGAGGAGGCCGCGGCGGGAGAAGCGGGCGGTTCTGGCGTTCGACATGGGTGGGTCTGCTTTCATGCGTACGGAGCCACTGCGGGCGCGGCTGACAGCCGCCTGGCTGGAATCAGGCTTAGGTTAGCCTAACCTCAGATCTTGTCCAGAGGGGCCCTGGTATCCGTGCCCGGGGAAGAGGACGGGAATGCCGGGGGAGGCAGTGATCCGGATCACGAAGGGCCGGG
>NZ_JAPSKN010000242.1 GCF_031181705.1 Streptomyces sp.
GTGTGCCGGGGCGGCGCTTTTCGTACGGCACGGCGAATCGGGGCCGGCCGGAGCCGGGCCCCGCGGCGGCGTCCCGGCGCCGGGTGCCGCGTCCCTGGCGGCTGCTGCCCACGCCCACCGGAACGCCGTTCACCTTCGGGTACGCGGCCCTGCTCTGCGCCACCTCACTGATCCGCGCGCACGCCGACCCGGCCGTGGCGCACGCCCTGCTCCAGGGCTCCAGCACGGACGTGGCGCACCTGGTGCGCACGCCGGAACTGGTGCTGGTCGGCAGCGCGCTGTGGGTCGCGGGCGGGCTGGTCGCGCCGTTCGCGATCGGGTTCGTGCTGGTGCTGACCGCGCTGGAACGGCGGATCGGCGGGCTGCGCACGGCCGGGGTCTTCCTGCTCGGGCACGTCCTCGCCACCCTGGCGACCGAGGTGCCGGTGGGCCTCGCGGTGCTGGCCGGGCACCTGCCCGACTCCTCCCTCCACCGCCTCGACTACGGCGTCAGCTTCGGCGTCGCCGCCGCCACCGGGGCCCTGGCCGGTCTGGTCCCGCCCTGGCTGCGCGTGCCCCTGCTGGCCGCCGCCGGCGCAATGCTCCTGCGGGACCTGCTCGCCTTCACCGACCCTCTGACGAACTGGGGTCATCCGATCGCTCTGGCCATCGGCGTCGCGACCTGGCCGCTGGTGCGGCGGTGGCGCCTGGCCCGCCCCGTACCGGGCCGGTGCTGAGGGCGGGGCTGCGCGGGCAGGTGGCCTCAGACGGGCCGCTCGGCCCGCGCCGACCCCGGGGAATCGTGTCGCGCGCTGGTCAGCCAGGCCCTCATCTCCCAGCCCAGTGCCTCGTACAGGCCTCGCCCCGCCGGTGTGCCGGCCAGGACGCCGGTCCGTGCTCCCTGCCGGGCGGCGGCGCTCTGCAGGGTCCGCATGACGAAGCTGCCCAGTCCCTTGCGGCGATGTTCCGGGGCGGTCTCGATCCGGTCGGCGACGGCGGTGTCGCCGTTGGGGGTGATCTGCCCGCGTGCCGCCAGGGAACCGTCCGGGGCGGCCAGCATCACGCGCGTGACCCCGCCCCGCGACCATGTGCGCAGCCGGTGGCCGGCGGGGACCTCCGGAGGTTCCTCCGCTGCCAGCGGGATCGTCATGAGGCAGCCGGGCTCGGGGTCGATCCACCAGTCGTCGCCCAGCCAGCCGGCGACCACCGCCGGATCCCGGAAGGCCTTCAGCCACACGCCGTCGCCGGTCACCGCGCCGGCCACCTTGCGGACGGTCGTCTCGTCGAGGCCCTCACCCGTGGTGCCGAACACGTGCCGGGTGGCGTGCCCGTACAGCCCCACGTCGATCGTCCAGCCCCACGGCTCGGCCACGGGCGGCGCCGCCCCGCGTGACACGACCCACCCGTCCACCCATGCCCGCACGGTCTCGTCCACGCCGCTCCTGTAATCCACGAACTCGGCCTTCGCCTATTACTGAGGTGACCTTATGCGGCCCCTTCCCCGGCACGTCAGCGGTGATCGCTGACAGCGAACACGAGTCGGGGAACAACCGGCCGTCCCCAAGCATTGAGTCGGCATAGCTCAACTTGACTGCCGAAGGGGAGATCATGGCTTCGACGTCCACACCGCTCACCCTGCCCGTGCTGCCGCTCGACGGCGAAGTCGTGCTGCCCGGGATGGTGGTCCCGCTGGACCTGAGCGACTCCGAGGTCCGTGCCGCGGTGGAGGCCGCACAGGCCGCCGCTCGGACAACGCCCGGAAAGCCCCGGGTACTCCTGGTGCCACGCATCGACGGGACGTACGCGAACACCGGTGTCCTCGGCACCGTCGAGCAGGTCGGCCGGCTGGCCGACGGCGACCCGGGCGCGCTGATCCGCGGCCGGGGACGGGTGAGGATCGGTGCGGGGACCACGGGCCCCGGCGCGGCCCTGTGGGTCGAGGGCACCAGTGTCGACGAGACCGTGCCGGAACCGCTGCCCGGGCAGGTCGCCGAGCTGGTCAAGGAGTACAAGGCCCTCGCCACCGCCTGGCTGCGCAAGCGCGGCGCCTGGCAGGTGGTCGACCGGGTCCAGGCCATCGACGACGTCTCGGCGCTCGCCGACAACT
This sequence comes from Streptomyces sp., assembly GCF_031181705.1. Classification (GTDB taxonomy): domain Bacteria; phylum Actinomycetota; class Actinomycetes; order Streptomycetales; family Streptomycetaceae; genus Streptomyces. Next base: position 2,087 of record NZ_JAPSKN010000242.1, read on the forward strand.
CCGGCTACTCGCCGTTCCTGACCACCGACCAGAAGGTCGAACTGCTGGAGACCACCGACCCGGTGGCCCGGCTCAAGCTCGCCACGCAGCAGCTGCGCGACCACCTCGCCGAGCAGGACGTGGCCGAGACCATCGCCAAGGACGTCCAGGAGGGCGTCGACAAGCAGCAGCGCGAGTTCCTGCTGCGCCGCCAGCTCGAAGCGGTCCGCAAGGAGCTGCGCGAGCTCAACGGCGAGCAGGAGGGCGAGGAGTCCGACGACTACCGCGCCCGGGTGGAGGCCGCCGACCTGCCCGAGAAGGTCCGCGAGGCCGCCCTGAAGGAGGTCGACAAGCTGGAGCGCGCCTCCGACCAGTCGCCCGAGGGCTCGTGGATCCGCACCTGGCTCGACACGGTCCTGGAGATGCCGTGGAACGAGCGCACCGAGGACGCCTACGACATCCAGGGCGCCAAGGCGGTCCTGGACGCCGAGCACGCCGGTCTCGAGGACGTCAAGGAGCGGATCACCGAGTACCTGGCGGTGCGCAAGCGGCGCAACGACCGGGGACTGGGCGTGGTCGGCGGCCGGCGCGGCGGTGCCGTGCTCGCGCTGGTCGGCCCGCCCGGCGTCGGCAAGACCTCCCTCGGCGAGTCCGTCGCCCACGCGATGGGCCGGAAGTTCGTCCGCGTCGCCCTCGGCGGCGTCCGCGACGAGGCCGAGATCCGCGGCCACCGGCGTACGTACGTCGGCGCCCTGCCCGGCCGGATCGTCCGGGCCGTCAAGGAGGCCGGTTCGATGAACCCGGTCGTGCTCCTCGACGAGATCGACAAGGTCGGCTCGGACTTCCGGGGCGACCCGGCCGCCGCCCTGCTCGAAGTGCTCGACCCGGCGCAGAACCACACCTTCCGCGACCACTACCTGGAGGTCGAGCTGGACCTCTCGGACGTGGTCTTCCTCGCCACCGCCAACGTCCTGGAGGCGATCCCGGAGGCCCTGGCCGACCGTATGGAGATCGTCCGCCTGGACGGCTACACCGAGGACGAGAAGATCGTCATCGCCCGGGACCACCTGCTCCCGCGCCAGCTGGAGCGGGCCGGGCTCGACAAGGACGAGGTGACGATCGACGAGAGCGCCCTGCGCAAGCTCGCCGGCGAGTACACGCGCGAGGCGGGCGTGCGCACCCTGGAGCGGTCCATCGCGCGGCTGCTGCGCAAGGTCGCGGCCCAGCACGAACTGGGCGAGCGGGAGCTGCCCTTCACCGTCACCGAGAACCACCTGCGGGACCTGATCGGCCGGCCGCACCACGTGCCCGAGTCCGCCCAGGACCCGGCCGAGCGCCGGACGTCCGTGCCGGGCGTGGCCACCGGGCTCGCGGTGACCGGAGCGGGCGGCGACGTGCTCTACGTCGAGGCGTCCCTGGCCGACCCGGAGACCGGCGCGGCCGGACTGACCCTGACCGGTCAGCTGGGCGACGTGATGAAGGAGTCCGCGCAGATCGCGCTGAGCTTCCTGCGCTCCCACGGCGCCGAGCTGGAACTACCGGTGGGCGACCTGAAGGACCGGGGCGTGCACATCCACTTCCCGGCGGGCGCGGTCCCCAAGGACGGCCCGAGCGCCGGCATCACGATGACCACGGCCCTGGCGTCCCTGCTGTCCGGACGGCTGGTCCGCACGGACGTGGCGATGACCGGCGAGGTCTCGCTGACCGGGCGGGTGCTGCCGATCGGCGGGGTGAAGCAGAAGCTGCTCGCGGCGCACCGGGCGGGCGTCACCACGGTGATCATCCCCAAGCGCAACGAGCCCGACCTGGACGACGTCCCGGCGGAGGTGCTGGACAAGCTCGACGTCCACGCCGTCACCGACGTCCG
>NZ_JAPSKN010000009.1:0-69732 GCF_031181705.1 Streptomyces sp.
GAGGGAGTCGATGAAGTCGGCGAGGGTGGCGTTGGCGAACCGGTGCCGGGCGAAGTGGGTGTTGATGCCGGCGAGGAAGTCCTTCTCGCCGAGCCAGGCGACGAGCTGCCGCAGGGCGCCGGCGCCCTTGGCGTAGGAGATGCCGTCGAAGTTGAGCAGCGCGGAGGCGGTGTCGTCGACGGCCTCGGGGGCGACGGGGTGGGTGGAGGGGCGCTGGTCGGCGTCGTAGCCCCAGGACTTGCGGGTGACGCCGAAGTCGGTCCAGGTGTCGGTGAAGCGGGTGGCCTCGGTGAGGGTCTGGTAGCCCATGTATTCGGCGAACGACTCGTTCAGCCAGATGTCGTCCCACCACTTGAGGGTGACGAGGTCGCCGAACCACATGTGGGCCATCTCGTGGGCGACGACCATCGCGCGGGTCTGGCGCTCGGTGTCGGTGACGGCGGAGCGGTAGACGAACTCGTCGCGGAAGGTGACCAGTCCGGGGTTCTCCATGGCGCCCGCGTTGAACTCGGGGACGAAGGCCTGGTCGTAGGAGTCGAAGGGGTAGGGCTCGTCGAACTTCTCGTGGTAGCGGTCGTAGCACGCGCGCGTGATGTCGAGGAGTTCGTCGGCGTCGGCGTCCAGGTAGGGGGCGAGGGAGCGCCGGCAGTGCAGGCCGAAGGGCAGGCCGCGGTGCTCGGTGCGCACCGAGTGCCAGGGGCCGGCGGCGACCGCGACGAGGTAGGTGGAGATCGGCGGGGTGGGGGCGGCCCGCCAGTGGCCGTCGCCGGTGTGCTCGGTGATGCCGTTGGCGAGGACGGTCCACTCCTGCGGGGCCCGCACCGACAGCTCGAAGACGGCCTTGAGGTCGGGCTGGTCGAAGGCGGCGAAGACCCGCTGGACGTCGTCCAGGAACAGCTGCGTGTAGACGTAGGTCGCGTCGTCGGTGGGGTCGGTGAAGCGGTGCATGCCCTCGCCGGTGCGGGAGTAGCGCATGGCCGCGTGCATGCGCAGTTCGTGCTCGCCGGCGGTGAGGTTCTTCAGCGGCAGCCGGTTGCCGTCCAGGGCTTCCGGGTCCAGGGGGTGTCCGTCGAGGGTGACGGAGCGCAGCTCGGCGGGCTTGATCTCGACGAAGGTGTCACCGTCCGCGCGGGCACTGAACGCGATCCGGGTGTGGGAGTCGAAGGTCTCGTCCCCGCCGGTCAGGTCCAGTTCGATGGTGTAGCGGTGGACGTCGAGGAGCTCTGCTCGGGTCTGCGCTTCGTCGCGCGTCAGTACGGACATGCGTGACATGCTGCCTGATGGCACCGGCAAGGCACAGGGGCGGATCGGTACGTGCGCAATGTCCGGTCTACGTGCGGTCCTTTTCCAGCTCCCCGGCGTGCGCCCCCACGGGCCGCTGGGACGGCACGCGCGCGTCGGGGTGCGGCAGGCGCGGTGGGCGGGGGGTGGCGTCGGTGTGCTCCCGGACGAGGGTGCGCAACCGGTGTACCTCGCGCTGCAGGGCGAGGTGGCGCTGGTGGGTGTCGTAGAGGTAGCGGACCTTGGTGCGCAGGGCCCAGGGGTCCACGGGTTTCAGGACCAGGTCGGCGACGCCGAGGCCGAAGGCGGCGGTGGTCAGTTCCTGGTCGACGCCGAAGCCGGTGAGCAGGATGACCGGGATGTGCTGGGTCTGTTCGACGCGCCGCATGTAGCGCACGACCTCCAGGCCGCTCACGCCGGGCATGCGCACGTCGAGCAGCAGCAGGCCGACCTGGCCGCGCAGGACCTGCTTGAGTGCCTCGTCGCCGCTGGTGGCCCGGCCGAGCTGGTAGCCCAGCGGGGCCAGGGCGCTCTCCAGCGCGTACAGCGTGTCCTCGTGGTCGTCGACGATGAGGACCCTGGTATCCGACGGCATGGCCCGACGCCCCTTCCTCGTGGAGGACCAGAGTAGTGCGGGACGCTGACGGGCCGTGCTCGTCAGCTGACATGCTGTGCACAGCGCAGCATGCCCCGTGCGGGCCGCCCTGTCACTCCCCCGTGGCCGGTTACCGGCGGTCGCGGTGCGGTGTCCGGGTCAGTCTCCGGTGGCGGCCGTGCCGTTGGCGGTGGTGACGTTGGCGGCCGTGACGTTGAGCGTCTCGTCCGCGATGCGCTCGTGGTGGCGAATGACCTCGGCGACGATGAAGTTGAGGAACTTCTCGGCGAAGGCCGGGTCCAGTTTGGCGTTCTCGGCGAGGGCGCGCAGCCGGGCGATCTGGCGGGCCTCGCGCGCCGGGTCGGCGGGCGGCAGCTGGTGTTCGGCCTTGAGGTGGCCGACCTGCTGGGTGCACTTGAAGCGCTCGGCGAGCATGTGCACGACGGCCGCGTCGATGTTGTCGATGCTGTCGCGCAGCCGGCCGAGCTCCTCGCGGACGGCCGGGTCGACGTCGTCGGGACGGGTGTTGCTGGTGGTCATGGGGCGTCAGCCTACGGGGGCCGGGCGGGACCGCAGCGGGTCGTCTCACCCTTCGGCCGGAGTGAGCCGCTTGTGGAAGCAGACGTCCTCGTGGCCGCCGGGTACGCCCTCGATCCGGCCCCGTTCCCGGTAGCCGAGGCGGGGGTAGAAGCCGGGGGCCTGGAAGGTGTAGGTGGAGACGATCATGTCGGTGCAGCCGCGCCGGGCCGCCTCGGTCTCCGCCGCGCGCATCAGCCGGCTGCCCCAGCCGGCGTGCCGCAGGTCGTCGCGCACCCAGAGCATGTCGACGGAGCACAGGCTGCCCCAGGTCCAGGCGGTGAGCCCGCCGGCCAGTTCGCCGGTCTCGTCGGTGACGCGGACGGAGAGGGGCTCGGTGGTGGCCCCCGCGGCGGCGGTGTTGAAGGCGGTGAGCTCCTCGTCGAGCCGCTTTTCGAGGTCGTCGTCCCGGCCGCCCACGCTGAGCGCGGCGGCGACGGAGCGCTGGTCGCTGGTCATGGCCCGGATTGTGCCGGGGCCCCGGGGGTGAGGACGACCGGTTTTCGTCGCGGCCGCGCCCCTCCGTGGCGCGCCCGGCCCTCGTACAGTGGAACCGGGTTCCGGCGTCTTGGGGGTGAGGCGTGGCGAACGACGGGCCGGTCGAGCACGGCTACCCGCATCTGGAGACGGTGCGGGCCGCCATCACGGCGCTGTACAGGCGCCTGTCGTACGACACGATCCAGACCTTCGCGGCCAGCGTGCTCCCCGCCGACGTGGCGTTCTGCGACACCGACGACCTGTATCTGGGGGCGCAGCGGGTCGCGCACGAGCTGGTGCGGCACTACCGGCTGCCGGACGCGCGGCTGATCGTGAGCTTCCGGCAGATGCGGCAGGCGGCGAACGTCGAGCTGGCGGCGGGGCCGGAGTACTTCGTGGAGCTGAACGACCGGTTCCGTACGCATCGGCGGGACATCGGGGCGGCCCTGGCGCATGAGGTGACGCATGTGTACCTGCACCGCCTGGACCTGTCCTTCCCCGGCGTGCGGGACAACGAGATCCTCACGGACACGGCGACGACGTACCTGGGCGCGGGGTGGCTGCTGCTGGACGCCTACCGGGAGGACGGGGCGTCGTCGCAGAAGCTGGGGTACCTGACGCCGGAGGAGTTCGGGTACGTGCTGGCGAAGCGGGCGCTGGTGTTCGGCGAGGACCCGTCGGTGTGGTTCACCAGTGCGCAGGCGTACCGGGCGTACGAGCGGGGCAGGGAGCTGGCCCGGCGGGACGAGCAGCAGCCGCCGCTGACCGCGGCGGGTTGGGCGGGGCGGCGACGGTACGCCCGGGACCGGCGGCACGCGTTGGAGGGGCCGCAGCCGGGGGTGCGGTACGCGTTCTCGCCCGACGCGGGCGGACGGCTGCGGGTGTCGTTCCCCTGTCCCACCTGTCACCAGCGGATCAGGGTGCCGGTGAAGGGACGGGTCCGGGCACGGTGCGCGCTGTGCGGGAGCGTGCTGGAGTGCGACACGTAGGCCCCCGCTGGGCCCTGGGCGCGTCCGGCGGCCCGGAACGATCACCCACGGGCGGGGGCGGGCTCAGGCCCGCGTTCAGTGCCCGTGATCGCCGCTGGTGATCTCCCGGTACTCCTCCACCGTCGGCTTCTCGATCCGCGCGTCCGGCCCGAACATGGCGTGGGCGAGCCGGGCCCGCACCCGCTGGGACCGCTTGACCCTGCGCCGCACTCCCCCGGCGTCGACCTCGGGCCCGACCGTGTACGGCGGGTGCTGCTCGTGCTGGGTGAGGGTGAACAGGTCCGCCTGCGCGAGCGGTTCGTGCACCTCGATGTACTCGCCGGTGGGCAGCCGTTTGACGGTGCCGGTCTCCCTGCCGTGCAGGACCTTGGCGCGGTCGCGGCGCTGCAGGCCCATGCAGATCTTCTTGGTGACGAGGAAGGCGACGACCGGCAGCACGAAGACGCCGATCCGCACGAACCAGGTGATGGCGTTGATGGACAGGTGCAGATGGGTGGCGACGATGTCGTTGCCGCCGCCGATCAGCAGCACCGCGTACAGGGTCAGCCAGGCCACGCCCAGGCCGGTGCGGACGGGCACGTTGCGCGGCCGGTCCAGGATGTGGTGCTCGCGCTTGTCGCCGGTGATCCACGCCTCGACGAAGGGGTAGACCCCGAGGGCGAGCAGGATCAGCGGGAACAGCGAGAAGGGGATGAACACGCCGAGGACGAGCGTGTGGCCCCAGAGGTTGATCTCCCATCCCGGCATCACCCGGATCAGTCCCTCGGAGAAGCCGAGGTACCAGTCGGGCTGGGCGCCGGTGGTGACCAGGTCGGGCCGGTAGGGGCCGAAGGCCCACACGGGGTTGATCTGGGCGATGGCGCCCATCACCGTCAGCACACCGAAGACGAGGAAGAAGAAACCGCCCGCCTTGGCCAGGTAGACGGGCAGGAAGGGCATCCCGACGACCGACCGCTCCTGGCGTCCGGGCCCCGGGAACTGGGTGTGCTTGTGGTAGAAGACCAGGATCAGATGGGCGGCCACCAGGCCCAGCATGATCCCCGGCAGCAGCAGCACATGGACCGGGAAGAGGCGCGAGATGATGTCGTCGCCCGGGAACTCGCCGCCGAAGAGGAAGAACGCCACGTACGTGCCGACGATCGGGATGGACAGGATCGCCCCGTGCGCGAAGCGCAGGCCGGTGCCGGACAGCAGGTCGTCGGGGAGGGAGTAGCCGGTCAGGCCGGTGATGATGCCGAGCATCAGCAGGGTCCAGCCGAAGACCCAGTTGAGCTCGCGCGGCTTGCGGAAGGCGCCCGTGAAGAACACCCGCATCATGTGGACCAGCATGCCGGTGATGAAGACCAGCGCCGCCCAGTGGTGGATCTGCCGGATCAGCAGCCCGCCGCGCACGTCGAAGCTGATGTCCAGGGTGGATTCGAACGCCCTGGACATCAGGACGCCGTTGAGCTCTGTGTAGGAGCCGTTGTAGACGACCTCCTGCATGCTCGGCTCGAAGAACAGGGTGAGGTAGACGCCGGTGAGGATCAGCACGACGAAGCTGTAGAGGGTGACCTCGCCGAGCATGAAGGACCAGTGGTCCGGGAACACCTTGCGCATGTTGGCCTTGGCCAGCGCGTAGAGCCCCAGCCGGCCGTCCGCCCAGTCGGCGAGCTTCTCTCCCTTGCCCGCGGGGGCTTCCCTGCGGGCAGGGGCCGCCCCGTACACCCGTCGTGCGCCGTCGTCGCCCATGCGTCGTCGCCTCCCCGTCGGATCCCTCCCAGCGTGGCACGGCTGCCCGGCGGCGCCAACGGGGCGAGGGGGTTGCTACGCCAAGGGGGCGAGCGCGCCGCTCAGCGCCTGCCGGGCTCCCGCACGATGCCCGCGGCCCTGGCGGCCACCAGCCACTTCGGGAACTCCCCCACCAGCCGGTCGTACAGCTCGCCGTCCGGCACCCGGCCGGGGTCCTCGCCCGCGTGGAAGAACCCGGCGTTGTCCACGACCCGCTTGCCGGGCACGGCCAGCTCGTCGAGCTTGCGCAGGAAGTCGAACTGCTTGCTGCGCGGGTCGCCGAAGCCGATGAACTGCCAGAACAGCGGGAGCCGCGCCGCCTTGCACAGATACCGTTCCGCGGCGAGCTTGTTGATCGGCCCGCCGTCGGTCTGGAAGACGACCAGGGCGGGCTCTGCCGTCCCGCTGTCGAGGTAGTGGTCGATCACGGCGTCCATGGCCAGGTGGTAGCTGGTCTTGCCCATGTGCCCGAGCCCGGCCACGATCCGCTCGATGCGCCCCTGGTGACCGGCCAGGGCGATCTCCGTCTCGGCGTCGACGTCGGTGGAGAAGAACACCACGGGCACGGTGCCGTCGTCGTCGAGGTGCGCCGACAGCCCGAGCACCCGGTCGGCCAGCGCCTGCACGCTGCCGTCCTTGTAGTAGGGCTTCATCGAGCCGGAGTAGTCGACCACGAGGTAGACCGCGGCGCGCAGTCCGTCCAGTCCGTGTTTCGTGAGGGAGACCCCGGCGCTCTTGTACAGGTCCACCAGCGCGGGAGCGGTCTCCTGCACCTTGGTCAGACTGATCGCGGTCATGGCCTCACTCTCTCACTCCTCGGCGACCACTCCGTCGCTCAGCTCCAGCACCCGGTCGGCCAGTCCGAGGAGTTGGGGGTCGTGGGTGGCGACGAGGGCCGTGACGCCCTCGCTGCGGACCACCGCCCGCAGCAGTTCCATCACCGCCAGGCCGGTGGCGGCGTCGAGCTGCCCGGTCGGCTCGTCGGCGAGCAGCAGCGCCGGACGGTTGGCGAGGGCCCGGGCGATGGCGACCCGCTGCTGCTGACCGCCGGAGAGTTCGGCGGGCCGCTGTGCCTCGTGGCCGGTGAGACCCACCAGCGCCAGCAGCAGCGCCACCCGTTCCTCACGCTCGCGCGGCTCGGCCCGGCGCAGCCGCAGCGGTACGCCCACGTTCTCCGCGGCGGTGAGGATCGGGATGAGCCCGAAGGACTGGAAGACGAAACCGATCCGGTCGCGGCGCAGGAGCAGCAGTTCGCTCTCGCTCAGCGCCGACAGGTCGGTGCCGTCCAGGACGACGCGACCGCGCTGCGGGGCGTCGAGGCCCCCGATCACGTGCAGCAGTGTCGACTTGCCGGAGCCGGAGCGGCCCTTGAGGGCGACCAGTTCACCGCGCCGGACGGCGAAGGAGGCGCCGCGCAGCGCGTGCACGGCCGCGGCCCCGGTGCCGTAGGAGTGGTGCAGGTCCTCCACCCGCAGCATCGGCTCGCCGGAGGTGTCGCCGGCGAGGGCGGCGGCGGACCCCGGGCTGGTGTTCTCGGTCATCACCGCATCCCATACGGAACCGGTCCGGACGGTCAAGAGCTGAACAACCCGGCTTCGAACGCATGTGCTCGGCTGCCACGTCCGTGATATGCATGCCGAGTTGGGGTGACGACGGCTCGGCCATGGGGTGGGGGAAGCGTGACGGGCTTGCTGCTGCTGCGTCTGCGGGCGCATCGGCTGCTTCTCTCGGCCGCCCTGCTCGCCGTGGTGCTGACCACCTCGGTCCTCGCCGCCCTCACGGCCTTCTCCGACTCCGTCGGGGACGCGGCGCTGCGCGGCACCCTGGGCGGCCGGTCCGCGGTCTCCGCCTCCCTCGTCGTGGAGGCGGACGTCCCTGGCCCGCGGCGCGAGGCGGCGCAGCGGGCCGTGGTGCGCGGGGCGCGGGAGGCGTTCGGCGGGCTGCCGGTGACCGTGCGGCGGCTGGAGCGGACGGGTCCGTACGCGCTGCCCCGTTCCCTCCAGGACGCCGACGCGCGTGCCGGGGATCCCGACCTGACGCTCCTCGCCGCCCTGGACCGGTCACGGATCAGGTTGGTGTCGGGGGCTTTCCCGGGCCCGGTGCCCGCCTCCCGCGGCGCCGCCGTCCCGGTCGCCCTGCCCGAGTCGGCCGCCGAGCGGCTGGGGCTGCGGGCCGGCGCGCGGCTCACGCTCACCGACCGGCTGGACGGCGCGCCGCTGCGGATCCGGGTGACCGGCGTGTACCGGCCGGCCGACGGCTCGGATCCGTACTGGCAGGTGGACACGCTCGGCGGCCAGGGCGTGCGCACCGTCGCCTTCACGACCTTCGGGCCGCTGCTCGCGGACGCGTCGGCGCTCGCCTCCGGCCGCACCTCCGCTGACGGCACCGGCTGGGTGGCGACGGCCGACTACCGGAGACTCACCACCGACGGCATCGGCGCGCTCCGCGCGGCGACCGTCCGCGGGGCCGCGGCGCTGCGCCGGGAGCCGGCGCTCGGGGGCCGGGCGGACGTGCGCACCGAACTGCCCGAGGTGCTCGACCGGACCGAGCGGGCGCTGCTGGTGTCCCGCTCCACGCTGCTGATCGTCTCCGTGCAGCTGGTGCTGCTCGCCGGGTACGCGCTGCTGCTGGTGGCGCGGCTGCTGGGCGGCGAACGGGCGGGCGAGACCGGGCTGCTGCGGGCCAGGGGCGCCTCGCGCGGCCGGATCGCGGGGCTGGCCGCGCTGGAGGCGCTGCTGCTGGCGGTGCCCGCCGCGGTCTGTGCCGCGCTGCTGTCCGGCCCGCTGGCCCGGCTGCTGGCCCGGTGGTCCGCGCTCGACGGGATCGGGCTGCGGCTGGGCACCGCCCCGTCGGGCGGGGTGTGGCTGGTCGCGGGCGCGGTGGCCCTGGCGTGCGCGGCGGCGGTCGTGGCGCCCGCGCTGGCGGCGACGGCCGGAACGGCGGTGCGGCTGCGGCGGGTCCGTGCCGCGACGACGGCCGCACCCGTGCGGGCGGGAGCCGACGTGGGGCTGCTGCTGATCGCCGGGGTGGCGTACTGGCAGCTGGAGCGGCAGACCGACGCGAGCGGCGGTGGGGCACTCAGCCGGGACCGCGCCGGCGAACTGGACATCGATCCGCTGCTCGTCGCGGCGCCCGCGCTGGCGCTGCTGGCGGGCACGGTGCTGACGCTGCGTCTGCTGCCGCTCGCGGCCCGGCTGGCGGAGCGGCGGTCCGCCCGGGGGCGCGGGCTGCCGGCGGCGCTGGCGGGCTGGCAGTTCAGCCGGCGGCCGCTGCGCGGGGCGGGTCCGGTGCTGCTGCTGGTCGTCGCCGTGGCGACCGGCATGCTGGCGATCGGGCACGGCGCCTCCTGGGACCGCTCGCAGGACGACCAGGCCGACTTCCGCACGGGCGCCGACGTACGCGTCCTCGACCACCGGCCGGGCAGCCCAGGCCAGACCGGCCTCTACGCCGCGCTGCCCGGGGCCCGGGCAGCGGCTCCCGCGCACCGCGCCGCCCTGTCCCTGTCCGGCGACCGGGAGGCGACGGTCCTCGTCCTCGACACCGCGCACGCGAGGGACGGGATGCTGATGCGCGGCGACCTCGCCGACGAGCCCCCGGAGCGGCTGCTGCGCCACCTGGCGCCGCCCGCGCCGGAGCAGGACCGGGCCGTGCGGCTCCCCGACGGCACCCGGCGGCTCGCCCTCGACGTGCGGATCGGCGACACGCGGGCCCGGACCGGACGCTCCCCCTCGCGGCGGGCGCCCGCGCTCACGGCGGTCGTCGAGGACCGGTACGGCATCGGGTACCGGCTGGGCGCCGGGACCGTTCCGGTGGACGGCCGGGTGCACCGGCTCACGCTGGACCTGGACGGGACGGCGGCGGGCCGCCGTGCCGCCCCGGCCGGACCGTTGCGGCTCACCGGGATGCAACTCGACGACACCGCGCCCCCCGGCCGCCCCGAGACCCACCGGCTCACCGTCGAACGGCTGCTGGCCAGCGGCCCCGGCGGCCCCGAGCGGACCGTCCCGGTGGCCGCCGGGACCCGCTGGCGCGGCGAGCGGTCCGTCACGCAGAACGGCGAGGTCCTCGCCCGGTCGGCGGTGCGGCCCGCCGGGCCGGGGGCAGCGGGGCCGGGGACCGCGCCCCTGACGGTGTCGTACGGCACCGGGTCCGCCGCGGACGCCGACGACGCCACCGGCGATCCGCCGGTGTACACCGTCCGTCTCTCGACCGCCGGGGAGGCGGCGCCGCCGCGCCTGTCCGCCGTCGCCACCGAGGACTTCCTGCGGGCGGCGGGGGCCGCGCCCGGCGACACCGTCGATGTGCCGCTGGCCGGGGAGCGGCTGCGCGTGCGGATCGTCCGGTCGGTCGAGGCGCTGCCGACCACGGGCACCGGCCTCGGCGGGGACGACACGGACGGCGGGGCGCTGCTGCTCGATCTGCGGGCCGTCGACGCCGTGCTGGCGCACCGGGCCAGCGCGCCGCTCGTCCCCACCGAGTGGTGGGTGAGCACCGCTCCCGGCAGGGCCGCCGAGGTCGCCGCCGGGCTGCGGGCACGTCCCGACCTCACGGCCCGGCAGGTGCTGGTGCGGGACGAGACGGCGGCCGAACTGCTGCGCGATCCGCTGGGCGCCGGGCCGCGCTCGGCGCTGACGGCGGTGGCGGTGGCCGCCGTGCTCCTCGCCGCCGGGGGCTTCGCGGTGAGTGCCGCCGGGGCGCGGCGCGAGCGGTCCGCGGAGTTCGCGGTACTGCGCGCGCTGGGCGCACCACGCCGTGACCTGGCCCGGCTCGTCGCCACGGAGCAGAGCCTGCTCGTCGGCGCCGGGCTGCTCGCCGGGCTCGGCCTCGGCGCGGTGCTGGCCCGGGCCGTCGTGCCGCTGATCGTGCTGACCTCCGGCGCCGCGCGACCGGTGCCGCCGGTGCTCGTCGAACTGCCGCCGGCCCGGCTGGCCCTGCTCCTCGCGGGGGTGGCCGCGCCGCTGCTGCTGATCACCGCCGCGTCGGCGCTGCGCCGGGCCGAACCGGCGGTCGTGCTCCGCCACCAGGGGGATGACTGAGATGCCGTCGCACGCGCAGGGGGCGCCCTGGGTGCGGACCCGGCTGCGGACCGCGCCCTGGTCCGCCGTCGCGCTCGGGGTGCTGGTGCTGGTCACGGCGTTCCTCGCGGCCGTACTGCCCCGGGCCGTCGAGGTGTACGAGACGGACGGGCTGCGCGCGGCCGTCGCCGGGGCCTCGCCCGAGTCGACCGTGCTGGAGCTCAAGACGCCCCAGCCCGGGCTCGAACGGACGGACGGGGCCCGTGCGGACGCGGTCCGCCCGGAGGCGCTCGCGGCGGTCGAAGCCCAGGCGCGGGCCCTGCTGCCCGAGCCGCTGCGGGCGGACCCGGCGCAGTCGGCGTACGGGGTGCGGACCGCGAAGAGCCTGCAGGCGCTGGACCGTTGGCTGCCCCGGCCGGACGGGCTGCCGCCCCGCTTCACCCTGCTCGCGCAGTCGGGGGCGGCCGGTCACGCCACCGTCCGGGAGGGCCGGCTGCCCGCGGCCGGCCGGGTGGGGGTGGACACCAGGGCGGTGGAGGGTGCCGTGACCCGCGAGACCGCCCGCGCGCTGCGGTTGCGGGTCGGCTCCACGCTCACCCTGGCCGAGTACCCGGACCGGCCGCTGACCGTGCGGATCACCGGCGTCCTCGAACCCCGGCAGCCGCAGCGCAGTTACTGGTCGGCGGAGCCGGTCCTGCGCAGCCCGACCCTGGCCGTCAGCTCGGGCCGTCCGCCGCAGTTCTACTGGGAGGCGGGTGTTCTGCTCGCGCCCGGGGCGGCGCCCGCGCTGCTCGGCGGGCAGGGCGAGCCGGAGCGGTACTGGCGGTTCGCGCCGGCCACCGGGCGGCTCACCGGTTCGGACGCCCCGGCGCTGGTCGCGGCGGTCGCGTCCCTGGAGGACGGGCCCGCTCTGGTGCGGATGCGCGGGGCGGCCGGCCCGACCGCGCAGTTGTTCACCGGTCTGGAGCAGGTGATCGGCGCCCACACGCGGACCCGGGAGGCGATCACGCCCGTGGTCGGCGTGGCGGTCTTCGGGATCGCCGCGGTCGCCGTCGTCGTACTGCTGATGAGCGGGGGCCTGGCCGCCGCCCGCCGGGACGCCGAGCTCGCCCTGCTGCGCGCCCGGGGCGCCTCGCTGCGCGGCATCGCCGGGCGGCTGCTGGCCGAGACCGCGGTGCCGGTGGTGCCCGCGGCGGTCTGCGGCCTGCTGCTCGCGCTGCTCGTGGTGGACGGGGCCCGGCTGCTGCCCGCCCTGCTCGGGGCGGGCGCCGTGGCCCTGCTCGCCGGTGCCGCGCTGCCGGTGCGCGCGGTCGTGGCGCAGCGCAGGCCGCGGGCGCACCGGGAACGCGACGACCTCGCCCACGCCAGGCCGGGCGGGCGCCGCGCGGTCGCCGAACTGACCGTGCTGGTGCTGGCCGTCGGCTCGGTGGCGGCGCTGCGCCGCCGCGGTACGGAAGGGCCGGGCGATCTGCTGGTGAGCGCCGCGCCGGTGCTCGTCGGGGTGGTGGCCGCGCTGGTCCTGGTACGGCTGTACCCGCTGCCGCCGCGGTGGGCCGCCGGCCCGGCCGGGCGGCTGCGCGGGGTGGTCGGGTTCCTGTCGCTGGCCCGCTCGGGCCGCTCCCCGGCGGCGGTCGCCGTCCTGCCGCTGCTCGCCCTGCTGATCGCGCTGACGACGGCCGCCTTCGGCGGGTCGGTGCTGACGGGCGTGGCGGACGCGCGGGAGCGGGCCGCGCTGCTGGCCACCGGCGCGGACGCGCGGCTGGACACGGCCGACGGCTCGCCGCTCCCTGCGGGGCTGGCCCGGGCGGTCCGGGGGGTGCCGGGCGTACGGCAGGTCACGGCGGTGGGTTTCGCGTACGCGGCGGACGGCGCGTCCGACCGGACGCGTTCGCTTCCGGTGATCGGCGTGGAGCCGGACACCTACGCCCGGGTCGCCCGGCAGACGGGGCTCGGGGGCTTCCCGGCGGACCGGTTGGGATCGGCGGACGGGGTGCTGGGCGCCGTCGCCTCGCCCGGGGTCGCCGAGCGGTTCGGGCGGGGACCGCGCCGGCTCGCGACCGACAGTGGGGTGGTCACCGTGCGGATCACCGCGGTGAACCCTCGCACCCCGGCGGCCCCGGAGGGAGAGTTCCTGCTCGTCGACGCGGCGGGAGTCGAGCGCTTCGCCGGTCCCACGACCCTGCTGGCGGCCGGTGCCGGGCTCGACGCGAAGGCGCTGCGGGCTGCCGTGCGCGGCGCCGGGGCCGGCCTCTCGGTGACCGTGCGTGCCGAGGAGCGCGCGGCGCTGGCCGACTCCCCGCTGCAGACGGGTGCCGAGCGCGTCTACGTCTGGGCCGTCGTCGCGGGCGCGGGCTACGCCGTCCTCGCCCTGGTCCTCGGCCTGCTGCGGACCGCGCCGGAGCGGGCCGCGCTGCTGGCCCTGCTGCGCACCCTGGGCCTGACGACGGGCCAAGGGCGGCGGCTGCTCGGCCTGGAGGCGCTGCCGCAGGCCCTGCTGGCGGCCGGCGGGGGCGTGGCCGCCGGCTGGGCCGCGGTACGGCTGCTCGCCCCCGGCGTCGACCTGGGCCGGCTGGCCCTGTCCGGAACGCCCGGGGCCACGGTGCCGGGTGGTGCCGTGCTGCGGGCCGACCCCTGGTCGCTGGTCCTGCCGGCCGCTGTCACGGTGCTGCTGGCGGGGGCGGTGGCCGTCGCGCAGGCCTGGTGGGCGGGGCGCCGGACACCGATCACTCACCTCAGAGCGGGAGACATGCGATGAGCCCTACGACGGAGTCGCTCGCGGAGCTGGAGCGGCGGGCGACGCGCCACCGTGACCGGCCCGCGTACGGGCACGACGCCCTGATCGCCTGCGACCGGCTGGTGCGGATCTTCGCCAGGCGCGGCGGCGGGGACGCCGTGGAGGTGCAGGCGCTGCAAGGGCTCGATCTGCTGGTGCGCGAGGGCGAGTTGATGGCCCTGGTGGGGGCGTCCGGCAGCGGCAAGTCGACCCTGATGAACATCCTCGCGGGCCTGGACGTCCCGACCGCGGGCTCCGCGAGGGTCGCGGGCCGCGATCTGCTGACGATGGACGCCAAGGCGCGGCTGCGCTACCGGCGGGAGGTGGTCGGCTTCGTCTGGCAGCAGACGGCCCGCAACCTGCTGCCGTATCTGACGGCGGCGCAGAACGTCGCCCTGCCGATGGAGCTGGCGGGCCGGGCGCGGCGGAAGCGGGCCGCGCGGGCCGGTGAGCTGCTGTCCCTGCTGGGCGTCGCCGACTGCGCCGACCGGCGCCCGCGGCAGATGTCCGGCGGCCAGCAGCAGCGCGTGGCGATCGCCGTCGCCCTGGCCAACGACCCGGCCGTGCTGCTCGCGGACGAGCCGACCGGAGAGCTGGACTCGGCGACCGGGCAGCAGGTCTTCGCGGCGTTCCGCCGGGCCAATGAGGAGCTGGGCACGACGATCGTCGTCGTCACGCACGACCAGGGGGTCGCCGGCGAGGTCCGCCGCACGGTCGCGATCCGTGACGGCCGCACCTCCACGGAGGTCCTGCGCCGCACGGAGGTCGACGCGACGGGCCGGGAGTCGCTGGTGGCGCGCGAGTACGCGATGCTCGACCGCGCGGGCCGCCTGCAGCTCCCCGCCGAGTACACGGCGGCCCTGGGCATGCGGGACCGGGTGCTGCTGGAGCTGGAGGAGGACCACGTCCAGGTGTGGCCCGACGGGAACGGGACCGGGGACGGGGACGGCTGAGAGCGGGAACGACTGAGCACGGAAAACGGCTGGGGACGTGCGACGGCGCCTGCCCGGTCGTCCGGTCGGGGACAGTGGGGCAGGCGCCGTCGGTGTTCCGTACGCCTTTGTACGGGACGTGGTGGGGGCGCGCGTCAGACCATCAGCGCACGGTCCGTCGGGCGGATCGGGGCCGGCAGGTCGCTGGCGCCGGTCAGGAAGCGGTCGACGCCCCTCGCGGCCGAGCGGCCCTCCGCGATCGCCCAGACGATGAGCGACTGGCCGCGGCCGGCGTCACCGGCGACGAACACGCCCGGCACGTTGGTCTGCCAGTCGGCGTCGCGGGCGATGTTGCCGCGCTCGTCGAGCTCCAGGCCGAACTGCTCGACCAGGCCGTTCTCCCGGTCGGTGCCCGTGAAGCCCATGGCGAGCGTGACCAGCTGGGCGGGGATCTTGCGCTCCGTGCCCGGCTTCGGCGTCAGCCTGCCGTCGACGAACTCCACCTCGGTGAGGTGCAGCCACTGGACGTTGCCGTCCTCGTCGCCCTCGAAGTGAGTCGTCGAGACCGAGTAGACGCGCTCGCCGCCCTCCTCGTGGGCCGAGGTGACCTTGTACAGCATGGGGAAGGTGGGCCAGGGCTGGTTGACCGGGTGCCGCTCGTCGTTCGGGCGGGGCATGATCTCCAGCTGCGTGACCGAGGCCGCGCCCTGGCGGTGGGCGGTGCCGACACAGTCCGCGCCGGTGTCGCCGCCGCCGATGACCACGACGTGCTTGCCCTCGGCCGAGATCGGGGGCGCCACGAAGTCGCCCTCCTGCACCTTGTTCGCCAGGGGCAGGTACTCCATGGCCTGGTGGATGCCCTTGAGCTCGCGGCCGGGCACCGGCAGGTCACGGGCGGTCGTCGCGCCCACGGCCAGGACCACGGCGTCGTACCGCTTCTTCAGGTCGGTCGCCTTGAGGTCGCGGCCGATCTCGACACCGGTGCGGAAGCGGGTGCCCTCCGCGCGCATCTGCTCGATGCGGCGGTTGATGTGCCGCTTCTCCATCTTGAACTCGGGGATGCCGTAGCGCAGGAGGCCGCCGATGCGGTCCGCGCGCTCGTAGACGGCGACGGTGTGCCCGGCGCGGGTCAGCTGCTGGGCGGCGGCGAGACCGGCCGGGCCCGAGCCGACGACCGCGACGGTCTTGCCCGAGAGGCGCTCCGGGATCTGCGGGGCGACGTCCCCGGTCTCCCACGCCTTGTCGATGATCGAGACCTCGACGTTCTTGATGGTGACCGGCGGCTGGTTGATGCCGAGCACACACGCCGACTCGCAGGGAGCGGGGCACAGGCGGCCGGTGAACTCCGGGAAGTTGTTGGTGGCGTGCAGGCGCTCCTGCGCGGCCGACCAGTCCTCGCGGTAGGCGTAGTCGTTCCACTCGGGGATGAGGTTCCCGAGCGGGCAGCCGTTGTGGCAGAACGGGATGCCGCAGTCCATGCACCGGCTGGCCTGCTTGCTGATGATCGGCAGCAGGGAGCCGGGGACGTAGACCTCGTTCCAGTCCTTGACGCGCTCCTCGACGGGGCGGGACTTGGCGACCTCGCGCCCGTGGTTCAGGAAGCCCTTCGGGTCAGCCATTGATCGCCGCCTCCATCATCTTCTCGTGGGTCTCGGTCTCGGAGAGACCGGCTCGCTCGGCGGCGTCCTTGGCGGCGAGCACTGCCTTGTACGTGCTGGGGATGATCTTGCTGAAGCGCTCGACGGCGGTGTCCCACTCGGCCAGGAGCTTCTCGGCGACGGTGGAGCCGGTCTCCTCCCGGTGGCGGCGGACCACGTCGTGCAGCCACTGCCGGTCGGTGTCGTTAAGCGCCTCGATCGCGTCCAGGTTGCCGGCGTTGACGTTGTCCCGGTCGAGGTCGATCACGTAGGCGATACCGCCGGACATGCCGGCCGCGAAGTTGCGGCCCGTCTCGCCGAGCACCACCGCGTGACCGCCGGTCATGTACTCGCAGCCGTGGTCGCCCACGCCCTCGGAGACGACCGTCGCGCCGGAGTTGCGGACGCAGAACCGCTCACCGGTCTTGCCGCGCAGGAACATCTCGCCGCCGGTGGCGCCGTAGCCGATGGTGTTGCCGGCGATGACGCTGTACTCGGCGAGGTGGTCGGCCGCGCGGTCCGGGCGGACGATGATCCGGCCGCCGGACAGGCCCTTGCCGACGTAGTCGTTGGCGTCGCCCTCCAGGCGCAGCGTGACACCGCGCGGCACGAAGGCGCCGAAGGACTGGCCGGCGGAGCCGGTGAAGGTGATGTCGATGGTGTCGTCGGGCAGGCCCGCGCCACCGAACTTCTTCGTCACCTCGTGGCCGAGCATGGTGCCGACCGTGCGGTTGATGTTGCGGATCTGCACCTGGGCGCGGACCGGCTGGGCCTCGGTGGCGTCGGAGGCGGCCAGGGCGTCGGCGGCGAGCTTGATCAGCTGGTTGTCGAGCGCCTTCTCCAGGCCGTGGTCCTGCGCGATGAGCTGGTGGCGCACCGCGCCCTCGGGCAGCTCGGGCACGTGGAACAGCGGCTCCAGGTTCAGGCCCCGCGCCTTCCAGTGGTCGACCGCGCGGGTGACGTCGAGGGCCTCGGCGTGACCGACGGCCTCCTGGATGGAGCGGAAGCCCAGCTCGGCCAGGAGCTCGCGGACCTCCTGGGCGATGTACTGGAAGAAGTTGACGACGTACTCGGCCTTGCCGTTGTACCGCTCGCGCAGCACCGGGTTCTGCGTGGCGATGCCGACCGGGCAGGTGTCCAGGTGGCAGACGCGCATCATGACGCAGCCGGAGACCACGAGCGGCGCGGTCGCGAAACCGAACTCCTCGGCGCCGAGGAGCGCGGCGATGACGACGTCACGGCCGGTCTTCAGCTGGCCGTCGGTCTGCACGACGATGCGGTCGCGCAGGCCGTTGAGCAGCAGCGTCTGCTGGGTCTCCGCCAGGCCCAGCTCCCAGGGGCCACCGGCGTGCTTCAGCGAGGTGAGCGGGGAGGCACCCGTACCACCGTCGTGACCGGAGATCAGCACCACGTCCGCGTGCGCCTTCGACACACCCGCCGCGACGGTGCCGACGCCGACCTCGGAGACCAGCTTGACGTGGATGCGCGCCTGGGGGTTGGCGTTCTTCAGGTCGTGGATCAGCTGGGCCAGGTCCTCGATGGAGTAGATGTCGTGGTGCGGCGGCGGGGAGATCAGGCCCACGCCGGGCGTCGAGTGCCGCGTCTTGGCGACCCACGGGTAGACCTTGTGGCCGGGCAGCTGGCCGCCCTCGCCGGGCTTGGCGCCCTGGGCCATCTTGATCTGGATGTCGTCGGAGTTGACCAGGTACTCGGAGGTCACGCCGAAGCGGCCGGAGGCGACCTGCTTGATGGACGACCGGCGGGCCGGGTCGTACAGGCGCTCCGGGTCCTCGCCGCCCTCACCGGTGTTGGACTTGCCGCCCAGCTGGTTCATGGCGATGGCGAGGGTCTCGTGCGCCTCCTGCGAGATGGAGCCGTACGACATGGCGCCCGTGGAGAACCGCTTGACGATCTCGGAGACCGGCTCGACCTCGTCGATCGGGATGGGCTCCCGGTCGGACTTGAAGCCGAACAGGCCGCGCAGCGTCATCAGCCGCTCGGACTGCTCGTTCACGCGCGCGGTGTACTTCTTGAAGATGTCGTAGCGGCCGGAGCGCGTGGAGTGCTGCAGGCGGAAGACCGTCTCCGGGTCGAACAGGTGCGGCTCGCCCTCGCGGCGCCACTGGTACTCACCGCCTATGTCCAGCGCGCGGTGCGCCGGGGCGATGCCGGAGGCCGGATAGGCCTTGGCGTGCCGGGCGGCGACCTCCTTGGCGATGACGTCGATGCCGACGCCGCCGATCTTGGTGGCCGTGCCGTTGAAGTACTTGTCGACGAAGGCCTCGTCGAGACCGACGGCCTCGAAGACCTGGGCGCCGCGGTAGGAGGCGACGGTCGAGATGCCCATCTTGGACATGACCTTCAGCACGCCCTTGCCGAGGGCGTAGATGAGGTTGCGGATGGCCTGCTCGGGCTCGATGCCGGGCAGGAAGGTGCCGGCGCGGACCAGGTCCTCGACGGACTCCATCGCCAGGTAGGGGTTGACGGCGGCGGCGCCGTAGCCGATGAGCAGGGCGACGTGGTGGACCTCGCGGACGTCGCCGGCCTCGACCAGCAGGCCCACCTGGGTGCGCTGCTTGGTGCGGATGAGGTGGTGGTGGACGGCCGCGGTGAGCAGCAGCGACGGGATCGGCGCGTGCTCGGCGTCGGAGTGGCGGTCCGACAGGACGATCAGGCGGGCGCCGTTCTCGATGGCGGCGTCGGCCTCGGCGCAGATCTCCTCGATCCGCGCGGCGAGCGCGTCACCGCCGCCGTGCACCCGGTACAGGCCGGACAGGGTCGCGGCCTTGAAGCCGGGCATGTCGCCGTCGGCGTTGATGTGGATGAGCTTGGCCAGCTCGTCGTTGTCGATGACCGGGAAGGGCAGCAGGACGCTGCGACAGGAGGCCGCGTTCGGCTCCAGCAGGTTGCCCTGCGGGCCGAGGGAGCTGCGCAAAGAGGTGACCAGTTCCTCGCGGATGGCGTCCAGCGGCGGGTTGGTGACCTGCGCGAACAGCTGCGTGAAGTAGTCGAAGAGCAGGCGCGGGCGGTCCGACAGCGCGGCGATCGGCGAGTCGGTGCCCATCGAGCCGATCGGCTCGGCACCGGCCTTGGCCATCGGCGCGAGGATGACGCGCAGCTCCTCCTCGGTGTAGCCGAAGGTCTGCTGGCGGCGGGTGACCGAGGCGTGGGTGTGGACGATGTGCTCGCGCTCGGGCAGGTCGGACAGCTCGATCTCGCCCGCTTCCACCCACTCCTGGTAGGGGTGCTCGGCGGCGAGCTGGGCCTTGATCTCGTCGTCCTCGATGATGCGGTGCTCGGCGGTGTCGACGAGGAACATGCGGCCGGGCTGCAGGCGGCCCTTGCGGACGACCTTGGCCGGGTCGATGTCCAGGACGCCGACCTCGGAGCCGAGGACGACGAGGCCGTCGTCGGTGACCCAGTAGCGGCCGGGGCGCAGGCCGTTGCGGTCGAGGACGGCGCCGACCTGGGTGCCGTCGGTGAAGGTGACGCAGGCGGGGCCGTCCCAGGGCTCCATCATCGTGGAGTGGAACTGGTAGAAGGCGCGCCGGGCCGGGTCCATGGAGTCGTGGTTCTCCCACGCCTCCGGGATCATCATCAGCACCGAGTGCGGCAGGGAGCGGCCGCCCAGGTGCAGCAGCTCCAGGACCTCGTCGAAGGAGGCGGAGTCGGAGGCGTCGGGCGTACAGATCGGGAAGATCCGCTCGATCGTCCTGTCGTCGGAGCCGAACAGGTCCGACACGAGCTGCGACTCGCGGGCGACCATCCAGTTGCGGTTGCCCTTGACGGTGTTGATCTCACCGTTGTGCGCGACGAAGCGGTACGGGTGTGCGAGCGGCCACGACGGGAAGGTGTTCGTCGAGAACCGGGAGTGCACGAGCGCGATCGCGGAGGCGAAGCGGCGGTCGGACAGGTCGGGGAAGAAGGGCTCCAGCTGGCCGGTGGTCAGCATGCCCTTGTAGACGATCGTGCGGGCCGACAGCGACGGGAAGTAGACACCGGCCTCGCGCTCGGCGCGCTTGCGCAGCACGAAGGCCTTGCGGTCGAGGTCGATGCCCGTGGCGGGCACGGCCGCGCCGTCGGTGACGAAGATCTGGCGGAAGAGCGGCATGGTCGACCGGGCGGTGGCGCCGAGCAGCTGGGGAGCGACGGGGACCTCGCGCCAGCCGAGGACGGTCAGGCCCTCGTCGGCGGCGATCGTCTCGATCTGTGAGACGGCCTCGGCGGCGGCGTGCTCCGGCAGGAAGGCGATGCCCACCGCGTAGGCACCGGCCTCGGGGAGTTCGAATCCGGCCACCTCGCGGAAGAAGGCGTCCGGGACCTGCGACAGGATGCCGGCGCCGTCGCCCGAGTCGGGCTCGGAGCCGGTGGCACCGCGGTGTTCGAGGTTGCGCAGGACGGTCAGAGCCTGCTCGACCAGGGTGTGGGACGCCTCGCCGGTAAGGGTGGCGACGAAGCCGACGCCGCAGGCGTCGTGCTCGTTGCGGGGGTCGTACATACCCTGCGCAGCAGGGCGAGCATCCATGAACGACCAGTTCTGGCCATTCGCGGAGTGCTGGGACGGCTGGCGCGGCGTACGCATCGGCTCTCCCGTCGTCGTCATCTGGCATGTGCAAGTGCCGAGGGACGACGTTGGCCCTCTGCGTGATCGCAAAATTTCGTGCAGGTTACATGATGGAGCGGTTCTCGGGAACCGGGATAACCCGTTCCACCATGCGGACACCGCGGTCTCGCGGCGGGGGTTCCGCGCCGACGGTGGAAGCTGTGGGGGGCCGCTACGGAACGACCGGGTGAGATCGATGTCCGTCGGGCCCGACGGCGGGACAGGCGTCTTCGCCCGGCCCGCTGAGGCGCGCGGTGGGCCTCATTGCCCACAGCGCTTGGGGCTCATGCCCGGTGGTTGCGCGCTCGAAACCAGCGGGTAACGGTTACTTATGCGGCCCCTCGCATAAGTCCGAGCCGCGCTATCCTACGGCCGTTCCGAACAGAGTGCCCAGGGCGTACGTCACACCGGCCGCCGCGCCGCCCAGGAGCAGCTGGCGCAGACCGCTGTACCACCAGGTGCGCGCCGTCACCTTCGCCACCACAGCGCCGCACAGGAAGAGTCCCAGCAGCGCCAGCAGCACGACCGGCCACATACTGCTCGCCCCCAGCAGATACGGCAGCACGGGCACGAGCGCGCCCAGCGCGAAGGAGCCGAAACTCGACACCGCGGCCACGGTGGGCGAGGGCAGGTCACCCGGGTCGATGCCCAGTTCCTCCCGGGCGTGGATCTCCAGCGCCTGCTCGGGATCCTTCGACAGTTGCCGGGCCACCTCGCGGGCCAGCCGCGGTTCGACCCCGCGCGCCTCGTAGAGGGCGGCCAGCTCGGCCTCCTCGTCCTTGGGGTGCTTGCGCAGCTCGCGCCGCTCCACGTCCAGCTCGGCCTCGACCAGCTCGCGCTGCGACGCCACGGAGGTGTACTCACCGGCGGCCATGGAGAACGCGCCGGCGGCCAGACCGGCCAGTCCGCTGAGGACGACGGTGTGCTGGCTGACCGACCCGCCCGCGACGCCGGTCATCAGGGCCAGGTTGGAGACGAGGCCGTCCATCGCACCGAAGACGGCGGGACGCAGCCAGCCGCCGTTCACGTCCCGGTGCGTGTGGTTGTCCCGGTGCGCCTCGTGCAGCGCCGCCTCGGTCTCGATGATGGCCATGGAAGAACCCCGCTCCCCTGCGTCGAACCAGCTACTTTGGACAAGTTCCAGAGTTTTACAACGCCAAAATTACGCCTCGAATTCCGTCCTCGCCAGCAAGGAAAGGCTGCTCTAACCTGCGGGTTCACCGTTTTCCGCTCACTTGATCATTACCTCGCCCAGATGTCGACCGGGTGATGCTGGGGCTCGTGAGGCTCTCCGGAGTCGTCGCAGTGGGACACATGCCGTATGGCATCGACCGCCTGCATCCCCTCCGTCCCGGCACCCGGGGACGCCGCCGGACTCCGCGCCCGGGCCCGCGGCGCGCTGCTGGGTCTGGCCGTCGGTGACGCCCTCGGGGCGCCGGCCGAGAACATGAAGCCGTCCGAGATCCGCGCGCGGTGGGGCCGCATCACGGGCTACGTGGCCGAGAAGCCGTCCGGCACGGACGACACCGAGTACGCGCTCTTCTCGGCCCTGCTGCTGGCCCGGCACGGCTCCGCGCTCACCCCGGCGCACGTCGAGGCGGCCTGGCACGAACTGATCGCCGACCGCGACGAGGGCCCCTTCCGGGGCGCCGGCTTCAGCGAACGCGGCACGCTGGAGAACCTGCGCCGGGGCCTGGCCGCACCCATCTCCGCCCAGCACCGGCACGCCTGGAGCGACGGCCTGGCCATGCGCGCGGCCCCCTTCGGGGTGTTCGCGGCGGGCCGCCCGGCGGAGGCGGCCCGGCTCGTCGCGATCGACGGCTCGGTGAGCCACGACGGCGAGGGCATCTACGGCGGCCAGGCGGTGGCGGCGGGCGTCGCCGCGGCCATGGCCGGCGCTCCGCCGGTCGCGGTGGTGGCCGCGGCCCTCGCGGTCGTGCCCGACGACTCCTGGACGGCCCGCAGCCTGCGCCGCGCGGTGGCGGTCGCCCACCGCGGCGAACGCGCGGTCCGCTCCGCGGTCGTCATCGGCGGCTACCCCTGGACCGACCTGGCCCCCGAGGCGGTCGCCCTCGCCTTCGGCGCGTACGCGGCGGCCGACGGCGACTTCGAGCAGTCCGTCCTGACGGCCGTGAACATGGGCCGCGACGCGGACACGACGGCGGCGGTCGCGGGCGCGCTGGCGGGCGCGACCCGGGGCGTCTCGGCCATCCCGGCGGCCTGGGCGGCGGCCATCACCCCGGCCAGGGGCTCCTGCCTGCCGGCGATGGCGGGCCACCACGTCCTGACCGTGGCGGACCTGCTGACCCCGGCGCCACCCACCGCGAAGCCGAACCCGACGGCCTTCACCCTGGCGCCCGACAGAACGGAACCCCTCGCATGACGACCCTGGACCCGACGACGACCCTGGACCCGACGACGGCCCCGGGCCCGACGACGGCCCTGGACCTCGAACCGGCGGCGGACGACGGCGCCCCTCCCGCCACACAAGAACCCCCCGCGGCCGCCGACGGCGAAGTCGCCCCACGGGAGGCCAGGACCCCTCGGGTGACAGTTACGGGCAGTGCGCGGGTGGGAGACAAAAGGGTTGAAGGCCTCCTGCTCGGACTGGCCGCCGGTGACGCCGCGGGATGGCCCGCCGCCCGCCACAGAGCCGCCCGCATGCCCGACTGGACCCGCCGCCTCACCCGCGAACTGGACACCTTCGCCGAGCACAACGCGACGACGACCCTCCCCGTCCCCATCGCCCTCAACCAGCCCCCGGAACCCCTCCGCCTGGGCCCCTCCGACGACGC
The DNA here is from genome assembly GCF_031181705.1 of Streptomyces sp. GTDB lineage: Bacteria > Actinomycetota > Actinomycetes > Streptomycetales > Streptomycetaceae > Streptomyces. The sequence continues at coordinate 23,444 of NZ_JAPSKN010000009.1, forward strand.
GGAATGGGCGGCCTTCGCCGCGGAAGCCCTCCTGCGCGCAGGCGACGACACCGTCCTGAACGACCTGAGCCGAGACCGCCGCACCCGCGCCGCCATCGACCTGACCTGGAACGCCATCGCCTGCGAGGTCGCCGCCGCGGCGGACCGCGCCCCCGAGATCGAGTCCGCCGTCCTCCCCCTGCGCGCCCGCATCTCCGTCCGCGCCGGCCTCGGCAACCTCGCCACCGGCCTGCGCCCGCCCGCCACCGGCCACGACAACCCGCACTACTTCGACGACGCCGCCTGCCTCCGCGCCTGCGTCCTGGCCGTCGCCCACCCCGGCGAACCCCGGCGCGCCGCCGACCTCGCCGAGTTCGACGCCCGCTACACCCAGGACGGCGACGGCGTCCACGGCGCCCGCGCCATGGCGGCGGCCCTCGCCCTCGCCCTGGCCGGCGCCGGCGTCGACGCCTGCGTCACCGCCGCCCTCGCCGAGCTCCCCGAGGAGACGGAGATCGGCCGCAACGCCCGGCACGCCCTGCGGCTCGCCGCCGCAGCGGACGGCGCCTTCGCCCTCGTCCCGCCCCTGGAGCACCAGATCGTCGACCACGTCTACAGCTACGGCATCGCCGCCGCCGAAACCGTCCCGGTCGCCCTGGCCCTGGCCACCGCCGCCCGCGGCCGCATCACCGAGGCGGTCCCGGCGGCGGCCTGCCTGTCCCGGGTGGCGGACTCCGCCCCGGCCCTGGTGGGCGCCCTCACCGGCGCCCTCGGCGGCGGCGCGTCGATCCCCGCCTCCTGGCGGGACGCCTGCCGCACCCTCTCCGGCTGCGTCCTGCCCCGCCTCACCGGCACCGACCTCGTCGAACTCGCCGAACTCCTGGAAGCCGTACAACCGGCCCGCCCCGGTGGATGATGCGGCCATGAGGCCCACATCCCACCAAAACGCCACATTGGACGAGCGGATCACCGGCGCCCTGGTCGGCGCTGCCGTCGGTGACGCCCTCGGCGGCCCCGTCGAGGGTTACTCGCCCGAGCAGATCCTCGAGCGCCACGGCGGCCGCGTCCACGGCATCGTCGGTCCCTGGCACGGCGACGACTGGCGCACGGCCCGCCCTCTCGCCCCGTACCACAAGGGCGACGGCCACGTCACCGACGACACCCTGATGACCCACGCCCTGGTCCGGGTCTACGCCCGGGTCCGCGACCACCTCGACGCGTACGCCGTCGCCGACCACCTGGTCCCCGACCTGATGACCGAGCCCCGCTGGATCCCGGAACTGCAGACCGAGGCACTCCCCCTCCAGCGGATCTTCCTCGCGGAGAAGTGGCTGGTCACGAGGATCCACTACGGCCATGCCGACCCGCGTGAGGCAGGCACCGGCAACATCGTCAACTGCGGTGCGGCGATGTACATGGCCCCGGTCGGCCTGGTCAACGCGGCCGATCCGCGCGCGGCGTACGCCGAGGCCCTGGACGTCGCCGGCGCGCACCAGTCGTCGTACGGCCGTGAGGCGGCGGGCGTCCTGGCGGCGGCGGTGGCCGCGGCCTGCACCCCCGGGGCGACCCCGGACTCGGTCGTCTCGACCTGCCTGGCCCTGGCCAAGGACGGCACACGCACGGCGATCGAACGGGTCTGCGAGGAGGCCTCCCGCCACACGGACTTCGAGTCGGCACTCGGGCCGCTGCGCGACGCGGTCTCCCCCTACGACACGGTCGGCCCCGACTACCGCGCCCCGTCCCTGGGCGCCCGCCGCCCGTCCCGCCTCCACGCGATCGAGGAACTCCCCGTGGCCCTGGGCCTGCTGCTCGTCGCCCGGGGCGACTACCGCCACGCGGTCCTCGGCGCCGTGAACTACGGCCGGGACTGCGACTCCATCGCCACGATGGCGGGCGCCCTGGCGGGAGCCCTGGGAGCGCCGGTCCCGGAGGACTGGGCCAAGACGGTCGCCGAGGCCAGCCGCCTGGACCTGTGGGAACCGGCCGTCACGCTCACCCGGGTGACCCGCGAGATCTTCGCCCGGGACGTCTCCCGCCGCCGCGCTCACGAACAGGACTTCGCATCCCTCGGAGGCCGGGAATGCTCCGACTGACCTGGATCCAGCCGGAGGACCTGCTCGGCCACGAACTCCGCCAGGCGGCCCAGGACGGCCGCGAGCCGAAGGCGATCGCGGCGCGCTGGCGAGCGGCGGGCGGCCCCGAGGCCCCGGCCACCGCGGGCGCCTCCCCCGCCCCCACGTCCCGCTACCTCCGCCAACTGGCGGAAGACCTCCTGGACGAGCTGGCGGACCTCCCCAGCACGTCGGCCGACGACGAACCGACGGATCTGCGGAAGATCAGGGCCGTCTGCGCCGACTGGCCGGAACCCCTGCTCACCCCGGCCCCGTCCCACCAGCGCCTCGAAGCCGCCTGGCTCGGCCGGGCCGCCGGCTGCCTGCTGGGCAAACCGGTCGAGAAACTCCCCCTCGAAGGCATCCGCCGCCTGGCCCGGTCCACCGGCAACTGGCCCCTGTCCACCTGGTTCACCGCACGAGGCGTCCCGGACGAGCTGCTCACCGCACACCCCTGGAACCGCCGCTCGGCGGCCACCTCCCTCGCCGAGAACATCGACGGCATGCCCGAGGACGACGACCTCAACTACCCCCTCCTCGGCCTGATCCTCCTGCGACGCCACGGCAAGGCCTTCACCACCACGGACGTGGCCCGCGTCTGGCTCGACGAACTCCCCGCCGGCCGCACCTTCACCGCCGAACGCGTCGCCTACCGCAACCTCCTCAGCGGCCTGGAGCCCCCGTACACCGCCCGGCACCGCAACCCCTTCCGGGAGTGGATCGGCGCCCTGATCCGCGCCGACGTCCACGGCTGGACCAACCCCGGCGACCCGGCGGCGGCGGCCGAACAGGCCCACCGCGACGCCACCCTCACCCACACGGCCAACGGCGTCTACGCGGCGATGTTCGCGGCGGCCACCATCGCGACGGCCGCGACCGGCACCGCCGACGTCCACACCTGCCTGCGCACCGGCCTCACGGTCGTCCCGCCCCGCTCCCGCCTGGCCCGAGCGGTCCGCCAGGGCATCGAACTGGCCCACGAACACGCCGACTTCGACACGGTCGTCGACGAACTCCACGCCACCTACGCCGCCACCCACCACTGGGTGCACGCCGTTCCCAACACCGCGTTGATCGCCGCCGCCCTCACCCACGCCGACGGCGACTTCACCGGCTCCGTCTGCCGCGCGGTGAGCGGCGGTTGGGACACCGACTCCAACGGCGCCACGGCGGGCGGCATCGCCGGCCTGCTGGCCGGGCACCCCGCGGCGCTCCCCGACCGCTGGACGGCCCCGCTGAAGAACCGTCTGTCCACCTCCGTCGGCGACTTCAACGGCATCGGCTTCGACACCCTCGCCCACCTCACCCACCGGGAGACCCACCGCTCATGACCGCTCCCCAGCCCGCGCCCCTCACCGGCCTGCGCGTCCTCGACCTCGCCACCCTCTTCGCCGGGCCGATGGCCGCCACCCTGCTGGGTGATTTCGGCGCGGAGGTCGTCAAGATCGAGCACCCGAGGAAGCCGGACCCCTCCCGCGGCCACGGCCCGTCGAAGGACGGGGTCGGCCTGTGGTGGAAGACGCTCGGCCGCAACAAGCGGACCGTCACGCTCGACCTGTCCAGGCCCGGCGGCCGCGCCACCCTGCTGCGTCTCGCCGCCACCGCCGACGTGATCGTCGAGAACTTCCGCCCCGGCACCCTGGAGAAGTGGGACCTGGGCTGGCCGGAACTGTCGGCCGTCAATCCCCGCCTGGTCCTGGCCCGCGTCACCGGCTTCGGCCAGTTCGGCCCCTCCGCGCACCGCCCCGGCTTCGGCACCCTCGCCGAGGCGATGAGCGGCTTCGCCGCGATCACCGGCGAACCGGACGCGCCCCCGACCCTCCCGCCGTTCGGCCTGGCCGACGCCATCGCCGGCCTGACGACGGCGTACGCGGTGATGACGGCGCTCGCCGCCCGGGACCGGACGGGCGAGGGCCAGGTCGTCGACCTGGCCCTGATCGAGCCGATCCTGGCCGCCCTCGGCCCCCAGCCCCTCTGGTACGACCAGCTCGGCCACGTCCAGCCCCGCACCGGCAACCGCTCCCCGAACAACGCCCCGCGCGGCGTCTACCGCACCGCGGACGGCACCTGGGTCGCCGTCTCCACCTCCGCCCAGTCGGTCGCGGAACGCGTGATGCGCCTGGTCGGACGCCCCGAACTGATCGACGAGCCGTGGTTCGCCACCGGCGCCGACCGCGCCCGCCACGCCGACGTCCTGGACGAGGCCGTCGGCTCCTGGATCGCCGAGCGCACCCGCGCCGACGTCCTGGCGGCCTTCGAGAAGGCGGAGGCGGCGGTGGCCCCGGTCCAGGACGTCCGGGACGTGATGGCGGACCCGCAGTACCAGGCCCTGAACACCATCACCACCGTCGACGACCCGGAACTGGGCCCGCTGCGCATGCAGAACGTCCTCTTCCGCCTGTCCGCCACGCCCGGCGCGATCCGCTGGGCGGGCCGCCCCCACGGCGCCGACACCGACGAGGTCCTGACCGAACTCGGCCTGACCGGCACCGACCTCGACGAACTGCGCGCGGAGGGCGTCGTATGACGCCGGCCCCGCCGCTCACCTGGCTCTACGCCCCGGGCGACCGCCCGCACGTGGTGGCGAAGGCCCTCTCCTGCGGCGCCGACGTCGTCATCGTCGACCTGGAGGACGCGGTCGCCCCCGACCGCAAGGCCTACGCCCGTGACGCCACCGCCGACCTGCTCGGCCGGACGCCACCGGTCCCGGTCCACGTCCGCGTCAACGCCCTGGACAGCCCCTGGGCCGAGCAGGACATCGGCACGCTCGCCGAGGCCCCGGGCCTGTCCGGCCTGCGCCTGCCCAAGGTGACCTCGGCCGCCGGGATCACCCACATCGCCCACCGCACGCCGGCCGCTCTGTACGCCCTGCTGGAGTCGGCCCTCGCCGTGGAACAGGCCTATGCCGTCGCCATGGCCCACCCGAACCTGCGGGGCATCGCGCTCGGCGAGGCCGACCTCCGCGCCGACCTGGGGGTCCGGGACGACACCGGCCTCGACTGGGCGCGCTCCCGGGTGGTCGTGGCGGCCCGGGCGGCGGGGCTGCCCCCGCCGGCGCAGTCGGTCCACCCGGACATCCGCGATCTCGAGGGACTGGCCGCCTCCTGCGCCCGGGGCCGTGCCCTGGGTTTCCTCGGCCGCGCGGCGATCCATCCGCGCCAGCTCCCGGTCATCGAGCGGGCCTATCTGCCCACCGGCGAGGAGATCGAACAGGCCGAGACGGTCCTCAAGGCGGCGGCGACGCAGCAGGGTGCCCAGGCCCTTCCCGACGGCCGTTTCGTCGACGCGGCGGTGGTGACGGCGGCCCGGCGCACCCTGTCCCTGGCGGGCCGCCGCTGACACGCCGAGGGCGCCCGGTCGGCCCGGGCGCCCTCGGATGCGTCGCTACGGCGGCAGGCCGTCAGGCCTTCTTCCCCGACCCGGCCTCGTTCCTGGCGCCGTCGGCCTCGGCTTCGTCCGCGGCCTCGCCCTTGCCGTCCTCGGTCTCCTTGCCGTCCTTGCCGTCCTCGCCGTCCTCGTCCAGGTCGACGGCCTTCTCGTCACCGCCGGCGTCACCACCGGAGGACGCCGCACCCGGCTCCACGACCTCTTCGCGTCCGGGCCGCTTCCTCGCCGACAGCACGAAGTAGGTCACCGCGAGCAGGAACACCAGGATCGCGGTCCAGACGTTCAGCCTCAGGCCCAGGATGTGGTGGGCGTCGTCGACCCGCATGTACTCGATCCACGCCCGGCCCGCGCAGTACGCGGCGACGTACAGCGCGAAGGCCCGGCCGTGCCCGAGGCGGAAGCGGCGGTCGGCCCAGATGACCAGGACCGCGACGCCGACGCACCACAGCGACTCGTACAGGAACGTCGGGTGGTACGTGCCCGGCACCCGCCCGTCCGCCGAGGACGTGATCTCCAGGGCCCACGGCAGATCGGTGGGCTTGCCGTAGAGCTCCTGGTTGAACCAGTTGCCCCAGCGCCCGACGGCCTGCGCGAAGGCGATGCCCGGCGCGACGGCGTCCGCGTACGCGGGCAGCGGGATGCCCCGGCGACGGCAGCCGATCCAGGCGCCCAGAGCGCCGAGCGCGATCGCGCCCCAGATGCCGAGGCCGCCCTCCCAGATCTTGAAGGCGTCCACCCAGTCGCGGCCCTCGCTGAAGTACAGCTCGTAGTCCGTGACCACGTGGTAGAGGCGGCCGCCGACCAGGCCGAAGGGCACGGCCCAGACAGCGATGTCGGCCACCGTGCCGGCCCGCCCGCCCCGGGCGATCCAGCGCTTGTTGCCGAGCCAGACCGCGACGAAGACGCCGATGATGATGCAGAACGCGTAGCCGCGCAGCGGAATGGGGCCGAGGTACAGCACCCCGCGCGACGGGCTGGGAATGAAGGCAAGTTCCATGGCAGGGTCGACGCTACCGTGCCGGACCGGGCCCGGGGCAGGCGGCCCGGCTACGGGTCCATAACAGGGACGGGCGCATGCCCCTCACCCCTGGTTCGCCTGCTGCACCATCTGCTTCAGCTTCGCCGGGGTCATCGTCCGGTCCTGGTAGATGTTCTTGCCGTCGAACAGCACGGTCGGCGTGCCCGAGAAGTCGCCCTTGTCGAAGGCCTGGTGGGACTTGGCGACCCACGCGTTGTGCGTGCCGTCCTCGACGCACGTGCGGAAGGCCGGGGTGTCCAGGCCGTCGACCTTGCCGGCGAGCTCGATCAGCCTGCCGTTGTCCGCGTAGGCGTCGTCGACTTCCTGGGGCTGGTTGTCGAAGAGCACGTCGTGGTACGCGGGGAACTTGCCGGCGTCCTGGGCGCAGGCGGCGGCGTTGGCCGCGTTGCGCGAGCCCTTGCCGCCCATGTTGCCGTCGATGAGCGTGACCAGGTGGTACTCGGTCTTCAGCTGGCCGGCCTCGGTCAGCTCGTGGATCACCGGCCGGTACGCCGTCTCGAAGGACTTGCAGGCCGGGCAGCGGAAGTCCTCCCACACCGTGAGCGTGGACCTGGCGCTGTCCTTGCCGACCGGGATCGCCAGGCCGTCCTTGCCCTGCGCGCCCGAGGGGGCCACGACCGGGCCCGCGGCCTCGCCGCCGTCGTCCTTGCCGGCGTTGGCCGCGACGACGCCGATCACCGCCGCGAGGCCCAGGACGGCGACGACCGCGCCGCCCACCAGCAGAGCGCGCCGGCGCTTCTCGGCGGACTTGTGCTTCTCACGCTCGACCGCCAGCTTCTCCCGGGCGGTGCGCTTTCCCTCACGGTTCTTGTCGCTCACACCCCGGAAACGAACCGGGGAGGCGCACCGCGCCTCCCCGGCCCCAGGTCCACCCGTACGAGGGACCTGTATGACTTCCGGCTTTTCTACGCCTGCCGGCGCACGCCCTGGGCGAGGTCACCGGCGAGCGCGCGCACGGCCTCGACGCCGGCCGCGTCGTCCGGGGCGTCGAGCATCGCCTTGACGAAGGCCGAGCCGACGATCACGCCGTCGGCGAAGCGGGAGACCTCGGCGGCCTGGGTGGCGTTGGAGACGCCGAGCCCGACGCAGACCGGCAGACCGGTGCCGGTGGCCCGGGTGCGTTCCACCAGGTCCTGGGCCTGCGAGCTGACGGTGGCGCGGGTGCCGGTGACACCCATGAGGGAGGCGGCGTAGACGAAGCCGCTGCCCGCCGCGGTGATCCGCGCGAGCCGTTCGTCCTTGCTGCTGGGGGCGACGACGAAGACGGTCGCGAGGCCGTGCTTGTCGGCGTGCTCCCGCCACAGCGCCGACTCCTGCACGGGCAGGTCGGGCAGGATGCAGCCCGCGCCCCCCGCCTCGGCCAGCTCGGCTGTGAACCGCTCGACGCCGTAGCGGTCGATGGGGTTCCAGTACGTCATGACGAGGATGGGCTTGCCGGTGGCGGTGTGCGCCTCGCGGACGGTGCGCATCACGTCGGCGATCTTCACGCCGCCGCGCAGGGCGATGTCGTCGGCGGTCTGGATGACGGGGCCGTCGAGGACGGGGTCGCTGTGCGGCAGGCCGACCTCGACGACGTCGGCGCCGCCGTCGATGACGGCCTTGATCGCCTCGATGCCGCCGTCCACGGTCGGGAAGCCGGCCGGCAGGTAGGCGATGAGGGCCGAGCGCCCTTCGGCCTTGGCCGCGGCGAGGGTGTCGCTCAACAGCTGCAGGTTGCCGCTCACTTGGCGTCCCCCTCGATCTCGGCGGTGCCGGAGGCGTCCTCGGCGACCTCGGCGTCGGTGTCGTACAGGCCGAAGTAGCGGGCGGCGGTGTCCATGTCCTTGTCGCCGCGGCCGGAGAGGTTGACCACGATCAGCCCGTCCCTGCCCAGCTCCTTGCCGACCTCCAGGGCGCCGGCCAGCGCGTGGGCGCTCTCGATGGCCGGGATGATGCCCTCGGTGCGCGACAGCAGGCGCAGGGCCTGCATGGCCGCGTCGTCGGTGACCGCGCGGTACTCGCCGCGGCCGGAGTCCTTCAGGTAGGAGTGCTCCGGACCGATGCCCGGGTAGTCCAGGCCGGCCGAGATGGAGTACGGCTCGGTGATCTGGCCCTCCTCGTCCTGCAGGACGTAGGAGCGGGAGCCGTGCAGGATGCCGGGCTCGCCCGCGGTCAGGGTCGCGGCGTGCTCGCCGGTGTCGACGCCGTGGCCGGCGGGCTCGCAGCCGATGAGGCGGACGCCCTCGTCGGGGATGAAGGCGTGGAAGAGGCCGATGGCGTTGGAGCCGCCGCCGACGCAGGCGATCGCGGCGTCGGGCAGCCGGCCGGCGCGCTCCAGGAGCTGGCGGCGGGCCTCGACGCCGATGACCCGGTGGAAGTCGCGGACCATGGCCGGGAAGGGGTGGGGCCCGGCGACCGTGCCGAAGAGGTAGTGCGTGTGGTCGACGTTGGCGACCCAGTCGCGGAACGCCTCGTTGATGGCGTCCTTCAGGGTGCGGCTGCCGGACTTCACGGCGATGACCTCGGCGCCGAGCATGCGCATGCGGGCCACGTTGAGCGCCTGGCGCTGCGTGTCGATCTCGCCCATGTAGATGGTGCAGTCGAGGCCGAACAGGGCGCAGGCGGTGGCCGTGGCGACGCCGTGCTGGCCGGCGCCGGTCTCGGCGATGACCCGGGTCTTGCCCATGCGCCTGGTGAGCAGGGCCTGACCGAGGACGTTGTTGATCTTGTGGGAGCCGGTGTGGTTGAGGTCTTCCCGCTTCAGGAAGACGCGGGCGCCGCCGGCGTGCTCGGCGAACCGGGGCACCTCGGTCAGCGCCGAGGGGCGGCCGGTGTAGTGGGCCAGGAGGTCGTCGAGCTCCTTCGCGAACTCCGGGTCCTGCTTGGCCTTGTCGTACTCGACGGCGACCTCGTCGACGGCGGCGACGAGGGCCTCGGGGATGAATTTCCCGCCGAAGGCCCCGAAGTAGCCTTCGGGGTTCGGCGTCTGTCCCTCGGAGTCGGGGATGAAGAACTGGCTGGGCATGCGGAAACCTTCACGGTGAGTGTGTGGAGATGCACTGATCGCCGTGGGGCGGGGTTTTGCTGCCGGCCGCGGGCCGTGTGGCTTGTCGCGCCCGCGCGGCGGCAGCCGCACATCAGATGATGCCCCGCGCCCCTAACGGGCGCGCTGCCATCGCATGCCGTTGACCTGGCCCGGCTCGTCACCGATGACGTACCGGACGCGGCGGCCGTGGACGCGGCGCGCGGGCGCACGGCAGCCGCGGGGGCGGCAGCCGCGCGCGAGGCGGGCGTACCGGTCCACGGTCGTCATGGTGGGATTCATCGGGCCAAGCCTAGCGGGTGATCAGCCCCGGCCGTGCCGGAGTGCGGGGTGCTCGCCCGCCGCCACCAGGTCGGAGACCGCGGTCCTCGGGTCCTTGCCGGTGACGAGGGACTCGCCGACCAGGACCGCGTCCGCGCCGGCGTTGGCGTAGGCGATGAGGTCGTGCGGGCCGCGGACGCCGGACTCGGCGATCTTGATGATGTGGTCGGGGATCTCCGGGGCCACCCGCTCGAAGGTGTTGCGGTCGACTTCGAGGGTCTTGAGGTTGCGGGCGTTGACGCCGATCACACGGGCGCCGGCGTCGACCGCGCGCTCGACCTCGTCCTCGTCGTGCACCTCGACCAGCGGCGTGAGCCCGATGGACTCGGCCCGCTCGATGAGGGACTCCAGGGCGGGCTGGTCGAGGGCGGCGACGATCAGCAGGGCGACGTCGGCGCCGTAGGCGCGGGCCTCCCACAGCTGGTACGACGTGACGATGAAGTCCTTGCGCAGGACGGGGATGTCCACCCGGGCGCGGACCGCCTCCAGGTCGGCCAGCGAGCCGCCGAAGCGCCGCTGCTCGGTGAGGACGGAGATGACGGCCGCGCCGCCCGCCTCGTAGTCGGCGGCGAGTCCGGCCGGGTCGGCGATGGCGGCCAGCGCGCCCTTGGAGGGGCTGGAGCGCTTGACCTCGCAGATGACCTTGACGCCGTCGCCGCGCAGGGCGGCCGCGCCGTCCTTGGCCGCGGGAGCCTTCGCCGCGCGCTCCTTGAGCTCGTCGAGGCTCACGCGCGCCTGCCGCTCCGCGAGGTCGGCTCGGACTCCGTCGATGATCTCGTCGAGCACACTCACGCGAGCGGCCCCCTTCCAGACTCTTGACAGTTCCGGCGACCGGCCGGAAAACCGATGGTCACTGCGATGGTATCCGCAGGGGGGCGTAGGCCTCGCATCCGGTTGACGCCGGTCCCAGTACCTGGACATCCGCCGGATGATCAAGGGTGCAGCCAGCCACCGAAGGGCAGGTTCCGGACAACGGTGAAGACCAGCAGCAACGCGCCGAGGCTCCACACCAGGCCGGGGCGGGGGTCGATCCGCAGCGGGCGTCCGCGTACGGCGTGGACCACCCATACGGTCCACAGCACGGCGCAGGCCAGATAGCCGAGCACGGCGAGCGCGTTGGCGTGCAGGGCGGCCGGCAGGTCGCCGTGGACGAACGCGTGGGCGCTGCGCAGTCCGCCGCAGCCGGGGCAGTACAGGCCCGTGTAGCGCAACAGGGGGCAGACGGGGTAGTGGCCGGGTTCGCCCGGGTCCACCGCGCCCACGTAGGCGAAGGCGGCGACGGCACCCGCCAGGAGTCCGGCGGGGACGGCCAGGCGTCCCGGGAGTCCCTGCGTCACCCTTCGGCTGTCGGCGTTCACGGTACGCATTGTGCCCCGTGCGCGCGTGAAGGGCGGTCCCGGCACCCGTGTGCCGGCCGCCCCTCACCCGAGAACGCGTGTTCCGCCGGGGATCAGCCCTCGGCGCGCGCCGGCTCGCGGTCGCCCGTCATCTGGTGCGGCCGGTGCAGATCCTTGGGCTGGCCCAGGCCCATCATCCGCATGATGCCGCCGACGACACCGCCGAGCAGCACGACCACCATGCCGGCCCAGAAACCCACCGGCTGGTCCATCACCATGAAGGCGCCCGCGACGCAGAAACCGATGAAGGCGATGATGACACCGGTCCAGGCGGCCGGGGTGTGACCGTGGCTGCTGCCCGCCATTGCTTGCTCCTCGTTGCTGTGTGCGTGTCTGAGCAGGACGCTCGGGGCCATTGTCCCGCACGCGCGCGTGGACGGTGACCGGGGGTGCTCCCCGGGCTCACCCGGGCGGCTCAGGCCCCGGTCGGGTCCTCGCCCCGGTCGAGCGCCTTCCACAGGTCCTCGGGCCGGTCGGGGTCGGCGGCGGGCGCCGGGCGGCGCGGCTGGGGCGTGGCGCCGCGCTCGTAGCGGCCGGACATCGCGGGCCACAGCCGTCCGTAGCGCAGCGCGAGCAGCCCGGCCAGCAGGAGCAGGACACCGCCGGCGGCCGCGGCGTACGGCCAGGCGGTGTGGCTGAGGGCGGCGACGGAGGCGGAGGTGTCGCCGGAGGCCCGGGCGGCCTTCTCGTCGAGCGCGGAGCTGTCGGAGGCGCCGAGCAGGGCGGCGGCGACGGTGCCGGCACCGGAGAGCGCCAGCAGCGCGGCCACGACGACGCGGCCGGCGCGGCGGACGGCGAACACGGCGACGAGCGCGGCGAGGCCCACTATGGCGAGCGCCGCGGGGACGCCCGTGACGTCGCTGCCGCTGGCGGTCAGCGGGAAGGCGCCGCCGGCCACCGTCGCGGTGCCCTCCGCCCACTGCTGCCGGGTGGCGAGGAGCGCGACGGCCGCGCCGAGCGCGCCGCACAGCAGCGCGACGGCGAGGCTCAGGCGGCCGGCCCGGGCGGATCCGGCGGCTCGGGAACGGGGGTGAGGTACAGCTGTCACGTACCCCACTATCGCCTGAACCCCGGGCGAACCGTCACCCGGGGGTCATCTCAGGCCTTTCCCAGCCGGTTCGCCGAGTGCACCGCCCGCAGGACGGCGGCCGCCTTGTTGCGGCACTCGGTGTCCTCGGCGACCGGGTCGGAGTCGGCGACGATCCCCGCTCCGGCCTGCACGTACGCGGTGCCGTCGCGCAGCAGGGCGGTACGGATGGCGATGGCCGTGTCGGAGTCGCCGGCGAAGTCGAGGTAGCCGACGCAGCCGCCGTACAGGCCGCGCCGGGACGGTTCGAGTTCGTCGATGATCTGCAGGGCGCGGGGCTTCGGGGCGCCGGAGAGGGTGCCGGCCGGGAAGCAGGCGGTGAGGACGTCGAAGGCCGTGCGCCCGGCGGCCACGCGGCCGGTCACCGTCGAGACGATGTGCATCACGTGCGAGTAGCGCTCGATGGACATGAAGTCCACGACCTCGACCGAGCCGGGTTCGCAGACCCGCCCGAGGTCGTTGCGGCCGAGGTCGACGAGCATGAGGTGCTCGGCGCGTTCCTTGGGATCGGCGAGGAGTTCGTCGGCGAGGGCCTGGTCCTCCTGCGGGGTGGCGCCGCGCCAGCGGGTGCCGGCGATGGGGTGCACCATGGCCCGGCCGTCCTCGACCTTGACCAGGGCCTCCGGGGAGGAACCGACGACGTCGAAGCCCTCGAAGCGGAACAGGTACATGTACGGCGACGGGTTGGTCGTGCGCAGGACCCGGTAGACGTCCAGCGCGCTCGCCGTACACGGCGTCTCGAAGCGCTGGGAGGGCACCACCTGGAAGGCCTCGCCGGCCCGGATGCGCTCCTTGATGTCCTCCACGGCCTCCTGGAAGTCGGGGCCGCCCCACAGCGCGGTGTACTCGGGCAGTTCGGAGGGCGGGAGCACGGCCGGGGGCTGGGCGACCGGGCGGGTCAGGTCGGCCTGCATGGCGTCGAGGCGGGCCACGGCGTCGGCGTAGGCCTCGTCGACGCCGGTCTCCAGGTCGTTGTGGTTGATCGCGTTGGCGATCAGCAGGACCGAGCCCTCCCAGTGGTCCATGACGGCCAGGTCGCTGGTGAGGAGCATGGTCAGCTCGGGCAGCTGAAGGTCGTCGCGCTCGCCGGGGCCGATCTTCTCCAGGCGGCGGACGATGTCGTAGCCCAGGTAGCCGACCATGCCGCCGGTGAACGGCGGCAGGCCCTCCTGGTGGGGGGTGTGCAGGGCCTCGATGGTGGCGCGCAGCGCGGCGAGCGGATCGCCGTCCGTGGGGACGCCGACGGGCGGGACGCCGAGCCAGTGGGCCTGGCCGTCGCGCTCGGTCAGGGTGGCCGCCGAGCGGACGCCCACGAAGGAGTACCGGGACCAGGAGCGGCCGTTCTCGGCGGACTCCAGCAGGAAGGTGCCGGTGCGCTCGGCGGCGAGCTTGCGGTAGAGCGCGACCGGGGTGTCGCCGTCGGCGAGGAGCTTGCGGGTGACCGGGATGACCCGCCGGTCGGTGGCGAGCTTGCGGAACGTCTCGAGGTCCATGGCGGCCGACCTTACTGATCCGCGGCGGGGGCGGCGGAACCGGCGTCCTCGATCAGCACGTCCTCGTCGAAACACGTGCGGGCGCCGGTGTGGCAGGCGGCGCCGACCTGGTCGACCTTGACGAGCACGGTGTCGGCGTCGCAGTCCAGCGCCACGGACTTCACCCACTGGACGTGGCCGGAGGTGTCGCCCTTGACCCAGTACTCCCGGCGGCTGCGGGACCAGTAGGTGCAGCGGCCGGTGGTGAGGGTGCGATGCAGCGCCTCGTCGTCCATCCAGCCCAGCATGAGCACCTCACCGGTGTCGTACTGCTGGGCGATGGCGGGCAGGAGGCCGTCGGCGCTGCGCTTGAGGCGGGCGGCGATCTCCGGATCGAGGCGGCTGGGCTTGCTGGTCATGGCGACCATTGTGCCGCGCGCCGGCGGCGGCGCAGGTGGAGTGTCCACTGGGCGGACCCGGCGGGCGGCCGTAGGCTGGCCGCATGTCGACCCATGCCAAGCGTGAACGACTTCTCCTCGCCGACCTGTTGGAGACCGCGGGCCCGGACGCGCCCACTCTGTGCGAGGGCTGGACCACCCGGGACCTCGCCGCGCACGTGGTGGTGCGCGAGCGCCGCCCGGACGCGGCCGGCGGGATACTGATCAAACAGCTCGCCTCGCGCCTGGACCGGGTGATGGCGGAGTACACGGACAAGCCGTACGAGGAGCTGATCCAGCTGATCCGTACCGGCCCGCCGCGGTTCTCGCCCTTCTCGCTCAAGCCGGTCGACGAGGCGTCGAACATCGTCGAGTTCTACGTCCACACCGAGGACGTGCGCCGCGCCCAGCCCGACTGGTCCCCGCGGGAGCTCGACCCGGTCTTCCAGGACGCCCTGTGGTCCCGTCTGGAGCGCACGGCCCGCCTGATGGGCCGCGGCGTGCCGACGGGCCTGGTGCTGCGCCGCCCCGACGGCCAGACGGCGGTCGCCCACCGCGGCACCCCGGTCGTGACGGTGACGGGCGAGCCGTCGGAACTGGTGCTGTTCTGCTACGGCCGGCAGAGCGCGGCCAAGGTCGACCTGGACGGCGACGAGAACGCGATCGCGAAGCTGCACGAGACCAAGCAGCTCGGCATCTGAACGGGCGCGGGCCCCGGACGCGCGGGGCGGCCGGGGCTGTGCGCGTCGGGCGTCACCGCACCGGGTGGCCCGCCTCCCGCAGGGTCTGCTTGACCTCGCCGACGCGCAGGTCGCCGAAGTGGAACACCGAGGCGGCCAGGACCGCGTCCGCGCCCGCCTCGACGGCCGGCGGGAAGTGGGCCAGCGTGCCCGCGCCGCCCGAGGCGATGACCGGGACGGTGACGTGCTTGCGCACGGCGCGGATCATCTCCAGGTCGTAGCCGTCCTTGGTGCCGTCGGCGTCCATGGAGTTGAGCAGGATCTCGCCGGCGCCGAGCTCGGCGGCCCGGTGGGCCCATTCGACGGCGTCGATGCCGGTGCCGCGGCGGCCGCCGTGGGTGGTCACCTCGAAGGAGCCGGACTCGGTGCGGCGGGCGTCCACGGACAGCACCAGGACCTGGCGGCCGAAGCGCTCGGCGATCTCGCGGATCAGCTCGGGGCGGGCGATGGCGGCCGTGTTGACGCCGACCTTGTCCGCGCCCGCCCGCAGCAGCTTGTCGACGTCCTCGGCGGTGCGCACGCCGCCGCCGACGGTGAGCGGGATGAACACCTGCTCGGCCGTGCGGCGCACCACGTCGTAGGTCGTCTCGCGGTTGCCCGACGAGGCGGTGATGTCCAGGAACGTCAGCTCGTCGGCGCCCTCGGTGTCGTACACCTTGGCCATCTCGACGGGGTCGCCCGCGTCGCGCAGGTTCTGGAAGTTGACGCCCTTGACGACCCGGCCGTTGTCCACGTCCAGGCAGGGGATGACTCGGACCGCCAGGGTCATGAATCGTGCTCCTCTAGTGTTCCTGTGAGGGGGTGCCTCTGAATGCTTCCACTTCCACCGACACCAGGACCCGGGAGTCCATGAAGCCCTGCACGACCAGCAGGGTGGTGACCGGGCGTACGGCGTCGAACATCTCCTGGTGGGCCCGTCCCACCGCGTCCACGTCCCGGGCGTGGGCCAGGTACACCCGGGTGCGCACCACGGAGTCGACGGAGAGCCCGAACTCGCCGATCGCCTCCAGGGCGGTGGTGAAGGCCACCTTGGCCTGCTCGTACGGGTCGCCGTCGCCGTAGAGCACATCGCCCTTGAAGGCGGTCGTGCCCGCGACGAGCACGCGGTCGCCCGCCGCCACGGCGCGTGCAAAACCGAAGGACTCTTCCCAGGGACTTCCGCTCTGCACCCGCCGTACGGCACCGCTCATGACGACACAGCCTCCAAGGCCTCTTCCAGGGTGAACGCCTTTGCGTACAGCGCCTTCCCTACGATCGCGCCCTCGACACCGAGCGGGACCAGCTCGGCGATCGCGCGCAGGTCGTCGAGCGAGGAGACGCCGCCGGAGGCCACGACCGGGCGGTCGGTGGCCGCGCAGACGTTCTTCAGCAGCTCCAGGTTGGGCCCCTGGAGCGTGCCGTCCTTGGCGATGTCGGTGACGACGTAGCGGGCGCAGCCCTCCTTGTTGAGGCGCTCCAGCGTCTCGTAGAGGTCGCCGCCGTCGCGGGTCCAGCCGCGGCCGCGCAGGGTGGTGCCCCGCACGTCCAGGCCGACGGCGATCTTGTCGCCGTGCTCGGCGATGACCCTGGCGACCCACTCGGGGGTCTCCAGGGCGGCCGTGCCCAGGTTCACGCGGGTGCAGCCGGTGGCGAGGGCGGCGGCGAGGGTGTCGTCGTCGCGGATGCCGCCGGACAGTTCGACCTTGATGTCCATCGCCCCCGCGACCTCGGCGATCAGCTCGCGGTTGTCGCCGGTGCCGAACGCGGCGTCCAGGTCGACCAGGTGCAGCCACTCGGCGCCGGAGCGCTGCCAGGCCAGGGCGGCCTCCAGGGGGGAGCCGTAGGAGGTCTCCGTGCCGGACTCGCCGTGCACCAGGCGCACCGCCTGGCCGTCGCGGACGTCGACGGCGGGGAGGAGTTCGAGCTTGCTCACAGGGTTCCGATCCAGTTGGTGAGGAGCTGGGCTCCGGCGTCGCCGGACTTCTCGGGGTGGAACTGCGTGGCCCACAGGGCGCCGTTCTCGACGGCCGCGACGAACGGCTTGCCGTGGGTGGACCAGGTGACCTTGGGTGCCTCGATGGCCGGGTTGTGTGTCTCCAGCGACCAGTCGTGGACGGCGTAGGAGTGCACGAAGTAGAAGCGCGCGTCGGGGTCGAGGCCGGCGAAGAGCCGCGAGCCGGGCGCCGCGTCCACGGTGTTCCAGCCCATGTGGGGCACGACCTCGGCCTGCAGGGGCTCGACCGAGCCGGGCCACTCGTCGAGGCCCTCGCTCTCCACGCCGTGCTCGATGCCGCGCGCGAAGAGGATCTGCATGCCGACGCAGATGCCCATCACCGGGCGGCCGCCGGACAGCCGGCGGTCCACGATCCAGTCGCCGCGCGCCTCGCGCAGGCCCGTCATGCAGGAGGCGAAGGCGCCGACGCCGGGCACGAGCAGGCCGTCGGCGTTCAGGGCCTTGTCGTAGTCACGCGTGATCTCGACGTCGGCTCCGGCGCGGGCGAGGGCGCGCTCGGCGGAGCGGACGTTGCCGAAGCCGTAGTCGAAGACGACCACGTTCTTGCGGGGGGCGCTCAATTCCACACCTCCAGCCTGACGACACCGGCCACCAGGCACATGGCCGCGCCGATCGACAGCAGGACGATCAGGCCCTTGGGCATCTTCTGCTTGACGAAGGAGTAGATCCCGCCGACGAGGAACAGGCCGACGACGATCAGCAGGGTCGAGATGCCGTTCACAGGGCGCCCTTCGTGGAGGGGAGGATGCCCGCCGCGCGCGGGTCGCGCTCGGAGGCGTAGCGCAGGGCCCGGGCGAGCGCCTTGAACTGGCACTCCACGATGTGGTGCGCGTTGCGCCCGTAGGGCACGTGCACGTGCAGGGCGATCTGCGCCTGGGCCACGAAGGACTCCAGGATGTGCCGGGTCATGGTGGTGTCGTACTCGCCGATCATCGGCGCCATGTTCTCCGGCTCGGTGTGCACCAGGTACGGGCGGCCCGACAGGTCGACGGTGACCTGGGCGAGCGACTCGTCCAGCGGGACCGTGCAGTTGCCGAAGCGGTAGATGCCGACCTTGTCGCCGAGGGCCTGCTTGAAGGCGGCGCCGAGGGCGAGGGCGGTGTCCTCGATGGTGTGGTGCGAGTCGATGTGCAGATCGCCCTCGGTCTTCACGGTGAGGTCGAACAGACCGTGCCGGCCGAGCTGGTCGAGCATGTGGTCGTAGAAGCCGACGCCTGTCGACACGTCGACCTTTCCGGACCCGTCGAGGTCTATCTCGACGAGCACCGACGTCTCCTTGGTGACTCGCTCCACGCGTCCCACGCGGCTCATGTGCTCTGCTCCTTCTTCAGTTCACGGACCGCGTCGAGGAACGCGTCGTTCTCTTCGGGGGTTCCGGCGGACACCCGCAGCCATCCGGGGATGCCGTTGTCCCGGACCAGGACACCCCGGTCGAGGATCTTCCGCCAGGCCGCGTGCGCGCCGCCCTCGCCGTCGAACCGCCCGAACTGCACGAAGTTGGCGTCGGACTCGACGACCTCGTAGCCCATCGCGCGCAGCTCGGCGACCAGGCGGTCGCGCTCGGCCTTGAGCTGCTCGACGTAGCCGAGCAGCGTGTCGGTGTGCTCCAGGGCGGCCAGGGCGGTCGCCTGGGTGACGGCCGACAGGTGGTACGGCAGCCGCACGAGCTGCACGGCGTCGACGACGGCCGGGTGTGCGGCGAGGTAGCCCAGGCGCAGGCCCGCCGCGCCGAACGCCTTCGACATCGTGCGGGAGATGACGAGGTGGGGGCGCCCGTCGAGCAGCGGCAGCAGCGAGTCGCCGTGGCTGAACTCGATGTACGCCTCGTCCACGACCACCATCGACGGCTTCGCCGCCTGCGCGGCCTCGTACAGCGCGAGGACCGTCTCGCGCGGGACCGCGTTGCCCGTGGGGTTGTTGGGGGTGGTGATGAAGACGACGTCCGGCTTGTGCTCGGCGATCGCCTTCTCGGCGGCGGCGAGGTCGATCGTGAAGTCCTCGCCGCGCGGACCGGAGATCCAGCCCGTGCCCGTGCCGCGCGCGATGAGCGCGTGCATCGAGTACGACGGCTCGAAGCCGATCGCGGTGCGGCCCGGTCCGCCGAAGGTCTGCAGCAGCTGCTGGATGACCTCGTTGGAGCCGTTGGCCGCCCAGACGTTGGCCACCCCGACCTCGTGGCCGGAGGTGTCCGTGAGGTACTGCGCCAGCTGCGTGCGCAGTTCGACCGCGTCCCGGTCCGGGTAGCGGTTGAGGTCGCGGGCCACGTCACGGACCCGCTCGGCGATCCGCTCGACGAGCGGCTCGGGCAGCGGGTAGGGGTTCTCGTTGGTGTTCAGCCGTACGGGCACGTCCAGCTGGGGCGCGCCGTAGGGGGACTTGCCGCGCAGCTCGTCCCGTACGGGGAGATCGTCGATGCGTACGTCGCTCACTTGCCCTGCGGAACCTTCCAGTCGAACCTCGCCTTGATCGCCGCGCCGTGGGCCGGCAGGTCCTCCGCCTCGGCCAGCGTGACCACGTGGTGCGCGACGTCGGCCAGCGCCTCGCGCGTGTAGTCCACGATGTGGATGCCGCGCAGGAAGGACTGGACCGACAGGCCCGAGGAGTGGCAGGCGCAGCCGCCGGTGGGCAGGACGTGGTTGGACCCGGCCGCGTAGTCGCCGAGCGACACCGGCGCCCAGGGCCCGACGAAGATCGCCCCGGCGTTCCTGACCCGGTCGGCCACCGCGGCGGCGTCGGCGGTCTGGATCTCCAGGTGCTCGGCGCCGTAGGCGTCGACCACCCTCAGGCCCTCGTCGATGCCGTCGACCAGGACGATCGCGGACTGCCTGCCCTTGAGGGCGGGCACGATCCGGTCCTCGACGTGCCGGGTCGCGGCGACCTGCGGCTCCAGCTCCTTCTCGACGGCGTCGGCGAGGTCGACGGAGTCGGTGACCAGGACGGCGGCGGCCAGCGGGTCGTGCTCGGCCTGGCTGATCAGGTCGGAGGCGACGTGCACCGGGTCGGCCGTGTCGTCGGCGAGGACCGCGATCTCGGTCGGGCCGGCCTCGGCGTCGATGCCGATCTTCCCGGTGAAGTAGCGCTTGGCGGCGGCCACCCAGATGTTGCCGGGTCCGGTGACCATGTTCGCGGGCGCGCAGGACTCGGTGCCGTAGGCGAACATCGCGACGGCCGTGGCGCCGCCGGCCGCGTAGACCTCGTCGACGCCGAGCAGGGCGCAGGCGGCCAGGATGGTCGGGTGCGGCAGGCCCCCGAAGTCGGCCTGCGCGGGCGAGGCGAGCGCGATGGACTCGACACCGGCCTCCTGCGCGGGCACCACGTTCATGATCACGGACGACGGGTACACCGACCGGCCGCCGGGCGCGTACAGCCCGACGCGCTCGACCGGAACCCACTTCTCGGTCACCGTGCCGCCGGGCACGACCTGGGTGGTGTGGGTGCTGCGGCGCTGCGCGCGGTGGACGGCGCGGGCGCGGCGGACGGACTCCTCCAGGGCCGCGCGCACGGCCGGGTCCAGCTCCGCCAGCGCGCGCGTGAGCGCGGCGGCCGGGACCCGCACCTGGTCGAGCCTGACCCCGTCGAACCGCTCGGCGGCGTCGATCAGCGCCGCGTCGCCCCGATGATGCACGTCCTCGCAGATCGGACGCACCTTCTCCAGGGCGGCCTGTACGTCGAAGTCGGCTCGGGGCAGCAGGTCACGCAGGGCGGGGCCCTCGGGGAGGGCGTCGCCGCGCAGATCGATTCGGGAGATCACGTGCTCAATTCTCTCAGACCCGGGTGAGGCGCCGTCCGCGCGTATCAGTGGCTGATACAGAACGCCGCAGGAAGACGGAAGATCTCCGTCACGGAGTGCTTTCGGCGTGTCACGCAGCGGGCATGAACAGTTGTACGAAGAACCCAACCGGCGAGTACCCGGGGAGGAAGGGAAGCACTGTGACCGAGGGGGCCGGCCCGCGCGCCGGAGAGCTGCCCGACGACCTGACCGCGGCCGAGGCCGGCATGTGGCAGGCCTTCCGCAACGGCAGCGTGTACGACCTGAGCAGCGGCGACACCGTGGTCGACGACCCGCACGGCGGCCACCCGTGGGGCGAGGAGCGGACCGTGCGGGCCCGGATCGTGTGCTGGCTGCTGCTCGACGGCCCGCCCGCCCTGGCCGGCCGCGTGGCCTCGCTGAAGCTGGCCGGCGTGCACGTCAGCGGCTCCCTGGACCTCGCGGGCGGCACGGTGACGCCGTACGTCGAGATGCGCCGGTGCCGGTTCGAGCAGGACGTGCTGCTGCCGGAGGCCCGCTTCACGACCATGCGGCTGGTGGACTGCTCGGTGCCCCGGCTGGAGGCGGCCCGGGTGCAGACCGAGGGCGACCTGCACCTGCCGCGCTGCCGCTTCCACCGCGGCGTCCGGCTGACCGACGCGCAGATCGGCACGGACCTGATGCTCAACCAGGCGATCGTGCACCGGGACCGCAGCGGCCGGTCGGTCGCCGCGGACGGCCTGACCGTCGGCCAGGACTTGCAGGCGGAGCTGCTGGAGTCGCACGGCGAGCTGAGCCTGCGCGCCGCCACCATCGGCGTGTCGCTGAGCCTGCGCGGCGCGCGGCTGGCCAACCCGTACGCGCGGCTCGCGCTGAACGCCCCGCAGCTGACCGTCGAGCGCAGCCTGTACCTGACCCCCGCGGGTGTCGGCGCGCAGGCGATGAGCGGGATGACCCCGGCCCAGGGCACGCGGATCCAGCGGTTCGCGTGCGAGGGCGGGATCCGGCTGGACGACGGGCGGTTCGGTGACGCCGTCGACTTCGAGCAGGCCAGGTTCACCCTCGGCGACGACCAGGAGCTGTCGCTGCGCCGGGTGCAGACACCGGAGCTGCGGTTCCTCGGGGAGCAGCCGGCGCGCGGCCGGGTGGTGCTCTCCGGGGCGAGGATCGTCAACCTGATGGACCGGGCCGACGCCTGGCCCGGCCCGGGACGGCTGCACATGGGCGGCTTCACCTACGAGAACCTCGTGCCGCGCGGGCCGTTCCCGCTGGCCGAGCGGCTGGACTGGGTGGCGGCGGCGACCGCCGAGTACAACCCGGAGCCCTACGAGCGGCTCGCCGCCGTGCTGCGGGCCGGCGGGGAGGACGAGGACGCCCGCGAGGTGCTGCTCGCCAAGCAGCGCCGGCACCGCGAGAGCCTGCCGCTCGCCGCCAAGCTGTGGGGGTACGCGCAGGACTGGACGGTGGCCTACGGGTACCGGCCGGGCCGGGCCGCGGTGTGGATGGGGGTGCTGTGGGCGGCGGGCTCGTTCGCCTTCTCCCGAGCGGGCCATCCGCCCATGAAGCGCGGCGAGCACCCCGAGTGGGACCCCGTCCTGTTCAGCCTCGATCTGCTGCTGCCGGTCATCGACCTGGGCCAGGTGGGCTTCTGGCAGTTGCGCGGGGGCTGGCAGTGGCTCGCGACGGCGATGATCCTGCTGGGCTGGGTCCTGGCGACGACGGTCGCGGCGGGGGCGACCCGGCTGCTGCGGCGCAACTGATGGTGCGGATGTGACCGGCGTTGCCGAACTGCCGCGTCTTTACCTTCTCTTGACCCGGCGTCGTACAACTTTCCGCGACTTCCCGGAACGATCTGGCGCTGTCATGACCAGCGGACTTTCAATGGTCGGCACCATGGCCATACAGCTGCCGTTCATCCGCCCGAGCCGGATGACAAGGACCGCCCCCCACCCCGTCGGCGGACTCGGCCCCGACGACGAGGTGCTGCTCGACGCGCCCGACGCCCGGCTGAGCCCGGCGCTGGTCGCCGCCGCCCGCGGCGATCACGGGCCCGCCGCCGGCCTGCTCCTGGCCACGCGCGCGGCCGCCGAGTGGGAGCGGCGCGACGGGTACGTGACCCGCCTGGCCGCCTTCGCGCGCTCGCGCCCCGAGTGGCTGGACGCCTGGCTCGCCACCGCCCCGCAGGACCCGGACGCGCTGCTGGTCGGTGCCCAGCTGGCGGTGGACCGGGCCTGGCGGTCCCCGGCCCGGGCCGAGCTGCTGCGCGAGGTGAGCCCGCTGATCACGGCCGCGGCGCGGGGCGACCAGCGGGACCCGGTGCCGTGGCGGCTCGCGCTCGACCACGCGCGGGGCGCCCAGGCCGGGCACAAGTACTTCGAGGAGCTGTGGGCGGCGGCCGTCCGGCGCGCCCCGCACCACCACGGCTGCCATGTGGCGGCCCTGCGCTACCTGGCCACCTCCTGGCACGGCTCCCACCGCGAGTGCTTCGACTTCGCCGACCGGGCCGCGCAGGACGCCCCCGCCGACGCGCTCGTCCAGGCGCTCCCGCTGCGGGCGGCCTTCGGCTACCTCACCGACGACTGCGGACCCGGCGACTGCGGGCCCGAGGTGCCACGCGAGCGGCTGGACGCGGCCGCCGACCGGGCGATCGCGCTGTCCCCGCTGCTCCCGGCGGCCGACCCTTGGCCCGCCCGGATGCGGAACCTGCTCATCTACGTCCTGGTGCGCCTGGAGCGCTGGCCGGACGCCGCCGAGCAGCTGCGCCTGAACGGCCCGTACGCCACCTCGTTCCCCTGGGAGGAGGGGTCGGACGACCCGCTCGGGCACTTCCTGGCGGTGCGGGACGAGATCCGGTCCGCGGCGGCCGGGCAGCCGTCCGGGCATCCACGGAGTGAACGCGGCGGACGAGACCGCACCGGCGACCATTAGGCTTTTGCGTCGTGACCACCGTCCGGCTCCCCCTCTTCCCCCTGAACTCGGTACTGTTCCCGGGGCTCGTGCTCCCGCTCAGCGTCTTCGAGGAGCGGTACCGCGCCATGATGCGCGAACTGCTGAAGACCCCGGAGGACGAGCCGCGCCGGTTCGCCGTCGTGGCGATCCGCGACGGCCACGAGGTGGCCCCGAGCGCGCCCGGCATGCCCGACCCGACGGCCCTGCCCGAGCGGGGACCCGCGGCCGGCTTCGGCACGGACCCGGCCCATGCCTTCCACAAGGTGGGCTGCATCGCGGACGCGGCGACGATCCGGGAGCGCACCGACGGCTCCTTCGAGGTGCTGGCGACGGGCACGACCCGGGTGAAGCTGCTGTCGGTCGAGGCGTCCGGCCCGTTCCTGACGGCCGAGCTGGAGACGCTCACCGAGCAGCCCGGCGACGAGGCGGCCCCCCTGGCGGAAGGGGTGCTGCGGTCCTTCCGCCAGTACCAGAAGCGACTGGCCGGGGCGCGGGAACGCTCCCTGACGACCGGCGCCGACCTGCCCGACGAGCCGGGCGTGGTGTCGTACCTGGTGGCGGCGGCGATGATGCTGGACACCCCGACCAAGCAGCGCCTGCTCCAGGCCCCCGACACGGCCTCCCGGCTGCGCGACGAGCTGAAACTCCTTCGCTCCGAGACGGCGATCATCCGTAGTCTGCCGTCGTTGCCCGCGTCGGACCTGACGCGGAGCCCGACGAGTCTCAACTGAAGCGGACCGGGATGGCGAAGAAGTCGAAGAAGCAGCAGTCCGGCGGCACCCCCGCGACGGTGGCCCTCACGGCGGCGGGAGCGGAGTACACGGTCCACTCCTACGACCACGACCCCGCGCACCCCTCCTACGGCGAGGAGGCGGCCGAGGCGATGGGCGTCTCCCCCGACCGCGTCTTCAAGACCCTGGTCGCGGACGTCGACGGCGCCCTGACGGTCGCCGTGGTGCCGGTGGCGGGCCAGCTGGACCTGAAGGCCCTGGCGGCGGCGGTCGGCGGCAAACGCGCGACGATGGCCGACCCGACCCTGGCGGAACGCACGACGGGCTACGTCCGGGGCGGTATCTCACCGCTGGGCCAGCGCAAGAAGCTCCCGACGGTCCTGGACGCGTCGGCGTCGGCCCACGCCACCATCTGCGTGTCGGCGGGCCGGAGAGGCCTGGAGGTGGAACTGGCCCCGCAGACCCTGGCGAAACTGACGGGCGCGGTGCTGGCGCCGATCGGCCGCGTCTAGCCCGCGGTCGGTCCGGGCGCGGGGGGGGGCGCCCCGCCACGCCGGGCTCGGCAACGCCCCCGAGCGCGGCACCACGCCGAGCACTAGCCGGCCGACTGCGGCGGATAAGCCCCGTGCTCGAACTCCGGCTCGGGGTCGCGGGGCCCGAACAACGCCGTGAGTCCCAGATGGACGACCAGCGCGGCGAGCGGCCACGCCAGCAGCGCCCCCTTCGCCCCCAGCTTCAGCGGCGCGGAGAACGTCACGCCCCGCCCCACCTCACGCGCATGCGCGACGACGTCCTCCGCGGGTCCGAGCCACACCCCGACCCGCCAGGCCAGCAGCGACCCGAGCAGCCCGCCGACGGCCAGGCCCACCACCAGCGGCACACCCCCGCGCCGCCGCAGCAGGAACACCGCCAGCGCGCTCACGAGGCCGAAACCCAGCCCGAGCAGCGTGAACGTCCCGTCCACTCCGACGGCCTGCTCCCCCTCGGTGTCCTTGAGGTAGACGACCCAGGTCCCGTCCGTCACGTCCCCGACCAGCGGCACGTGCGGCGCGAGCCACCACCACAGCACGCCCAGCAGCACCCCGCCGAGCGCCACGGTCAGGGCGACCAGCCCGGCCTCGCGCACTTCGGTCCTCATCCCGGGGCCGTCCTGTCCGTGCCAGCCGTGCCCGGTGTACTCGGCGTACTCGGCGTGCTGAGCGCCGGGAGCCGGGGCTCCGGACGCCCCGGACGCCCCGGCCGGCGGCTGCCACGGTCCCTGAGCGGAACGGTCGTGGGGTGGCGGTGGCGGAGTCAGTGGTGCGGTCACCCTGCCATCGTGCCAGGCCCGCCTGTGCGCCGCGTCACCGGACGACCCCTCCCCGCTCACCGGACGGCCGCCCGCCGGTACGCCCAGGTCGCCACGGCCAGCGAGACGACACCCACCCCACCGCAGACGGCGAGGTCACCGAGCACGAACGCCCAGTCGGGGTCCGCCCCGAACGTGCGCGCGAACGCCTCCACGCCGTACGTCGACGGCAGCAGGTCCCGCGCGAAGCGCACGGCCCCGGGCATCCGGTCCGCCGGCAGCACGCCCAGCAGCAGCGCCGCCGACATGCCCAGCTGCCCGAGCAGCGTGGCCAGCTCCGGCCGCGGCGCGAGCAGCCCCAGCGCGGCCCCGAGCCCGGCGAGCGCGGCGCCCGCCAGCGGGATCACGGCCATGAGGATCCACAGATGGGCCAGCGGCAGCCCGAACAGCACACAGCCGAACACCGCCGTCACGACCGTCCCGGGCACGGTGAAGGACGCGTACGCGCCCGCCGCGCCGAGCACCACCGCCGCGGGCGGCACCGGCAGGGTCGCGTAGTGGTCGAGCCCGCCGCTGGCGCGCAGCTGCCCGAAGTACTGCGCCAGCAGGTTCAGCGCGACGAAGGCGACCACGAGGACCGACGAGCCGGCGACGACCGCCTGCGCCTCGGCCGCGTCGTCCACGACCCCGCGCATCAGGATCATGATGCCGATCGACTGGAAGGTCGCCACGAACAGCAGCGGGATCCGCGCGACCCTCGCCCGGGAGAGCTGCGCCCGGTACACGGCGGCCAGCGACGGCCACAGCCGCGCCCGGGGCCCGAGCTCGGCCGCGCCCGCGGCGGGCTCCTCCACGGCCAGGGCACCGCCCGGCAGGACATCGGCGGGTACGACACTCACGTCGCGCTGCTCCCCTTCGTCGGGTCCACTGCGGCAGTCGCCCTGTTCGGTACGTACGCGGCGGCCCACGCACTCAGGGCCTCGGTGTTCCTCACGTCCCTCACGCCTTCACCAGTCCCTGCTGCGCGGCACCGCCCAGCGCCAGGTAGACGTCCTCCAGGCTCGGCGTGGCCAGCGTGAAGTCGTCCAGGGCGGCGAAGGCGGCGCCTCCGGTGACGGTCGCGACGACCGTCCGGGCCTCCTCGGGCCCGAGCCGGAGCGTCCAGCGGCGGCCCGACTCCACGGCCCGGTCCCGCAGCGCGGCCACCTCGGGCACGTGCAGCGGAGCCCTGTCCCGCCACACCAGGTCCACCCGCACCTCACCGGCGACCTGTTCCTTGAGCCCGGCGGGCGTGTCGCAGGCGATCACCCGCCCCCGGTCCAGGACGGCCACCCGGTCCAGCACGGTCTCGGCCTCGATGACGTTGTGGGTGACGAGCAGCACGGTCGTGCCGTGCTCGGCCCGCCGCCGGTCGACCGCGGACCACACGGCCCGCCGCGCCACCGGGTCCATGCCGGTGGTCGGCTCGTCGAGCACGAGCAGCGGCCGCTCCCCCACCAGCGCCGCGGCGAAGCACGCCAGCCGCCGCTGGCCGCCGGAGAGTTTCTTCAGCGGGCGTCCGGCGAGGGGCGTGAGGCCGAGCTCGTCGAGGACGGCGTCCCGTTCGGCCCGCGCCCGCCGGACATCCAGGCCGCGCAGCCGCCCGGTGGTCTCGGCGGCGAGCGACACGGTCAGTTCGTCGAGGGCGGACGACTCCTGGCCGAGGTAGGCGAGGATGCGCGCGGCCCGCTCCGGGTGGCGCACGATGTCGTGCCCGAGGATCTCCACACTGCCGGTGTCGGGCCGCATCAGCCCGGTGAGCTGCCGTACGAGGGTGGACTTGCCGGCGCCGTTCGGGCCGAGCAGGCCGAAGATCTCGCCGCGGCGGATCTCCAGCCGTACGTCGTCCGTGGCCCGGACCTCGGGGGTCGCGGGCGCGCCGCGCCGGCCCCGGACCGCCGGATAGGTCTTGGTCAGCCCGCGCACCGCGCACACGATGTCGCCATCGTGCCGAAATGCCTGTGCCGCGCGCTTACTCACAAGGGACGAGACTACGGGGTCGGCGGCCCCGGTCCGCTCTCGGGTCGGCCCGCAGCGGGAAATCCGCCGGCGGAGCCTCAGTCGCCGGCCGGGGCGTGCTCCACACCCGTGCGCACACCGATCTCCTTCCAGAAGCCGGCCCGGATGGCGTAACGGTCGCGTTCGTCGATCTGGTCGTCCTTGTGGGCGAGCAGGCCGAACCGGGCGGCGTAGCGCAGCAGCTCGCCGTCGACCCGGTGCGGGATGCGCGGGTACATCCCGGACAGTTTCTGCAGGTGGCTCTGGTCGCCGAGGCGTTCCACCCAGCGCCGGGCGAAGACCTGGCCCACCTCGAAGGGGTCGCCGCCGACCGTGGTGATGTCCTCCTCGCGGTCGGCCCAGCGCTGCTCGGCGGTGGTCAGCTGGGCGAGCGTCGGCATCGAGGCGGCCTCGGGGGGCTCGGCCGCGGGCCGGTCGACCCAGCCTTTGTCGGAGGACCAGCGCAGGGTGGCGGAGGCGGGGGGCTGGGCGGGCTGGGTGCCGGGGGCGCGCAGGGCGGCCAGGTCTTTGGGCGTGGGGACCCCTTTGGCGGCGGGCACCCGTTCCTCGCTGCCGTTCTGGCCGGGCCCGGGCACCGGGTGCGGGGGCTGCGGGGCGGACCGCTCGGCCGGGGCGGCGAGGGCGGAGTCGGGCAGCGGCGCGGAGAGGATCGCGGCGATCTCGGGCCGGGGGGCGGGCTGCGGGGCGCACACCCCCGAGTAGTCCTTGGCGCGGACGGCCTTGGTGATCCACGCGCGGTCCAGGACGCGGCGCTCGTCGGCCTCGGCGACCAGGTCCTCGGACTGGTTGTAGTCGCCGTCGGCGGCCTGGACGGCCCACAGGTGGACGGCGACGCCGTGTTCCTTGGCGGCCATCATGCCCGGCAGCAGGTCACCGTCGCCGGTGACCAGGACGACGTCGGAGCAGGCGCGGTTGCGGGCCAGTTCGGTCAGCTCGGCGTGCATGGCGGCGTCCACGCCCTTCTGCGCCCAGCGGCCGTCGCTGCGGGTCAGCGCGCCGAGCCGGACGGTGACCCGGGGCATCACGCGCAACCTGCGGTGTTCGGGCTGCGGCACGCGGTCGGGGGCGCCGTCGAACCAGTAGATGCGCAGCAACGGCTGCTGTGTGTCGGATTCGGCACGCTCACGCAGTCCCTGGATGAGGGCTGTGTGGTCGACCGTGATGCGGGACCGCGAGGGCTCCCCGGCGAGGAGACTCGCCGCGGCTCCCAGCAGATACCCGGCGTCCACCAGGACGATGCAGCGGTCCACGCGACTCACCCTCTTCCCGGGAGGTTCGTTTCGGGCTTCCTTCGAGTCTGCCCGACGGCGCGGAGGTTAACGGCCGGAACTCGATCTTCGGCGTGGCGTTTCGCCGCGCCCCGCTCCGACTCCCCCTGTCACGCAGGGTAATTGTCCGACATGCGATCGTTGTCGGCCTGTGTGAATCTGGTCCCGGCCCTGGCCCCTAGATCCCCCACAGGAGGCATCACCATGGCCAAGAACAAGAACCGTGACCGTAAGCAGCAGCGTCCGACCGAGCGCGGGCAGCGGGCGGACCGCAGCCCCGCGGCTCAGGCGGAGCCCCAGACCGAGGTCGAGCTGACCCCCGGCGATGTGGCCTCCCGCAAGCGGAAGCGCAGCTTCGGCCACAACTGACATCTGTGTGACGGGTTTTGGGACCCCTGCACATGCGTGAGGGGCGTACCAGGTACCGGGTACGCCCCTCACGCGCGTCAAGAGCCGTCCGCGGCGCCTCGGTCAGCCCGCCAGGCAGGACGGGCCGAGCAGCACCTTCAGGTCGCCGAAGAGCGCCGGGTCGGGCTTGACCCGGTGCCGGTCCAGGCGCAGCACGGTCGTCTTGGTCGGCCCCTGGAGCCTGATCCGGACCTCGCTGTCGCCCTTGTGGTGGCTGAGCACCTCGCCGAGGCGGCTGACCAGCGGCGGGGTGACCCGGGTGGCCGGGATCGTGAGGACCACGGGCGCGTTGGTGCCGGCGTTGGACAGGTCCGGGACCATCAGCTCCATCGCGACCAGCCGCGGCACGTCCTCGCGCTTGTCCAGGCGGCCCTTGACGAACACCACGGCGTCCTCGACGAGTTGGGTCGAGACGAGCTGGTAGGTCGCGGGGAAGAACATGCACTCGATCGAGCCGGCGAGGTCCTCGACGGTGGCGATGGCCCAGGCGTTGCCCTGCTTGGTCATCTTGCGCTGCAGGCCGGAGATGATGCCGCCGATGGTGACGACCGCCCCGTCCGCGTGCTCACCGCCGGTCAGCTGGGAGATGCCCGCGTCGGCCTTGTCGGACAGGATGTGCTCCAGGCCGAACAGCGGGTGGTCGGAGACGTACAGACCGAGCATCTCCCGCTCCTGGGCGAGCAGATAGGTCTTGTCCCACTCGTCGGTGGAGAACTCCACGTCGAGCCCGAAGCCCGGCTCGCTGGTCTCGGCCTCGCCCATGCCGCCGAAGAGGTCGAACTGCCCCTCGGCCTCCTTGCGCTTGACCGCGACCACGTTGTCGATCATCGGCTCGTACTGGGCGGTGAGGCCCTTGCGGGTGTGACCCAGGGAGTCGAAGGCGCCGGCCTTGATCAGCGATTCGGTGGTGCGCTTGTTGCAGACCACCGCCTCCACCTTGTCGAGGTAGTCCGGGAAGGACGTGTACTTCCCCTTGGCCTTGCGGCAGCGGATGATCGACTCGACCACGTTCGTGCCGACGTTGCGGACGGCGGACAGGCCGAAGAGGATCACGTCGTCGCCCTGGGCCGCGAAGTTGGACATCGACTCGTTGACGTTCGGCGGGAGCACGCGGATGCCCATGCGGCGGCACTCGTTGAGGTAGACGGCCGACTTGTCCTTGTCGTCCTTCACGGACGTCAGGAGCGCGGCCATGTACTCCGCGGGGTGGTTCGCCTTGAGGTAGGCCGTCCAGTACGAGACGAGCCCGTACGCGGCGGAGTGCGCCTTGTTGAAGGCGTAGCCGGCGAAGGGGACCAGCACGTCCCACAGGGCCTGGATGGCCTCGTCGCTGTAGCCCTTCTTGCGGGCGCCCTCCTGGAAGAGGACGAAGTTCTTCGCCAGTTCCTCGGGCTTCTTCTTGCCCATCACGCGGCGGAGGATGTCGGCCTCGCCGAGCGAGTAGCCGGCGATGATCTGTGCGGCCTTCTGCACCTGCTCCTGGTAGACGATCAGGCCGTAGGTGACGTCGAGGACCTCCCTGAGCGGCTCCTCCAGCTCGGGGTGGATGGGCGTGATCTCCTGCTGGCCGTTCTTGCGCAGCGCGTAGTTCGTGTGGGAGTTCATGCCCATCGGGCCCGGGCGGTACAGGGCCGACACGGCGGAGATGTCTTCGAAGTTGTCCGGCTTCATCAGCCGGAGCAGGGAGCGCATGGGCCCGCCGTCGAACTGGAAGACGCCGAGGGTGTCTCCGCGCTGGAGCAGTTCGAAGGTCGTCGGGTCGTCGAGCGGGAGGCTCAGGAGATCGATGTCGATCCCCTTGTTGGACTTCACCATCTTGACGGCGTCGTCCATGATCGTCAGGTTGCGCAGGCCCAGGAAGTCCATCTTCAGCAGGCCGAGCGACTCACAGCTCGGGTAGTCCCACTGCGTGATGGTCACGCCGTCGGTGTGCCGGACCCAGACGGGCACGTGGTCGGTGATGGTCTCGCTGGACATGATCACACCGGCGGCGTGCACGCCCATCTGCCGCACCAGGCCCTCGACGCCCTTGGCGGTGTCGATGACCTTCTTCACGTCCGGTTCGTTCTCGTACATCGCCCGGACCTCGCCCGCCTCCGAGTAGCGCGGGTGGTTCGGGTCGGTGATGCCGTCCAGGTTGATGCCCTTGCCGAGGACGTCGGCGGGCATGGCCTTGGTGATGCGGTCGCCCATCGCGTACGGGTAGCCCAGCACGCGCGCGGAGTCCTTGATCGCGTTCTTGGCCTTGATGGTGCCGTACGTGCCGATCATGGCGACCTTGTCGGCGCCGTACTTCTCCGTCACGTACCGGATCACCTCGACGCGCCGGCGCTCGTCGAAGTCGATGTCGACGTCCGGCATGGAGATGCGCTCGGGGTTGAGGAACCGCTCGAAGATCAGGCCGTGCGGGATGGGGTCGAGGTCGGTGATGCCGAGGGCGTAGGCGACGATCGAGCCGGCCGCGGAGCCGCGGCCGGGGCCGACCGCGATGCCCTGCTTCTTGGCCCACATGATGAAGTCGGCGACCACGAGGAAGTAGCCCGGGAAGCCCATCGAGATGATGGTGTCCATCTCGTACTCGACCTGCTTCATGCGGTCGTCCGGGATGCCGTCCGGGAAGCGGCGGTGCATGCCGCGCATGGTCTCCTCGCGGAACCAGCTGACCTCCGTGTACCCCTCGGGGATGTCGAACTTGGGCATGAGGTCGCGCTTTTGGAACATGCCCGTGGTGTCGACCATCTCGGCGATCAGCCGGGTGTTGGCGCAGCCCTCCTGCCAGGCGTCCGAGGAGTCGATGGCGTACATCTCGTCCGTGGACTTCAGGTAGTAGCCGGTGCCGTCGAACTTGAAGCGGTCCGGGTCGGAGAGGTTCTTGCCGGTCTGGATGCACAGCAGCGCGTCGTGGGCGGTCGCCTCGTGCGCGTAGGTGTAGTGCGAGTCGTTGGTGACCAGCGGGGGGATGCCGAGCTTCCTGCCGATCTCCAGGAGGCCGTCGCGGACCCGGTGCTCGATCTCGATGCCGTGGTCCATCAGCTCCAGGAAGTAGCGGTCCTTGCCGAAGATGTCCTGGTAGTCGGCGGCGGCCTTGAGGGCCTCGTCGAAATGGCCGAGGCGCAGCCGGGTCTGGACCTCGCCGGAGGGGCAGCCGGTGGAGGCGACGATGCCCTCGGACCACTTGGCGATGGTCTCCTTGTCCATCCGGGGCCACTTCTGCAGCCAGCCCTCGGCGTAGGCGTCGGAGGACAGCCGGAAGAGGTTGTGCAGACCGGTCTTGTTCACCGCCCACATCGTCTTGTGCGTGTAACCGCCGGAACCGGAGACGTCGTCCCGCTTCTGGTGCGGCTGGCCCCACTGGATCTTGCGCTTGTTGCGGCGGGACTCGGGCGCGACATAGGCCTCGATCCCGATGATCGGGGTGATCCCGGCCTTCTGCGCGGAGTGGTAGAAGTCGTACGCCCCGTGGAGGTTGCCGTGGTCGGACATGGCGATGTGGGTCATGCCCATCTCGTTGCACGCGTCGAACATGTCCTTCAGCCGCGCGGCACCGTCCAGCAGCGAGTACTGGGTGTGGACGTGCAGGTGCGTGAACGGCGGCTTTGACACGGCTGCGGCCTCCAGGAAGAACACGGGTCGAATGGGGTCCGACAGGCTGCGGACAGTCTGGGGGACAGCGTCGAAGTCTATGCCTCGGCAGTGACACGCGGGGGCCTGACCCGCGTACCTTCGTGCGGGGGCCGTGGGCACTCGCGCGTACCCCCGCACGTTAGGCAGAGGGCGGACCTGCCGCCCTGAGACGCATGCACCAGGAGGCACCCAGCGATGTCGTTCCCGCAGCTCGACGGCGAGCACCGCGGTGAGGAGATCCTCGCCGTCTTCGACACCGCCTTCGGCGAGCTCCTGGCCGCCGACCCGGCCGCGTTCCGCGTGAAGTTCCGGAAGATGGCGGCCTCGGCCTTCGCCTTCTACCGGGGCACGGCGTGCCTCTTCTACCACGACCTCGACCGCGAGGGCCTGCTGAGCGGCCCGTACCTGGACGAGCGCACCTCGCGCGTGTGGATCCACGGCGACCTGCACGCGGAGAACTTCGGCACGTACATGGACGCGAACGGCCGCCTGATCTTCAACGTCAACGACTTCGACGAGGCCTACGTGGGCCCCTTCACATGGGACCTGGCGCGCCTGGCCGCGTCCATCGCGCTGATCGGGTACGCCAAGGCGCTCAGCGACGAGCAGATCACCGAGCTGGTGCGGGTGTACGCGGGCGCCTACCGGGAGCGGATCCACGCCCTGGCCACGGGGGCGAAGAGCGACGAGGTGCCGCCGTTCACGCTGGACACCGCGCAGGGCCCGCTGCTCGACGCGCTGCGGGACGCCCGCTCGCTGACCCGCTTCGGGCTGCTGGAGTCGATGACCGAGATCCGCGACTTCGAGCGCCGCTTCGCGCCGGGCGGCGGCTCGGTCGAGCTGGACGCGGCCACGCGCTACAAGGTCCTCGCCGCCTTCGACGGCTATCTGGAGACGCTTCCGGACAGCTCCCTGGCCCGTCCCGACTCCTACCGCGTGAAGGACGTCGTCGGCCGCCGCGGCATCGGGATCGGCTCGGCCGGGCTGCCGTCGTACAACATCCTCCTGGAGGGCCACAGCGACGCCCTGGAGAACGATGTCGTGATCTACATCAAGCAGGCCCAGACCCCGGCCGTCTCCCGGCACGTCACGGACCGGGCGATCCGCGACTACTTCCAGCACGAGGGGCACCGCACGGTCATCTCCCAGCGCGCCCTCCAGGCGCACGCCGACCCGTGGCTGGGCTGGACCGAGCTGGACGGCGCGGGCCAGCTGGTCGCCGAGGTCTCGCCGTACGCGGTGGACCTCGACTGGGGCGACATCGACGACCCTGAGGAGATCGCCCAGGTGATGGCGGACCTCGGCCGGGCGACGGCCGCGATGCACGCGGCGGCGGACGACCAGTCCGGCGAGTCCCTGGTGCCGTTCTCCACCGAGCGGGCCATCGACGCGGCGATCGCGGCCGACGAGGAGGGCTTCGCGCCCCTGCTGGTCGACTTCGCGCACGGCTACGGCGCACGCGCGCGTGCCGACCACCAGACCTTCGTGGACCTCTTCCGCAACGGCCGGATCCCGGGTCTGTGACGGAAACAGCTCACACAGGCATCCTTTAGGGGTCCCTTACAGGTCCCCGTGACAGACTCTTCTCTCGCTATGGACATATCCGGGATCCCGCTCAGAGCCGTGCGCGCGGCGCTGTTCACGGCCGTGGTCGTGACACTCAGCACCGCGTCGCACGTGCTGCTGTCCCGGGCCCCGCTGCCGGTGGGCACGGTGGCGGCGGTCGCCGCCGCCGTGTTCGTCCTCGCCTACGCGCTGGCCGGCCGCGAGCGCTCCTTCGGGCGGATCGCGGCCCTGCTCATCCCGCTGGAGCTGGCCGCCGACACGGTGTTCACCATGGGCCAGCACGCCTGCTACGGCCGCGCGGGCGGCCCGGTCGCGGGCCCGCTGCGCTCGGTCGGCCTGGACGTGCTGTGCGGCGGCGAGGTCGGCACACCGCTGGCCCGGATGGCCGGCGCCACCGGCACGGAACGGCTGGCGGTCGTGGTCGCCCACGCCGACCCGGCCACGGCCTGGCTGCTGCTCGGCGCGCACCTCGGCGTCGGCCTCACCGCCGCCGTCTGGCTGCGCCGCGGCGAGCGGGCCCTGGCCCAGCTGCTGCGGGCGGTGACGGCGACGACGTTCCGGCCGTTGCTGCTGGCGGTCGCCGCGGTGACGGTACGGCGGCGGCCGGCCGGCCGCCGGCTGCCCGCGCGCCCCGCCGGCCGCACGTCCACCGCCCGCGACCTGGTTCTCGCGTACTCCCTGGGACGGCGTGGACCGCCGTGCTCGCCCGCCCTTATCTGAGGCACCGCCGTCGCGCACGGCGCTTTCGAGCACGAGCAGTCCCCCTTACGTATTCCGCACACGACGTGTGCGCGTCCCCCACGGAGAACATCACCATGAGCAAGCGGAACAGCCAGGCGGCGAAGATGGCGGCCCGCGAGCGGCTGCGCGTCGAGCGCGAGCGCGAGGCCAAGCGGGCGAAGGCCAGGCGGCAGATCATCGTCGCCTGCTCCGTCGTCGGCGTCCTCGCGATAGCCGGCGGCATCGGCTACGCGGTCGTCCAGGCCAACAAGCCCACCTACTGGGAGGCCCAGAAGGACGCCAAGGTCGTCGCCCCGGCCAACACCACGGGTACCGACGGCACCACGGTCGTCATCGGCAAGGACTCGGCGAAGAAGACCCTGAAGGTCTACGAGGACCCGCGCTGCCCGGTGTGCGCCCAGTTCGAGCAGGTCGTCGGCCCGACCGTGAAGAAGGACATCGACGACGGCAAGTACAAGATGCAGTTCATCGGCGCCACCTTCATCGACGACAAGGACAACGGCGAGGGCTCCAAGAACGCGCTGAGCGCCCTGGGCGCCGCGCTGAACGTCAGCGACCAGGCGTTCCTCGACTACAAGGCCGCCCTGTACTCCGCGAAGTTCCACCCGGAGGAGACGACCGACGAGTTCAAGAAGGACAGCTACCTGATCAAGGTCGCGAACAGCGTCCCGGAACTGAAGGGCAACAAGAAGTTCCAGGACGCCGTCGAGAAGGGCACCTACGACGCCTGGGCGATGGCCATGTCGAAGACCTTCGACGACAACAAGGACGGCGTCACCGGCACGCCGGGCTTCGTGATGGACGGCAAGCAGCTCACCGCCGACAGCCAGGGCACGCCGCTGATGACGGTGGCCGACTTCAACCGGGTCGTGGGCGAGGCCCTGAAGAAGTGACGGCGGGCCGCGGACCGGCCGGCGTGTGAAGAGCGGGCGAACTTCCGGAAGTTCGCCCGCTCCGGCGCATACCGACCAGTAACCTGATCGCTCGTGACCAGTCGATACAGATCATCGAACACGTCCGAGGGCCTCAACTCCCTCACCCCGCGCCGCCGTACGGTCGTCAAGGCCGCGGCGGCGACTGCTGTCCTGGCCGGGCCGCTGGCGGCAACCCCGCCCGCGCGCGCCGTCGACCAGGCTCCCGCCTTCCTGCACGGCGTGGCCTCCGGTGACCCGCTGCCGGACGGCGTCCTGCTGTGGACCCGTGTCACGCCCGTCCCCGAGGCGATACCCGGATCCGGGATCGGCCCGGACACCGAGGTCGCCTGGACGGTCGCCCGGGACAAGGCGTTCACGAACGTCGTCGCCAGGGGCTCCACGACCGCCACCGCCGCCTCCGACCACACCGTGAAGGCCGACATCCGCGGCCTGGAGCCGGGCACGGACTACTGGTTCCGCTTCTCCGCCGGGGGCACCGACTCCCCCGCCGCCCGCACCCGCACCGCCCCCGCTCCCGACGCGGCCGTCACCGGCCTGCGCTTCGGCGTGGTCTCCTGCGCCAACTGGGAGGCCGGGTACTTCGCCCCGTACCGCCACCTCGCGGCCCGCGGCGACCTGGACGCCTGGCTGCACCTGGGCGACTACATCTACGAGTACGGCACCGGCGAGTACGGCACCCGCGGCACGGTCGTCCGCCCGCACGTCCCGGCCCACGAGATCGTCACGCTCGCCGACTACCGCGCCCGGCACGCCCGTTACAAGACGGACCCGGACCTCCAGGCGCTGCACGCGGCGGCCCCGGTCGTGGCGATCTGGGACGACCACGAGCTGGCCAACGACGCCTGGTCGGGCGGCGCCGAGAACCACACGGAGGGCGCCGAGGGCACGTGGTCCGCCCGTCAGGCCGCCGCCAAGCAGGCCTACTTCGAGTGGATGCCGGTGCGGCCCGCCATCGCCGGCACCACCTACCGCCGGCTGCGCTTCGGCAAGCTGGCCGACCTCTCGCTGCTGGACCTGCGTTCCTTCCGCTCCCAGCAGGTCAAGGCCGGCGACGGCGAGGTCGACGACCCGGACCGCACTCTCACCGGCCGCGCCCAGCTCGACTGGCTCAAGGCGGGCCTGAAGGCGTCCGACACCACCTGGCGGCTGGTCGGCAACTCCGTGATGATCTCCCCGTTCGCCATCGGCTCGCTCTCCGCCGACCTGCTGGGGCCGCTGGCCAAGCTGCTGGGCCTGCCGCGGGAGGGCCTCGCCCTCAACACCGACCAGTGGGACGGCTACACCGACGACCGCCGCGAGGTCCTGGCCCACCTGCGCGCCAACGCGATCCGCAACACGGTCTTCCTCACCGGCGACATCCACATGGCCTGGGCCAACGACGTCCCGGTGGACGCGGGCACGTATCCGCTCTCCCCGTCGGCCGCCACGGAGTTCGTCGTCACCTCGGTCACCTCGGACAACCTCGACGACATCCTCGAGGTCCCGGAGGGCACGGTCTCCGCGGTCGCCGCGCCGGTGATCCGCGCGGCCAACCGGCACGTCCACTGGGTCGACACCGACCGCCACGGCTTCGGCGTCCTGGACATCACGGCCGAGCGCGCGCAGATGGACTACTACGTGATCTCCGACCGCGCGAAACGTGACGCGACGGCCAGGTGGATCCGCTCGTACCGCACACGCAGCGGCACGCAGAAGATGGAGCGCGTGTACGACCCCGTGTAACCGGAGTCACGTCCGGGCCGGGCCGCGACGGGCAACCTCCTGCCCGAAGTCCTCCTCTCCTCTTGTGCTGACGGATCGTCAGCACAAGAGGAGACAGGAGTCACATGGCCACCCCCCAAGGTGTCGTGAAGAAGTCCGCCGTGCTGGTCGCCGCCCTGGCCCTGGCCGGCGGCACCGCCACCGCCGCCGAGGCGAAGGAGTCCCGCCCGGCCGCGCCGGCCTACGTCAGCCTGACCGTGCTGAGCGCCAAGGCGCCCGTCTACGCCAAGCCCACGTCCTCGTCGACGCGGTACCGCACGGAGCCCCGGGGCACGACCCTGCGGATCGCGTGCTCCACCACCGCCACCCCGTCGGGCAACATGTGGTTCCGGATCTATGACTCGCAGCCGGTGGGCTGGGTGTGGTCCGGGCACTTCGCGTCGCTGGTGAACCCGCCCAAGAAGTGCTGACCGCCCGCTAGAGCGAGTCGAGGAAGCCGAGGGCCACCCGCCAGGTGGCCTCGGCCGCCTCGGCGTCGTGGTCGGGCAGGTCGGGGTCGGTGTAGAGGTGGCCGGCCCCGGCGTAGCGGTACACCTCCACGTCGGCGCCCGTGCGGCCCATCTGCAGGTACCAGGCGCTCAGCCAGTCGTCCGTCTCGAACGGGTCCGGTTCCGCCACGTGCAGCTGAACCGGCAGCCCGTCCACCGTGACGCCCGGCGCGATGTCCGACGTGCCGTGCAGGAGCAGCAGGCCGCGGGCCTTGTCGTCGCCGAGGGCGAGGGTCTGGGCGATGGAGGCGCCGAGCGAGAATCCGGCGTACACGAGCCCGCGCTCCGAGTAGGGCGCGGCGGCCAGCACGGCCCGCTTCAGCAGCTCCTCCTTGCCGGTCTTCTCGTTGTGCTCCATGCCCTCCTCGACGGTCTCGAACGTACGCCCCTCGAAGAGGTCGGGCGTCCACACCTCGTGACCGGCCGAGCGCAGCCGGTCAGCGGCCTGGTGCACCGCGGGCCGCAGCCCGTAGGTCGAGTGAAAGAGCATGATGTTCATGAGGCCATGGTGCCAGCCGGGTGTGACGGGCCCGGGTCGCGGCAGTACCCAGGACGCCGCCGAAGTCACATGTTCATGCCCCGGCGAGCCGGTTAGGTTCGGGGGCATGGAGAACCTGCTACGACCGCTGATCGTGGTCGGTGGCTCGGTCGTGCTCACGCTGGTGATCGGCTGGGCCACCGACTTCCTGCTGCGCAAGGCCGACGAACGGCACCACGACACCCCGCTGTGGGGTCTGCTCCGCCGTGCCCGCATCCCCTACCAGCTGGTGCTGTGCGCCGCCCTGCTGAGAGGGTCCTACGACGAGGCGGACCTGCTGCAGAGCCGCCAGGAGGCCGTCGGCCGGGTGCTGACCCTGGTGCTGATCGGATCGACCGCCTGGCTGGTGATCCGTATCGCGGCGGCGATCGTCGAGACGTCGTACAGCCGGTACGCCCATGGCCGGGCGCACCGCGACCCGGCCCGGGTCCGCCGGGTGCGCACCCAGGTGTCGCTGATCATGCGGGTGGTGTCCGCGATCGTCGGCGTGGTGGCCGCGGCGAGCATGCTGCTGACCTTCCCGGCGTTCAAGGCGGCCGGCGCCTCGCTGCTGGCCTCGGCCGGCATCCTCGGCATCGTCGCCGGTGTCGCCGCCCAGTCCACGCTGAGCAACATGTTCGCCGGGTTCCAGATCGCCTTCGGCGACATGGTGCGCATCGGGGA
The DNA here is from genome assembly GCF_031181705.1 of Streptomyces sp. GTDB lineage: Bacteria > Actinomycetota > Actinomycetes > Streptomycetales > Streptomycetaceae > Streptomyces. Next base: position 63,195 of record NZ_JAPSKN010000009.1, read on the forward strand.
CACCGTGGTCGTGGACGGCGAGTGGGGCACGGTCGAGGACATCACGCTGACGTTCCTGGCCGTGCGCACCTGGGACGAACGGCGGATCACCATGCCGGTGTCGTACTTCACGTCCAAGCCGTTCGAGAACTGGTCGCGGGGCACGCCGCAGATGACCGGCATCGTCTTCTGGCACCTGGACCACACGGCCCCCGTGGAGGCGATGCGCGACAAGCTCCGCGACATCCTGCGCGAGTGCCCGGCCTGGGACGGCCGCGCCTACGACCTGTCCGTCACGGACACCACCCCGAACACCATGCAGGTACGCGCCCTGGTGACCGCCAAGGACGCCGACGACATCTGGACGGTCCGGGTCGCGGTCCGCGAGCGGATGATCCGCTGGCTGGCCGACGAGCACCCGTACGCCCTGCCCCGGGTGAACACGGCGGACGCGGTGCTGCCACCGCCCCGGAACGGCCACCACCCCTCGCGCGACGGAGACCGGCCGGCCTCGTCGGACGGCGTCCCGGTCCAGCGCCGCTACCACGGCTCGCCCCGGACGGAGCGCTGAGGACGACCGGTCAGGGCCGCACACCGGGGAGGACGGCCGCCCGCACCGGCGCGCGGCCGTCCTCCTCTGCCGGGCCTCAGTGCCCGCGCTCGGCGCCGCCGTTGACCTGGATGATCTGCGACGTGATGTGCCCGTCGGCCGGCGAGGCGAGCCAGTGCAGCGTCCCGGCGACGTCCTCGGGCGTTCCGGCCCGCCCGTTCGAGGTCTCGCCGACCAGCCGGGCCCGCCGCTCCGCGCCCATCGCGTCCCCGGAGAACTCGGTGTCCTCGACGTGGCCGGGCGCGACCACGTTCACCGTGATGCCGCGCGGCCCCAGCGCGCGGGCCAGGTCATGGGCGTACGGGTGCAGGCCCGCCTTGGACCGCCGCGTACGCCCCGCTCCCCGACCCGCGGTAGGCGGCGATGGAACCGAGGAACAGCACCCGCCCGCCGGGCTCGGCGAGGCGCGGCTCCAGCGCCTCGGTGAGCGGGACCGCGGTCAGGGTGTTGCGCCTGAGGTTCACGGTCCAGGCGTGCGCGACGGCGTCGAGCGGATCATCACCGGGGGCGTCCGGTTCGAGCGGCCCGCTGCCCCCGGCGCTGTGCACGAGCACGTCCACGGCCCCGAACTCCCGCTTCACGAACCGGGCGACACCGCGCACGTCCTCAGGCTCGGCGAGATCGGCGGCGTACGTCAGCGCGCCGGGCACCCCGGCCTTCTCCAGCACCTCGGCCCGCCGCCCGAGCGACAGCACCCGGTCCCCGTCGGCGGCGAACACCCGAGCCGCCGCGAGCCCGATTCCCGTACCTCCACCACTGATCACACATTCCGCGCCATGGCCGACGACCGTACGCCGCCCGGGCCGTCCGCCGTCGTACCCCGTGCACGGCCGCGGAGACACACCCGCCGCCGACGGCGGGCATGCCCCGCGGGGAGCCGGGAGCGGCGGCCACGGGCGGCGGGTGGGCGGGCGGCTCACCGCAGGCTCCGCACGTCGAGATGGCGCAGCACCCGGTCCACCACCTCCGGATCGGCTCCCGGTTCACTCCGCGCCGCCAGCACCTCGTGCCGCGCGGCGCTCAGCATCTCCTGCTGGATCCGCCGCATCCGCTTCAGCTGCCGCGCCCGCTCACGATGCGCCTCACGCCGCTCGTCCTCGGCCACCTCCGGGCTGATCCGCACCCCGATGTCGAACGCGCGCCGCAGCATCTGCTCGGACAGCTCCTCCGGCAGCTCCTCGGACTCCTCGATCTCCCGCAGCCGCCGCTTGGCCGCCTTCGCCGCCCGGATCGCCAGGGTCTTCGCGAAGTCCTTCTCCACGTCCGTGTCGGCCTTCACCCCGAGCCGCCGCACCAGCCACGGCAACGTCAGCCCCTGCACGACCAGCGTCACCATGATCACGCCGAACGCGATGAAGATGATCTCGTCCCGGTTCGGGAACGGCGCCCCGGAGTCCGTCTCCAGCGGAATGGCCAGCACCAGCGCGACCGAGGCCACCCCCCGCATCCCCGACCACCACATCACCACGGTCTCGCGCCAGCTCACGGGGATGTCCTCGTCGTAGTCCCGCCGCGCGTGCAGCCGTTTGGTCAGCCAGGTCGCCGGCAGCAGCCACAACAACCGTACGAGGACGACCACGCCGACCACCAGCGCCGCCCACCCGAGCAGCTGGCCCCACCGGCCGGCCGCGGTGTGGACGGCGTTGTGCAGCTCCAGTCCGACCAGCCCGAAGGCGACGCCGGTGACGAGCGTGTCCACGATGTTCCAGAACGTGTGCCCGGCCAGCCGCGTCATGACGTCGTCGGCGTCGGCGCCGTACTCCGCGAGGAACAGGGCGGTGGTGAGCACGGCGAGCACTCCGGAGCCGTGCATCTCCTCGGCCATCACGTAGGAGGCGTACGGCACCAGCAGGGTCAGCGAGATCTGCAGGGTGGCGTCGTCGAGCAGTTCCATCAGCTTGTTGGTGCCCCAGCCGAGCGCGAGGCCGACGGCCACCGCCACCACCGCCGACAGCACCAGGTCGAGCCCGGCCTTCCAGGGCGAGAACGTCCCGCTCACGGCGGCGGCGATCGCCACGTGGTAGAGGACGATGGCCGTCACGTCGTTGAAGAGCCCCTCGCCCTCCAGGATCGACACCAGCCGGCGCGGCAGCCCCAGCTGCCCGGCGACGGCGGTCGCCGCGACGGGGTCCGGCGGCGCCACCAGCGCACCGAGCGCGAACGCCGCGGCGAGCGGCAGGCCGGGCACGATCGCGTCGGCCGCGGCGGCCACACAGGCCATGGTGACGAACACCAGCGCCACGGCCAGCAGGAAGATGGGTCTTCTGTTCGCCGCGAACTGCCGCCAGGAGGTGCGCCGCACGGCGGCGTACAGCAGGGGCGGCAGCAGCAGCGGCAGGATCAGGTCCGGCGGGATGTCGACGTTCGGGACGAACTCGAGCAGCGCGAGGACTATGCCGAGCAGGGTCATCAGCACCGGCGCGGGCACCCCGAGCCGATCCCCGACCGGGACGCTGATCACGGCCCCGAGCAGCAGCACGAACAACAGGGCCAACTGATCCACGGTCAGCGCTCCGGGAGGTCAGACGGTCACACGACTGATCTCAAGCGTGCCACGCAACGCCCGTGACAAACCGTTTCGGCACCCGCCGCGGCGGGCTAGAGCGAACGCCGCATCCCCTGGTGGGGAATCCCGGCCTCCAGATACTCCGGCCCGTGGGCCACATAGCCCAGCCGCTCGTAGAAGCCGAGCGCGTGTGTCTGGGCGTGCAGGTCGACGGCCGCGAGCCCGCGCGCGCGTGCCACGTCCTCGATGGCCCGCACCAGGGCGAGACCGACACCGAGCCCGCGCGCGTGAGCGGCCACGGCGAGGCGCCCGAGGGAGCCCACGGACGGGTCGGCCCCGGTCTGCGCCACGGCCGCCTCCCCGACCAGCAGCCGCCCGGTCCCGAGCGGCACACCGTCCTCCCGGATCGCCAGCACGTGGACGGCCCCGGCGTCGTACGCGTCGTACTCCAGGTCCTCCGGCACGCCCTGCTCGCCGACGAAGACCTCCTTGCGCACCGCGAAGCACGCCTCACGGTCGGCCGGGTCCTCGGCGACCCGCACCGCGTATCCCGGCTCGCTCACGCGTACGTCTCCTCCCGCACCTGGTCCAGGGCGCTGCGCAGGTCCTCCGGGTAGTCGCAGGAGAACTCCACCCACTGCCCGTCCCCGGGGTGCTCGAAGCCGAGCCGCACCGCGTGCAGCCACTGGCGGGTCAGGCGCAGCCGCTTGGCGAGCGTCGGGTCGGCGCCGTACGTCAGGTCGCCGACGCAGGGGTGCCGGTGCGCGGCCATGTGGACGCGGATCTGGTGGGTGCGGCCGGTCTCCAGCTTCACGTCGAGCAGGGACGCGGCGCGGAACGCCTCGATGAGGTCGTAGTGCGTCACCGACGGCTTGCCCTCGGCGGTGACGGCCCACTTGTAGTCGTGCTGCGGGTGCCGTCCGATGGGCGCGTCGATGGTGCCGCTGGTCGGGTCCGGGTGGCCCTGGACGAGCGTGTGGTACCGCTTGTCGACCGTGCGCTCCTTGAACTGGCGCTTCAGCGACGTGTACGCGTACTCCGACTTGGCCACGACCATCAGCCCCGACGTGCCCACGTCGAGCCGGTGGACGATGCCCTGGCGCTCGGCGGCGCCGGACGTGGAGATCCGGTACCCGGCGGCGGCGAGGCCGCCGATGACGGTCGGACCGGTCCAGCCCGGCGACGGGTGCGCGGCCACGCCGACCGGCTTGACGATGACGACCACGTCGTCGTCGTCGTGCACGATCTCCATGCCCTCGACCGGCTCGGCCACCACCTGCACCGGCGCGGGCGCCTGCGGCATCTCGACCTCCAGCCAGGCCCCGCCGTGCACCCGCTCCGACTTGCCGACCACCGACCCGTCGACCGCGACCTTCCCCGCCGCGGCCAGCTCGGCCGCCTTGGTACGGGAGAAGCCGAACATGCGGGAGATGGCGGCGTCGACGCGCTCGCCCTCCAGGCCGTCGGGCACGGGCAGGGTACGGATCTCGGGAAGCGTGCTCACCCGTCGAGTATGCCGGACGGCTGCGGCACGCCCGTACGAGCCTGTGGAAAACCCGGGCCGCCGCTCAGTCCTTGTGGACGGTGCCGTCCGGGTCCAGCCCCTTGAACGACAGCAGCACGATCAGGATGCCGCCGCACACGATCGCCGAGTCGGCCAGGTTGAACACGGCGAAGTGCTTGGGCGCGATGAAGTCCACGACCGCGCCCTCGAAGACGCCCGGCGCGCGGAAGATCCGGTCGGTGAGGTTGCCCAGCGCCCCGCCGAGCAGCAGGCCGAGCGCGATCGCCCAGGGCAGGCTGTAGAGCTTGCGGGCGAGACGGGCGATCACCACGATCACCGCCGCGGCGATCATCGTGAAGATCACGGTGAAGGCCTCGCCGAAGCCGAAGGCCGCGCCCGCGTTGCGGATCGCCTCGAACCTCAGCCAGTCCCCGATGATCTCGATCGGCGGGTGGTGCTCCAGCTTGGCCACCACGATCAGCTTGCTGATCAGGTCGAGGGCGTAGGCGAACAGGGCCACCGCGAAGAGCACCGCGATCCGGCGCCTGCCCCGGGGTGCGGGCCCGGCCGCGGCCTCCGGCTCGCCGGTCCCGGACGCCCCGGCGGCCGCCGGACCCGTCGGTTCGGAGCCGGACTCGCCGGCCCGCGCGCCGGTGTCCCCGGAACCGGGCCGCTCCCGTCCGTCCCCGGCCGCGTCCGGTGTGTCCGGCGTACCGATGATGCGCTCCGCCTCTGCCACGTGAGTCCCTCAACCTAGGTGCCTGACTGAGCACGAGGGTACGTCACGGCTCGCGCGACGCACGTGCTCAGGAGGCATTCGGCGGGGTCAGTACCGGCGCTCCTGCTTCTGCTTGCACTCCACGCACAGGGTGGCCCTCGGGAAGGCCTGCATCCTGGCCTTGCCGATGGGGTTGCCGCAGTTCTCGCACAGGCCGTAGGTGCCGGAGTCGAGGCGGTCCAGGGCGCGCTCGGTCTGGTCGAGCATCTCGCGCGCGTTGGCGGCCAGGGCCAGCTCGTGTTCGCGCGTGATGTTCTTGCTGCCGGTGTCCGCCTCGTCGTGGCCCGCGCCGTCCCCGGAGTCCCGCATCAGACCGGCGAGCGACCGCTCCGACGAGGTGATCTCCTCCCGCAGCCGCGCCTCCTCGGACAGCAGCTCGGACCTGGCCTCCTCGACCTCCTCCGCCGTCCAGGGGTCCTCCCCCGGGCGTACCGCCAGCTCACCGGGCTCCACCAGGCCCGCCCGTGCCTTCGGAACGGCGGTTTTCGCCGCCGTGGCCGTGCCAGGGGTCTTCTTCGCACCCACCGTCGTCGCTCCCGTCTGCGGCGCGGTCCCGGCCGCGCCCGCCTTCTTGGCCGTGCTGCTCCCGGCCGTGTCCTGTGTGACCGCGCCGGTCCGGGCGGTGCCCGTGCCGGCCGCGCTCTTCGTGGTGGTGCTCCCGCCTCCGGCGCCCTGCCCGGCCACGCCTTCGGCACCCTTCTTCACGGCCCCGCCCCCACCGGCCCTCCCCTTGCCGCCGACGTTCTTCCTGGCCGGAGCCTTCCCCGCCACAGCCTCCTTGGCGCCTGTTTTCCTGCCGGGCGCCTCAGCGCCCTTCTCCGAGGCGGCCTTCTCCGAGGCGGCCTTCTCCACCGGCGCCTTCCCGGCCGCCGCCTTCGCCGGCCCCGATCCGGCCCCTGCCGCCTTCTTCGAGACCACCGCCTCGACCCCGGCCTTCTTCGCGGGGGCTCGCTCGGCCGGGGTCTTCTTGGCTGCGGCTTTCTTGGCCGGAGCCTTCTTGACTGCGGCCTTCTTGCCCGGAGCCTTCTCGGCTACGGCCTTCTTGCCCGGAGCCTTCTCGGCTACGGCCTTCTTGCCCGGAGCCTTCTTGGCTACGGCTTTCTTGGCCGGAGCCTTCTTGGCCACGGCCTTTTTGGCCACGGCCTTCTTGGCCGGAGTCTT
>NZ_JAPSKN010000009.1:69832-75401 GCF_031181705.1 Streptomyces sp.
CGGCCTTCTTGCCCGGAGCCTTCTCGGCTACGGCCTTCTTGCCCGGAGCCTTCTTGGCTACGGCTTTCTTGGCCGGAGCCTTCTTGGCCACGGCCTTTTTGGCCACGGCCTTCTTGGCCGGAGTCTTCTTGGCCGGAGCCGCGCCGGCCGGAGCCGCAGCGGCCGATGTCCGCCTGGTCGGCGCCTGCCCGGCCGGCGCCTTCCCCGCCGCCGCTCTCCCGGCTCCCCTCTCCCGGCCCGCCGCCCCCTCGGCCGTCTCCTTCGTGACGTTCTTGACGTTCCTGACGGCCGCCTTGGTCTTCTCGACCGCGGCCTTCGTCCCCCCGGCCGCCTTCTCCACCGCCCCCTTCACCGCCCGCCCCGCCGAGCCCCCCTGCGCGGACTTCTTCCCGCTCACGTCCTTGGCCGCACCGCCGGAGGCCCCTCTTGGCCCGCCGGACGCCGACTGCTGTACGGCGGTCTTCTTCGCCACCATGGCCGCGGCCCCTTCACATATTGTGATCTTGCTCGCGAATCGTGCTGGGACGATAAATCGACTCGAGTCCCACGGCAACGGGGCACACCGCCCGATTCGCCCGCCTCGCGCACGCCGCGCGGCGAACCTGCATCCGTTGTGCCCAGCTCCCCGTCCGGTAATCCGCCGGGCCGGACGTCCCAGGATCCGAACACCCATACCACTCCATTCGGGTCATCAAACCCATAAGCCGCCGCTGATGGGCCCCGCTCCGCCGCCGCCCCGAAAAGCGGTCGGCCGCTGTCCGCCCGGCGCCGTACACTGGGCGGAGCGAAAAGCGTGGATGGGGACGAGTAGCGGCGTACGCAGCCCAGAGCGACCCGGGGACGGTGGAAGCCCGGGGGCGAGCGCGACGTGAAGATCACCCCGGAGCCGCCGGAAGAACGCCGCAGCGAAGGCAGCGGTCAGTAGACCCGGCATCGCGACCCCAATGAGGGGGCTCGCCGGCGCACACCCCGTGCCGGAGGGCCAAGGAGGGTGGTACCGCGGGAGCGCGCCGAAGGCGGCGCAGGCAGACGTAGCTCTCGTCCCTCCGGACGGAAGGCAGCAAGTCCGCCGGAGGAAGCCCGCTGATGACATCGCCGACGTATCGCCAGGTACCCGCCCAGGTCGACCTGCCCGCCCTCGAGCACGCCGTGCTCGACTTCTGGCGCGAGCAGAAGATCTTCGCCAAGAGCCTGGAGCAGTCCGAGGGCCGCCCCGAATGGGTGTTCTACGAGGGCCCGCCCACCGCCAACGGCATGCCCGGCGCCCACCACATCGAGGCCCGCGTCTTCAAGGACGTCTTCCCGCGCTTCCGCACCATGCGCGGCTACCACGTCGCCCGCAAGGCCGGCTGGGACTGCCACGGCCTCCCCGTGGAGCTCGCCGTCGAGAAGGAGCTCGGCTTCTCCGGCAAGCAGGACATCGAGGCGTACGGCATCGCGGAGTTCAACGCGAAGTGCCGCGAGTCGGTGACCCGGCACACCGACGCCTTCGAAGAGCTCACCACCCGCATGGGCTACTGGACGGACCTGCAGGACCCGTACCGCACGATGGACCCCGAGTACATCGAGTCGGTCTGGTGGTCGCTGAAGGAGATCTTCAACAAGGGCCTGCTGGTCCAGGACCACCGCGTCGCCCCCTGGTGCCCCCGCTGCGGCACGGGCCTGTCCGACCACGAGCTGGCACAGGGCTACGAGACGGTCGTCGACCCGTCCGTCTACGTCCGCTTCCCGCTCACCTCCGGCCCGCTCGCCGGCGAGGCCGCGCTCCTGGTCTGGACGACGACCCCGTGGACCCTGGTGTCCAACACCGCGGTCGCCGCCCACCCCGAGGTCACCTACGTCGTCGCGACGAAGGGCCCGGAAGGCACGGAGAAGCTCGTCGTCGCCGAGCCGCTGCTCGCCAAGGCCCTCGGCGAGGGCTGGGAGAGCACGGGCCAGACCTTCACGGGCGCCGAGATGGAGCGCTGGACCTACCAGCGCCCCTTCGAGCTCGTCGAGTTCCCCGAACCGGCGCACTACGTCGTCAACGCCGAGTACGTCACCACCGAGGACGGCACGGGCCTGGTGCACCAGTCCCCCGCCTTCGGTGAGGACGACCTCAAGGTCTGCCGCTCCTACGGCCTGCCGGTGGTGAACCCGGTCCGCCCGGACGGCACGTTCGAGGAGGACGTCCCGCTCGTCGGCGGCGTCTTCTTCAAGAAGGCCGACGAGAAGCTCACCGCCGACCTCGACGAGCGCGGCCTGCTCTTCAAGCACATCCCGTACGAGCACAGCTACCCGCACTGCTGGCGCTGCCACACCGCGCTGCTCTACTACGCGCAGCCGTCCTGGTACATCCGCACCACGGCGATCAAGGACCGCCTCCTCGCGGAGAACGAGAACACCAACTGGTTCCCGGACACCGTCAAGAACGGCCGGTACGGCGACTGGCTGAACAACAACATCGACTGGGCGCTGTCCCGCAACCGCTACTGGGGCACCCCGCTGCCCATCTGGCGCTGCGAGGACGACCACCTCACCTGCGTCGGCTCCCTCACCGAACTGACCGAGCTGACCGGCACCGACCAGTCGGGCCTGGACCCGCACCGCCCGTTCATCGACGAGGTCGCCTTCGCCTGCCCGCAGGGCGGTTGCGGGAAGACGGCCACGCGTGTGCCCGAGGTGATCGACGCCTGGTACGACTCGGGTTCCATGCCGTTCGCGCAGTGGGGTTACCCGTACAAGAACAAGGAACTGTTCGAGGCCCGCTACCCGGCGCAGTTCATCTGCGAGGCCATCGACCAGACCCGCGGCTGGTTCTACACGCTGATGGCGGTCGGCACGCTCGTCTTCGACAAGTCGTCCTACGAGAACGTGGTCTGCCTCGGTCACATCCTCGCCGAGGACGGCCGCAAGATGTCCAAGCACCTGGGCAACATCCTGCAGCCGATCCCGCTCATGGACCAGCACGGCGCCGACGCGGTCCGCTGGTTCATGGCCGCCGGCGGCTCCCCGTGGGCGGCCCGCCGAGTGGGGCACAACACGATCCAGGAGGTCGTCCGCAAGACGCTCCTGACCTACTGGAACACGGTCGCCTTCCAGGCCCTGTACGCCCGCACGGCCGGCTGGGCCCCGTCGGAGGCCGACCCGGCCCCGGCCGACCGCCCGGTCCTGGACCGCTGGCTGCTGTCCGAACTGCACGCCCTCACCGACCAGGTCACCCAGGCCCTCGACGCCTACGACACCCAGCGCGCCGGCAAGCTGCTGTCCGCGTTCGTCGACGACCTGTCGAACTGGTACGTGCGCCGCTCCCGCCGCCGCTTCTGGCAGGGCGACAAGGCCGCGCTGCGGACGCTGCACGAGGTCGTCCGGACCGTGACGCAGCTCATGGCCCCGCTGACCCCGTTCATCACCGAGCGGGTCTGGCAGGACCTGATCGTCCCGGTCACTCCGGGCGCCCCGGAGTCGGTCCACCTGTCGTCCTGGCCGGAGGCGGACCTCACGGCCATCGACCCGGAGCTGTCGAAGCAGATGGTGCTGGTGCGCCGCCTGGTCGAGCTGGGCCGGGCCACGCGCGCGGAGTCGGGCGTCAAGACCCGCCAGCCGCTCTCCCGGGCCCTGATCGCGGCCACCGGGTTCGAGACGCTGGACTCCGAACTGCGCGCGCAGATCACGGAGGAGCTGAACGTCGAGTCCCTGGCGACGCTGAGCGAGGTCGGCGGCTCCCTGGTCGACACCACCGCGAAGGCCAACTTCCGCGCGCTGGGCAAGCGGTTCGGCAAGCGCGTCCAGGACGTGGCGAAGGCCATCGCCAACGCGGACGCGGCCGCCCTGTCCCTGGCCCTGCGCGAGGGCACGGCGTCGGTGGAGGTCGACGGCGAGACCGTGACGCTGGCCCCCGACGAGGTCATCATCACCGAGACCCCGCGCGAGGGCTGGTCGGTGGCGTCCGACGCGGGCGCCACGGTCGCCCTGGACCTGGAGATCACGGAAGAGCTGCGCCGGGCCGGCCTCGCCCGTGACGCGATCCGCCTGATCCAGGAGGCCCGCAAGAACAGCGGCCTCGACGTGGCCGACCGCATCGCCCTGCGCTGGACGGCGACGGACGCGGCGACGGTCGCGGCCCTCACCGACCACGCCGGCCTGATCGCCGACGAGGTCCTCGCCACGGACTTCGCCCAGGGCGAGGCGGACGGCGGCTACGGCGAGCCGTTCACCGACGAGGGCCTGACCCTGACGTTCCGCCTGCGCAAGGCGTAACTCTCCAGGCCGGCCACCCCGAAGGCCCGGTCCCGCCAAAGATCTTGGCGGGACCGGGCCTTCGGCGTTGCGTACGCACGACCGCGGAGACGTTCGCACGAACACCGTTGCGCGGGCGTACGAACACCGTTGCGCGGGCACGAACGGGCGTGGCAAAGGGCGAGGCCCCGGGGTGAACCCGGGGCCTCGCCCTGAACGCTGCCGACGTCTACGCCGTACTCCTGGCCATCAGGCCGTCAGTTGTCGTCCTCGTCGATCAGGAAGCCCCGCATGGGCGAGGGCGCCTGACCCATCGGCGACGGACCCTGCGGACGCACCGGCGCCATCGGCTGGGTCATCGCCGGCGACATCTGCTGCTGGCCACCGTAGGACGGAGCGGACGGCGAGGGGGGGCCGCCCATCGTCTGGTTGCCACCGTAGGACGGGGCGCTCGCGCCGGCCGGTGCCATGGAAGGCGCCGGGGACGGCGGGAGGGACGCGGTCGCCGGAGTGCGCGGCGGGGCCAGCGAGTCGTCGGCCTGCGTCTCCAGCTGACGCAGCTGCGACTCCAGGTACGACTTCAGGCGCGTGCGGTACTCGCGCTCGAAGCCGCGCAGGTCCTCGACCTTGCGCTCCAGCGTGGCGCGGGCGGACTCCAGGGAGCCCATCGCGACGCGGTGCTTCTCCTGCGCGTCCCGCTCCAGGGCGTCGGCCTTGGCACGGGCGTCACGCTCCAGACCCTCGGCACGCGAACGCGCCTCGCCGACGATCTTGTTGGCTTCGGAACGGGCCTCGGCGATCGCCTGGTCGGCGGTCTGCTGGGCCAGCGAGAGGACACGGGCGGCGCTGTCGCCGCCGGGGCCCTGACCGGGGCCGCCCATCGGACCGCCCATGGGGCCGCCCATCGGACCACCCATCTGCTGCTGCATCGGGGGCTGACCCATCGGACCCGGACCCTGGCCCATCGGACCGGGACCACCAGGACCCTGGGGACCACCCTGACCACCGGGACCGGCGGGCAGCTGCGGGGCACCGCTCGGCAGCTGGGGCGGACCACCCATGGGGCCACCCATCTGCTGCTGCGGCGGGCCCGATATGCCGGCGGGTACGGGACCACCCGGACCTCGCATGCCCTGCTGCTGCTGTTGCTGCTGCTGGTCCTGCTCCGGCGGCTTGCGCATGTTCTGCTGGTTCTGGGCAGCAGCGCGCGTGGCCGCGGCCAGTTTGGCGCGCAGGTCCTCGTTCTCGCGGAGCAGGCGGGTCAGTTCGGCTTCGACCTCGTCGAGGAAGGCATCGACCTCGTCCTCGTCATAGCCTTCTCGGAGGCGGACGGTCGTGAACTGCTTGTTCC
>NZ_JAPSKN010000010.1:0-14668 GCF_031181705.1 Streptomyces sp.
CGGAGGGCCTCACCATCGCGACGCGGCTGCCCGCGCCAGACCCCTCGGCGAAGACCCCGGCCCGTGGAACGCGGCTGCCCGCACCAGACCCCTCGGCGAAGACCCCGGCCCGTGGAACGCGGGTGCCTGCGTCGGTGTCCCCGGCGGAGGCTCCGGTCCGTCCCACACGGGTACCGGCCTCAGCCTCCCCGACGGAGCCCCCGGCCCGCGCGACACGGCTGTCTACGCCAGTCTCCTCCGCGGAGACCCCCACCCGCGCCACACCGGTACCGGCCTCAGCCTCCCCAGCGGCAGCCCCGGCCCGCGCCACACCGCCACCGGCGTCGGCCTTCGCGTCGGGCTCGCCCGTCTCCGTGACGCGGCTGCCGGCGGGAGATCCGGCCTCCGCGGCGCGGGCGCCGGTGGCCGCCCTGCCGGTGTCGCCCTCAGCCACGGCCCGCGCGGCACGCCCATCGGCGGCAGCACCCGCCGGGGGAACGGCGGGCCCATGGCCGCCGGCCCCCGCGTCCGCCCCGCCCGGCGCGCTCGTCGCGCTCGTCGCGCCCGTCGCCCCACGGGTGGAAAGCGGCGCGGTGCCCGGCCCCGGGCCGGGCGATGCGGTGGGCGTGCGCCCCGCCGCCAGGGCGTCGCGTACCCGGGCCGCGCCCGCCGCCGCGTCGCCGGGCGACTCCGGCTGAACCGTCGCTCGCGCGGCCCTGTCCAGCTCGGCCGTCGAGGTCGACTCCGACCACTGCTCGCCCCTGGCCCCCGCGTCCATCGCCTCGTTGGCCAGCCGGTCCGCGTGTTTGTTCTTCTCGCGCGGGATCCACTCGTACGTCACGCGCCCCGGCGGGAAGATCCGGGCCGCGTCCGCCGCCAGGGGCTTCATGGCGGGGTGCTTGATCTTCCAGCGGCCCGACATCTGCTCGATGACGAGCTTGGAGTCCATCCGGACGTGGACCGCGGCGTCCGGGTCCAGGGCGTGGGCGGCGCGCAGGCCGGCCAGCAGGCCGCGGTACTCGGCGACGTTGTTCGTGGCGACGCCGATGTACTCGGCGGCCTCCCGCAGCGTCTCCCCCGTCGCCGCGTCGCTCACCACGGCCCCGTAGCCCGCGGCCCCCGGGTTGCCCCGTGACCCGCCGTCCGCCTCGACGATGAACTCCCGCACCGCAACGGCTCCCTGGGGACTAGAGACCGGACTCGGACGTGCGCACCAGGATCCGGCGGCAGTTCTCGCAGCGGATCACCGTGTCGGGCGCCGCCGTGCGGATCTCGTTCAGCTCGGTGATGGCCAGCTCCTGGCGGCAGCCCTGGCAGCTGCGCGCGTACAGCTTCGCCGCGCCGACGCCGCCCTGCTGCCCGCGCAGCTTGTCGTAGAGCTTCAGCAGGTCGGCGGGGATGGACCCGGCGATGACCTCGCGCTCCTTGGTGACCGTGGCCACCTCGGCGTCGATCACCTCGAACGCCGCGTCGCGCCGGGCGGTCGCGTCGTCGATCCTCGCCTGGACGGAGGAGACCCGCTCGGTCAGCTCGGCGACCCGCTCCTGCGCGGACTCCCGGCGCTCCATGACCTCCAGCACCACGTCCTCCAGATCGCCCTGCCGCTTGGCGAGCGAGGCGATCTCGCGCTGGAGGTTCTCCAGGTCCTTGGGGGAGGTGACGGCGCCGGAGTCCAGGCGCTGCTGGTCGCGGGTGGCGCGCTGGCGCACCTGGTCCACGTCCTGCTCGGCCTTGGTCTGCTCGCGGGCGGTGTCGCTCTCCTCGGTCTGCGCGGCGACGAGCAGGTCGCGCAGCTGGGTGTGGTCCTTGGTCAGCGTCTCGATCTCGGCGTGCTCGGGCAGCGACCTCCGCCGGTGGGCCAGCTGCTGGAGGCGGACGTCGAGGTCCTGGAGGTCGAGGAGGCGGATCTGGTCGGCGGGCGCGGCGTTCAGTTCGGGGCTCCCAGGGGGTCAGAAGTGGTCGAGGCCGCGTGGGCGGTCCAGGGGTCGGTGACCGTCTTGGAGACGTGGACCCGCAGGTCCCATCCGTTGCGGTCGGAGATTTCGTCGAGCTGGCTCGCGGCCAGCTCGCACCAGGGCCACTCGGTGGCCCAGTGCGCCGCGTCGAGCAGCGCGAGAGGGCTGTGGGCGCGATCCGCCAGAAACTCGGCCGCCGGGTGGTGGCGCAGGTCCGCGGTGAGGAAGGCGTCGACGCCGGCCGCGCGCACCTGGTCGAAGAGACTGTCGCCGGAGCCCCCGCTGACGGCGACGGTCCGCACCAGCGCCTCGGGGTCGCCGGCGACGCGGATGCCCTGCGCGGTGGCGGGCAGCCGCTCGGCGGCGCGGGCGGCCAGCTCGCGGACGGTCAGCGGATGGTCCAGCGCGCAGACACGGCCCAGGCCCCGGCGGCCCTCGGGGTCGGTCGGGTCCGGCACGAGCGGCCCGGTGACCCTCAGGCCCAGGGCGCCCGCGAGGGCGTCGGAGACACCCGGGTCGGCGGAGTCGGCGTTGGTGTGGGCGACGTGCAGCGCGATGTCGTTCTTGATGAGCGTGTGGACGACGCGGCCCTTGAAGTGCGTCGCCGCGACCGTCGTGGTGCCGCGCAGGTACAGCGGGTGGTGGGTGACGAGCAGGTCGGCACCCAGCTTCACCGCCTCGTCGACGATCTCCTGGACCGGGTCGACGGCGAACAGGACGCGCGTGACCTCCTGGTCCGGGTCGCCCGCGACGGTGCCGACCGCGTCCCAGGACTCGGCCCGCTCGGCGGGCCACAGGCTCTCCAGCGCGGCGATGACTTCAGACAGACGGGGCACGGGTGCAAGGCTACCCGCCTGATCTGTGGCGTTGAACCGCCACCGTCACCGTCACCGCCACCCCCACCGCCACCGCCACCGCCCCTGCCGGCCCGCGCTCGCCCGGCTCAGCACAAACGGCCCTTTTCCCTCAGGCGAATCGTTCCTGGAACACCCTTATGTGTGAAGTACGGCCCCAGGGAATTCCCCGCCCGTTCGTGCGAAAACTACGTTCGTCACCGGAGGTGACCGAACGATGACTGCCTGTGCGATCGAGCCTTCGCCGGGACACGAGGACGGGGACGGTGCCGCGCCGGCCGGCTGCACGCTCAGCGCGGACGGCGCCTACGGCGCGCGCCTCGCGTCGGCCGGTGACGCCTGGTTCCCCGAGCGCTGGACCCTCGACGGCCCCGAGCCCTACGCCGTGCCCCTGCCCCGCAACCAGCCGGAGGAGCCGGGCACCGAGGTGCAGCCGATGGGCGACGGGCGGGTCCTCATCCACCGCCGGGTGGCCGGGCGGCACGCCTTCTCACTGCTCTACCCGACCGGTCCCGGCACCGGCGAGCTGCCGCTGGGCGCGGTCCAGTGCCCGGACGGCAGGGCCCGGCTGCGGCTGCTGCCGCCCGCGCCCGGCGGGGAGAAGGCGTACGCCCTCGCGGTCGGCCCGCGCTCGACGTCCGTGTGGCTGGTGGCGGGCGGCGCCTACGGGCCCGAGCGGGTGGCGGAGCTGCCCGGCCGCGGCTCGGGCGGGGTCTGGCTGGACCGCGCGGGGCGGCTGCTGGCCCTGGACCGGGAGACGGGCGGGCGCACCAAGGCGGTCGTGGTGGACCTGGAGCGCGGCGGCGAGGTGTCACCGCTGCTGCAGATCGCCGCGGACAGCGACGACCGGCTGCTGCTCGCCGATCACGACAGCGGCCTGCTGATCGTCCGCTCCGACGCGCCCTCGCCGGGGCAGGAACGGCTCGGCTGGGGCGTGCTGGGCAGCACGCTGCCGGTGCGGTTCCCGGAGTGCCTGCGGCTGCGGGACTGCTCCGTGACGCCGTTCGCGATCCAGCCGGGGCAGGTGCTGACGCCGGAGAGCTGCGCGGTGGCACTGCGCGTCGACGGGCCGCGCGGCAGCTGGGTCGGCGTGTGGCGGCCGGCCGAGCGGCGGGTGCACCATCTGCCCGCGCCCGCGGGGTGGTTGGCGGGGACGGGGCTGTGGACGGCGGACGGGGTGCTGCGGCTGCCGTACGCGACGGAGGCGGTGCCGTGCGGGGTGGCACGGGTGCGCCCGCCCGCACCCGCCCTGCCGGACCCCGGCCCCGCGCCGTCCCCAGCCGGACCGGCGCCCGGCACCGCGTCACCACACCCGAACCCGGACAACGGCATCGCACCCCCGTACCCCACCGGGCCGCAGACGGCAGCCCCACTCCCCGACCCCGAGCCGGCGGCCCCGGTTCCGGAACGGCCCGGACCGCCTCCGGCGCCCTCGGCCGCACGGCCGGTGCCCCTCCAGGAGGCGCCGTTGGGGCGCCTTGTAACGAACTAGTGCCGGTTGGCGCGCCCGCCTGGATCCGGGGCGTGGGGCGCCGGTTAGACTCACCCGGCTGTAAAAAAGATCATGTTGACGGGGTGAATCCTTCCGATGAGCGACGCCAGCAAGAACCAGCCGCACACTGCCGACGTCCAGGAGACCTCCACCGGCCACGGCCGGCACCGTGGCCAGGTCTCCCCGCACGACAGCGAGACGGCCCCGCGCGGACGCCACCGCAAGCCGGTGGCGGAGACCGGGCAAACCGTGACCGCGGCCTGACGGTACGTCAGTCACCACACTGCGATCCGCCCCTCCCGCCACCCGGCGGGAGGGGCGGTTCCTCGTCCGACGGCGTACTGGACTCAGCTGTGTTCGACGACGGTGTCGGCGAGGACGGGCGTGTCGTCCCTCTCGACGGCGCTCACGGCGACCCGGACCCGGCCGTCGGGGCGCCACATGCGGATCCGCAGCGTCTCCCCCGGGTACACGACCCCGGCGAACCGGGTGGCATACGACCGCACCCGCGTCACGTCCCCGTCGAGCAGCGTGTCCACGACCGCCTTGAGCGTCATGCCGTAGGTGCACAACCCGTGCAGGATGGGCCGGTCGAACCCGGCGCGCTCGGCGAAACCGGGGTCGGCGTGCAGCGGGTTCCAGTCACCGGAGAGGCGGTAGAGCAGGGCCTGGTCCTCGCGGACGTGCCGCTCGACGACCCGGTCCGGCTCGCCGGCGGGCGGATCGAGCCGGGTGGACGATCCCCGGTCACCACCCCAGCCGCCCTCTCCCCGGACGTAGATCTGGGCGTCGCTGGTCCACAACGGGACGTCACCGTCGGCCACTTCGGTCCGCATGACGAGGACGGCCGCCTTGCCCTTGTCGTACACGGCGGCGATCCGGCCGGTGGCGGTCGCGCGGCCCCGGGCCGGGATGGGGCGGTGGATCCGCAGACTCTGCCCGCCGTGCAGAACGCGGGCGAGGTCGACGTCGACGCCGGGCATGGACAGTCCGTCGGTCACCCCGGGTTTTCCGCCGCCCGCGACGGTGGCGAAGCTCGGCAGGACGTGCAGCCGGGACTCCAGGGTGTAGCGCAGCTCGTCGGGGTCGGTGGCGGGGATGCCGGCGCCGATGCCGAGGTGGTAGAGCTGCACGTCCTTGTGGTCCCAGGAGAGTTCGCCGGTCCGGGGTTCGGCGCCGAGCGCCTTGGCTGCGTCGATGGGCATGGGGCTCCTGATCGCCGTGGGAAGAGACCACCGTGGGAAAGACCTCGGCACGGCCGTCCGCACCGTCGGCCGCGCCGAGGCCGTCCGGGGGGCCAGACTGAAACGCGTTCCAGTCCCCCGGCCCTCTGTATAGCCGAGCCTCCCACGGTCGTGAAGGCTCCTGACGTCGTGTCACATCCGGGCACTGCCGGACCGGTCGCGGGTGTCGCCGGGCCGGCGTGTACGTTGACCGAGGGGCCGCGCCGCACCTCGACGGCGCCGGCAACGGCTGGGCGGCCGACCGCGACCAGTCGCGACCACCAGGGGAAACGGAGCACATGGCACGCGTCGCCGTCATCACCGCGCCGAACATCGGGTACCGCAACACCGGGATGCTGACCGTCGACTTGGCGTTCGAGTCCCTGCGGCGGCGGACGGTCCCCGAGATCGACGCCACCTGGTACACCCTGCACACACCGGAGACCGTGCCCCTGCGCGAGTGCGCACGAGGCACGGACTTCCCGTTCCGCTTCCACCCCCTGGCGGAGCACCTCGACACGCTCCGCGACCACGACGCGGTCGTCTTCTGGGGCGACTTCCTGCACACCCGGCACTATCTCGCGCAGGACGCGACGAACCGCCTGCTCGACTTCGGCATCGCCGCCGACCGGGACGCCGCCCGGGGCCTGCTCAACCGGACCCTGCTGTTCGCGGACCAGCCCGACGAGCTCCTCGCGCGGACCCTCAGCTACGGCGGCACCATCCTGCACAACACCCAGTCCGACTACGAGGACAAGGAGTACGGCCCGCTCTTCACCCGCCTGGTCAGGCGCAGCCACCGGATCTGGGTGCGCGACCCGCTCTCGGCGGCGAAGATCGCGCATCTGCGCGGGGACCGTACGACCGACCACTTCGGCTCGGACGCGGCGCTGCTGTCCCGTCCCGGCGACCTCGACCACCTGCCGACCACGCCGTGGTCCCGGTCGGTGCCGCGGGGCGGTGCCATCGGTGTGTTCCTGGGCGCGCGCACCCCGGTCCCCGACTGGCTGCCCGCCCACTGCCAGGCCCTGTCCGACCGTCTGGGCGTCCCGCTGGAGTGGCTGCCCTGGTTCGACCGGGACGTCCCCGCCCCGGTCGGCCACATTCCGGCCCGTCCGGGCGAGCACACCATCGGCGACCTGCTCGCGGTGCTGCCGCGCTACCGGCTGGTCGTCACGGACACCTACCACCTGGCGGTCAACGCCTGGGCCGCCGGCACTCCGGCGGTGTGCGTCGGGGCGCCCGAGCCGACGCCCAGGACGCACGACGACTACCTGACGCTGAGCGACGTGAAGAAGCACGTCTTCCACATGGCGTACGACGCGACGGACTTCTACCTGTCCACCCAGGAGGGCCGGGAGGGGCCGGAGGGGCGCGAACGGGACCTGGACCGGCTCGTGCGGCTGCTGGAGGGCGGCGGGGCCGAGGCCGTCGCCACGCGCATCCGCGCGCACGCCGACCACTCGGCGGCGGCCTTCACCGGGACCCTGACCGCCCTGCTCGGCACGGATCACCGGCCTCGGAGCGCCTGACCGGCTACCGGGCCGGGGCCGGCTCGCGCCGGAACAGCGCGGTCCACAGGAAGGACTCGCCGAAGCGGTCCGATTCTGCCGGCTCGTCGCGCATCCTCCGCAGTTCGAGCACGCTGAGGCCGGAGAAGATCTCGCGCAACGCCTCGGGCGTGTAGGCGAGTCCGCCCCGCAGTCCGGCTCCCTCCCGGTAGAAGTCCGCGTCGGGCACCTCCGACCCCATTCCGCCGGCCCCGGCGGCGAAGCACGTCAGGCCGAACAGGCCACCGGGTGCCAGGACCCTGTCCAGCAGGGCCAGATAGCTGATCCGCCGATGCGGGGGCAGGTGGTGGAAGCACCCTGAGTCGTAGACGAGGTCGTAGGGGCCGGTGAGTTCCGTCCCGGCGAGGGCGAAGGCGTCCCCGCAGTGGAACCGCACGCCCTCCGCCCCTGCCTCGCGGGCTCGTTCCCTCGCCCAGTCGACGGCCGCCGGGGAGAGGTCGACCGCGTCGACCTCGAAGCCCCGGGCCGCCAGGTAGAGCGCGTTGCGCCCCGGGCCGCAGCCCAGGTCGAGCGCCCGCCCCGCACCGGCCCGCCCGTCCGCCACGTGACGCACCAGGTTCTCGTCCGGTTTCGCCGCGAAGAACGGCACCGGCCGGGACCGTTCGGCGTAGAAGCCGTCCCACCAGCCCGCTCCCCGCTCCGACCACCGGTCGGCCTCGGGTGCGAACAACCCGTCGAGCAGGGCGAGTACGTCGTCGACCGTGCGTATGTTCCGGTCCATCCGGCCCCCTTCCGCGACTGCCGAGCCTAGGCGCACTTGCGACGAAAGACCAGGTCAGGCCGGGTTTCACGGTCCGAGCGGAAGGCGTCTGACGGCCCGTCGCCCACCCAGGGCGGGCCCGTGCGACGGGCCGTACCGCCCCTGCCGCGAAAGGCACGGCGGCGCGCCCCCCAGGGCCACCGCGGGGCCGTTCCGGACCGAGCGGCGGACGCTTTTTCGGGCCGCGCTGAGCCGCCTGGGCTAGGACTCCTCCGGCTTCACCTTCCGTGGCAGCCAGAGCCACATCAGTGCCACGCCGGCCGCCAGCACCCCGGCACCCACCCGGAAGGCGAGCGCGTATCCCTCCGTCAGGGCCTGCGGTGTCGTGCTTCCGGCCGAGCGGGAGGCCGCCAGCGTGGAGAGGACGGCCAGGCCGAGGGAACCGCCCATCGTGCGGGACGTGTTGACGAGGCCGGAGACCAGTCCGGCCTCCTCGGGGGCCGCGCCGGACGTGGCCAGGGAGGCGAGCGGGGTCGCCGCCAGGCCCGCGCCGAGCATCATCAGGACGCCGGGGAACAGGATCGCCGTCGCGTAGGCCCCGTCCAGGGTCATGGTGGACTGCCAGGCGAAGCCCGCCACCGCGACCAGCGTGCCGAGCACCGCCACGTTGCGCGGGCCGACCGGCCGCATCAGCCGGGGCGCCAGCTTGGAGCCGAGGATGACGGCGAGGGAACTCGGGACCAGGGCGAGTCCGGCCTCCAGCGGGGTGTAGCCGAGGACGTTCTGCGCGTAGAGGGTCATGAAGAACCACATGCAGAACATCGCGAAGCCGCACAGGAACATGGCCACGTTCGCGGAGGAGACCGAGCGCAGGCGCAGCAGGCCGAGCGGCATCAGCGGGCCGGCGGTGCGGGCCTCGACCGCGAGGAACAGCCCGATCAGGGCCAGTCCGGCGAGCAGCGGCAGCAGCGTGGCCGATGCCGTCCAGCCCTCCGCCTCCGTCTGGGAGATGCCGTAGGCGAGGGTGCCGAGGCCGGCCGTGACGAACAGCGCGCCGGGCAGGTCCAGGCGCCGCCCGTCCCCGGCGCGGCCCTCGGTGAGGAACCAGGCGGCGGCGCACAGCACGACGGCGCCGACGGGCACGTTGATCAGCAGCACCCACCGCCAGGACAGCGTCTCGATCAGCAGCCCGCCGACCAGGCCGCCGGCCGCGCCGCCGCCGGCGCCGACCGCCGTCCAGGTGCCTATGGCCCGGGCCCGGGCCGCGCCCTCGGGCACGGAGGCGGTGAGGATGGTCAGCGTCGAGGGCGCCAGCACCGCCGCGCCGAGGCCCTGCACGGCCCGGGCGAGGAGCAGTTGCCACTCGGCCTGGGCCAGTCCGCCGGCCAGCGAGGCCAGCGTGAACAGGCCGAGCCCGACGAGGAACATCCGCTTGCGCCCGTAGAGGTCACCGGCCCGGCCGCCGAGCAGCATGAACCCGGCGAAGGCGATCGCGTAGGCGTTCACCACCCACTGCAGGCCCTGTTCGCTGAGTCCCAGCCCACCGCGCATCGACGGCAGCGCCACGTTGACGACGGAGACGTCAAGGACGACGAGGAACTGCCCGGCGCAGGTGAGCGCCAGCACGAGCCAGGTGGGGGGCGAGGTGCGGCGGGGCGTACGGGTCATCTCGGCGGCTTCGACCATGGGTGTCATGCTCTCAACCACTCCACGCTCCTGGCATCGGGATTTCGACCTAGGCCGGGTCCGCACGGCCTGCGCCACGGCGGATCCGGCCTCCCGTCCCAAGAGAAGGTCAAAATTTCGTTAGAGCGCCAAAGCAACGGAATAGTTGCCCGCGCATACAAGGTTCACACTCCACGTAACCGTGCACACCCAACCCCCCGGCCTGGAGGCCCCCCTCAATGACGCAGACGACGGCAGAACGCCCCGCCGGCCGGGCGAGCGGGGCCGTGGTCCCGGTGCTCGCCTTCGCGGGCATCGTTGTCGCGGTGATGCAGACCCTGCTCGTCCCGGTGATCAAGGACCTGCCGCAACTGCTGGACACCACCCCCAGCAACGCCACGTGGGTCCTGACCTCGACCCTCCTCTCGGGTGCCGTGGCCACCCCGATCATGGGCCGCCTCGGCGACCTCTACGGCAAGCGCCGCATGCTGATCCTCAGCCTCTCGGTGATGGTCGTGGGCGCGCTCGTCAGCGCGCTCACCAGCGACCTGCTGCTCATGATCACCGGCCGGACGCTCCAGGGCTTCGCGATGGGCGCCATCCCGCTCGGCATCGGCCTGATGCGGGACATGCTGCCCCGCGAGCGGCTCGGCTCGGCGATGGCCCTGATGAGCTCCTCCATAGGCGTCGGCGGCGGCCTCGCCCTGCCCGCCGCCGCGCTGGTCGCCCAGCACAGCGACTGGCACGCCCTGTTCTACGGCGCCGCGGGACTCGGCGTGCTCTCCATCGCCCTCACCCTCCTCGTCGTGCCGGAGTCCCCGATGCGCGCCGGGGGCACCTTCGACCTGCCGGGCGCGTTCGGCCTGTCCGCCGGACTCGTGCTGTTCCTGCTGCCCATCACCAAGGGCAGCGACTGGGGTTGGGCCTCCGGCACCACCCTCGGCCTGTTCGCGGCGTCGGCGGTCGTGCTCCTGCTGTGGGGCGTGATGGAACTGCGCGTCAAGGCCCCGCTGGTCGACCTGCGCACCACGGCCCGCCCGGCCGTGCTCTTCACCAACCTCGCCTCGATCATGGTCGGCGTCTCGTTCTACGTCGTCTCGCTGGTCCTGCCCCAGCTGCTCCAGCTGCCGACGTCCACCGGCTACGGCCTCGGCCAGTCGATGGTCGTCGCGGGCCTGCTCGTCGCGCCGCTCGGCCTGACGATGATGTTCACCGCGCCCGTCTACGCCCGGCTGTCCGCGAAGTACGGCCCCAAGGTGACCCTGATCCTCGGCCTGCTGATCATCGCGATCGGCTACGGAGCCGGCCTCGGCCTGATGAGCGCCGCCTGGCAGAGCCTGGTCATCTCGGTCCTGCTCGGCGCGGGCATCGGCCTCGCCTACTCCTCCCTGCCGGCACTGATCGTGGGCGCGGTCCCGGCGTCGGAGACCGGCGCGGCCAACGGCCTGAACACACTGATGCGTTCCATCGGCACCTCGGTGTCGAGCGCCGTGATCGGCATGGTGCTGGCGAACACCGCCGACACCGTCGGCGGCGTCGAGATCCCCACCATGCACGGCTTCCGGGTCTCCTTCCTGATCGCGACGGGCGCGGTCGCCGTGGGCCTGCTGCTGGCGCTGTTCCTGCCGGGCCGCCGCCCGCCGGGCAAGCCGCAGTTGCGCGCCAGCAGCGAGGAGGACGCGGCGCTGGAGCGGGCCGAGCGGGTGCTGCGCGGCTTCCGGGGCCGGGTGCTGGCCGCTGACGGCTCCCCCGTCGCCCGGGCCAGGGTCACCCTGATCGACCGCGGCGGCCGGCAGGCCGGAGCGACCCTGTCCGCCGAGGACGGCAGCTACGCGCTCACCGTCCCCGCGCAGGGCGCCTACGTCGTGGCCGCCCGCGCCCCCGGCCACGGCCCGCTCGCCTCGGCCGCGACCCACGCCGGCGACGACCGGCCGGTCGACCTGGACCTGTCGCTGCCGGGCGAGACCGTCTCCGCCTGAACCCGCTCACCCGTACCCCCCGTCGTGCCACGGCAGGGGGTACGGCAGCATGGGCGCCCGCAGTGTCGTACGACCGAGAGGAATCCCATGCCCGCGGCCCCCGAGCCCGAGATCCTGGCCGCGTTCGAGGCCGCGAAGGGGTTCATGCCCGTGGCCGAGGGACTGGCGGTGTACGCGGCGGCCGTGGAGGCCGGGCGGCTGGGGTTGCCGCTGCTGGAGGTCGGCACGTACTGCGGGCGCTCCACCATCCTGCTGGCCGACGCGGCCCGGCGGGCCGGGGTGAGCGCGCTCACCGTGGACCACCACCGCGGCAGCGAGGAGCAGCAGCCGGGCTGGGAGTACCACGATCCGGCGACCGTCGACCCCGAGCTGGGCGTGATGGACACGCTGCCGACGTTCCGCCGCACCCTGTACCGGGCGGGCCTGGAGGAGCACGTGGTGGCGCTGGTGGGGCGGTCCCCGCAGATCGCCGCGTGCTGGCGCGCACCGCTCGGCCTGGTCTTCATCGACGGCGGCCACACCGACGAGCACGCCACGGCCGACTACGAGGGCTGGGCCCCGCACGTCGCCGAGGGCGGGCTGCTCCTCGTCCACGACGTCTTCCCGGACCCGCAGGACGAGTTCACCGGTCAGGCCCCGTACCGCGTCTACCTCCGGGCCCTCGCCTCGGGCGCCTTCACGGAGGTCTCGGCGACGGACTCGCTGCGGGTGCTGCGGCGCACGGGCCCGGGCGTCTGAGGGAACGGCTGGGCGGGTGAACCGCGCCCCGTCCGCCGCCGCCCGGTCGGCCCACGGGCGGCGTGGCGCGTCGGCGGAGCGCGCGGCGCTGCCCAAGGATCCGGCCGCGTGGCACACACCTTCGCAGAGCTCGTGGAGAAGCAGCGCGCGGCGGACCAGGCGTACGCCCGCGTGCGTCAGCTGCAGGACGCCTACGGTCCGCCCACCCGGACCCAGTGGAGCGACCAGCAGACCACCACGTGGGAGACCGCCTGGCGCGCCTGGCGCGATCTCGCCCGCGACGTCCAGGCGGCGGTGACGGCGTACGCGAGACAGGAGGAGACGCCGCGCCAGGAGGTGGAGGCGCGGGTGAAGGAGGCGGTACGGCACGGGGACGGCGGCGGGAACGACGCGTAGCGGGCACCCGCCCGGCCCGCTCGCCTCCGTCACGGCCGCTAGGGTGGCTGCGTGTCGTACGCAGGCCCGGACTTCGAACCCCCCCAGCCCCGCCGCCCCCGTCGCGGCCCCCTGACCGTGGCGCTCGCCGCGCTCGTGCCGGGGGCGCTGCTCGGCTGGCTGGTCTACGAGACGGTGGGCGGCTCCGGGGACACCGGCGGTCCGGACCGGGCGAGCACGTCCACGTCCGCGTCCGCCGCGCCCACCGAACCCACCGGGGACGGCAAGCAGCCGGGGCCGTCACCGACGCCCACGGCCTCCGCGCCCGCCGCCTCCGGCCCGCTCAAGGGCAAGGTCGTCGTCATCGACCCGGGCCACAACCCGGGCAACTTCCGGCACCCGAGCGAGATCAACCGCACGGTGGACATCGGGACGAACCGGAAGGAGTGTGACACCACGGGCACCTCCACCAACGACGGCTACACCGAGGCGGAGTTCACCCTGGACGTGGCGCACCGCATGCGCGCGCTCCTGGAGAAGCAGGGCGCCGCGGTGAAGCTGACGCAGGACGGCGACCGGCCGTACGGCCCGTGCGTGGACGAGCGGGCCCGGATCGGCAACGAGGCGAAGGCCGACGCGGTGGTGTCGATCCACGCGGACGGCTCCGGCGCCGGCAACCGCGGATTCCATGTGATCCTGCCCGGCTCGGTCCGGGCGGGCGCCGCGGACACCCGGGCGATCGTCGCCCCGTCCCGCGACCTCGGCGAGCGCGTGGCGGGCCGTTTCGTGGCCGTCACCGGCAGCGCGCCGTCCAACTACGCAGGCGACGGCGGCGGTCTCGTCACGCGTAAGGACCTGGGCGGTCTCAATCTGTCAACGGTTCCCAAGGTGTTCATCGAGTGCGGCAACATGCGCGATAGCAAGGACGCGGCGTTGCTCACCAGTGGCGCCTGGCGACAGAAGGCGGCGCAGGGGATCTCTGAGGGAATCGTGAGTTTCCTGCGCGGGTAGGTGTGGACCGGCGGATCCCGGCGGACACCCTGATCGGGCGGACGATAGGGTCCTCCTTACGATGAGGGGCCACCCCTGCGCTTCACACCGAGTCCGGACGGCGACATGGTGACAGCGACGCCTCTACCGACGACGAGACGACCTACGAAGGACCTGAAGTGAATATCCGCTCCCTCACTCGGGGCGACGGCGTGGTGATCGGAGCAGCGGTGTTGCTGTTGATCGCGTCGTTCCTCGACCTCTACTCGTTCGACAATGTCCCCGACAGCGTCGACCTCCCCAGCCTGTGGGGCAGCGGCCCGGTCGTGTTCAGCGTCGTGCTGGCCGGGATCATCGGCGCCGCGCTCGTCGTCGTCGGCCGGGGCCTGCCGCAGGCCCCGAAGATCGCAGGACTGGAACTCGTCCCGTTCGGCGTCGCTTTCACGGTGTTCGCCGCGTGGAGCGCGCTCGGCAACATCTTCGACGTGCCGAGCGGCTTCGACAACATCGGCGACAACGGCGGCTCGGGCGCCCCGAGCCCCGGCATCGGCATGATCCTCGCCCTCGTCGCCACGCTGCTGATGGCCGCCGCCGCCCTCGCCACCCCTCTGGTCCCCGCCCTCAAGGGCTCCCTCGTCCCGGCCCCGCGCCCGGCCGCTCCGCAGCCCTACGGCGGCCAGCCCCAGGGTGGTTACGGCTACCCGGGCGCCCAGCAGCCCGGTGGCTACGGCCAGCCGCAGCCGGGGCAGCCGTTCGGCGGTCAGCCCCAGCCGCAGCAGGCCCAGGCCCCGCAGCCGCCGGCCGGGGACTTCTCCCCGTTCTGGTTCGCGGTGCCGGTGCCGCGGCCGCTGTTCGCGGAGGACGGCTCCCCGACGCCCATCGCCGAACTCGCGCCGGGCACCTGGTACCTGGCCGTCGAGCAGCGCGGCGCGGCCCTGGTCGCCCAGACGCAGGACGGCCGCCGCGGTGTCCTGCAGGACACGTCGGGCATCCAGCGCGGCTGAGCCCCACGGCCCCTCGCACGGCCCCTCGCACGGCCCCTCGCCTTCCGGGCGGGGGGCCGTTGCCGTACCGTCGTCGTCCCGTCGGCGCGTGCTCGCCGAGTTGAACTCCTGAGCGATTCCCCTGGTTTCATCCAGGGTTCAAG
>NZ_JAPSKN010000010.1:14768-17113 GCF_031181705.1 Streptomyces sp.
CACGGCCCCTCGCACGGCCCCTCGCCTTCCGGGCGGGGGGCCGTTGCCGTACCGTCGTCGTCCCGTCGGCGCGTGCTCGCCGAGTTGAACTCCTGAGCGATTCCCCTGGTTTCATCCAGGGTTCAAGGGCAATCCGGAGACTATGTCCCCTCGATATCGCAACGGCGCGAATCAGGCCGGCACGATCATCGCGGTCGTAGCCGACATCATGGCCCTCATCCTGGGCCTGTGGATTCTGATGTACCTGCTGGACGCGAACCCGGCGAACGACTTCGTCCAGTTCGTGCACGACGCGGCCCGCTGGCTGGCCGGGTGGTCGCACGACCTGTTCACGTTCGACGAGGCGTGGGCCAGGGTCGTCGCCGGGTACGGCCTGGCGGCGGTGGTGTACCTGTTCGTGGGCCACGCCATCGCCAACCGGGTGCACCGGCACTGACGACGTCCTGAGGGCCGCGTTCTCCCGACGGGGAGCGCGAGCCCTCAGGCGCAGCAGTCCGCTTCGAGCCCCGTCGGCAACTGCTCCCCGCCGAACACCGCACAGGTCGCCTCGTGGCCGCCCAGTGCGGCGACGGCGAGCAGCAGCGACCCGGCCGTCCAGGTGGTGAGCTCCCGCGGCCAGATCGCCTCGTCGTCGAAGACGTACCCCGTCCAGTAGAGCCCGCTGTCCGCGTCGCGCAGGTGCTGGATCGACTGCAGCACCTCCAGCGCCCGGTCGGACTCGCCCATCGCCCAGAGCGCCAGGGCCAGTTCGGCGGACTCGCCGCCCGTCACCCACGGGTTGGGCACGACACAGCGCACGCCCAGCCCCGGGACGACGAACCGCTCCCACCCCTCCTCGATCCGGGCCTTGGCCTCCGCCCCGGTCAGCGCACCGCCCAGCACGGGGTAGTACCAGTCCATCGAGTAGCGGTTCTTGTCCAGGAACCGCTCGGGATGGTGCCGTATCGCGTGCCGCAGGGCACCGGCCGCCAGCTCCCAGTCGGGCTGCGGCTCCTCGCGCTGCTCGGCGATGGCCAGGGCGCAGCGCAGCGCGTGGTGGATCGAGGAGGAGCCGGTCAGCAGGGCGTCGGCGGTCGCCGTGCCGTCGTCGTCGCGGCGCCAGCCGATCTGCCCGCCGGGCTGCTGCAGGCGCAGCACGAACTCCACCGCCGCGTACACCGCCGGCCACATCCGCTCCAGGAACGTGTCGTCGCCGGTGGACAGGTAGTGGTGCCAGACGCCGACGGCTATGTAGGCGACGAAGTTGGTCTCGCGGCCGCGGTCGGTGACGTCGGCGAACTCCCCGTCGGCGTAGGCCGCGTACCAGGAGCCGTCCTGATTCTGGTGCCGGGCCAGCCACAGGTAGGCCCGCTCGGCGGCCTCGTGCTCACCGGCCGCGTCCAGGGCCATCGCGGCCTCGACGTGGTCCCACGGGTCGAGGTGGTGGCCGCGGAACCAGGGGATCGCGCCGTCCTCGCGCTGCACGGCGAGGATGCCGGCCACGGTCTCGGCGGCCTGCCCGGCGGTGAGGACCCCGGGCAGGACCAGGTGCTCCGTCCGGGGAGTGGTCACCGGGCGTCCGCCCCGGTGGCCAGGCCCGGCAGGTGCGGCTTGGTCGCGTACGCCACGAAGCTCTTGCCGATCAGCGGGTTCAGCGCCTGCTCGGCGACGCGGGTGGCCAGGGGCTTCTTCATGATGTCCCAGACCAGCAGCTTGTGGTACGCCCGCACCGGCAGCGCCTTGTCGTTGTCGACGCCGAACGCGCACTTCAGCCACCAGTAGGGCGAGTGCAGGGCGTGGGCGTGGTGGGTGCCGTACGGTTCGAGCCCGGCCTCGCGGATCCTGGCGAGCAGTTCGTCGGCCTTGTAGATGCGGATGTGGCCGCCCTCGACCTCGTGGTAGGCGTCGGACAGAGCCCAGCAGACCTTCTCGGGGCCGTAGCGCGGCACGGTGACCGCGATGCGGCCGCCCGGCTTCAGCACCCGCACCATCTCGGCGAGGACGCCCTTGTCGTCCGGGATGTGCTCCATCACCTCGGAGATGATGACGACGTCGAAGGACTCGTCCGGGAACGGCAGCGCGAGGGCGTCGCCCTCCATGGCGGTGGCCGTGGCCCCCTCCGGCGCCTCCCCGGCCTCCCTCATCGCCGCGAACCACTTCGCGACCTCGCGGATCTCGTCGGCGTTCCGGTCCAGCGCCACGACCCGCGCGCCGCGCCGGTAGCACTCGAACGCGTGCCGTCCGGCACCGCAGCCGAGGTCCAGGACACGGTCGCCCGGGGCGAGCGGGAACCGGGAGAAGTCGACGGTCAGCACGTGGCCCTGCTTTCGGAGTTGACGCCTGTTACATCTGCGGGGGCCGGGGAG
>NZ_JAPSKN010000010.1:17213-73911 GCF_031181705.1 Streptomyces sp.
CCCCGCCCGGCGACGCGGAGGGCGAGGTGCCGGACACCGCCGTCGCAGCCGGCGAGCCGGCACTCGCGCCCGGTCCCGGGAGCGGGTGAACGGCCCCGGGAGCAGGTGAGCCGGAAACCGCCGGGGTCGTCGCACGGCCGGAGGCGGCACGCGTCCGGTCGCCCCGGCCCTGTCCGCCGGCCCGGTCGATCGCCTCGCGGTAGCGGGACACCGTCCCCTCCGCGGCCCGGGCCCAGGTGAAGTGCCGCAGGACCCGTTCGCGTCCGGCCGCGCCGAGCCGTGCGCGCAGGTCCGGGTCGCCCAGCAGGCGGCCCAGCCCCGCGGCCAGGGCCTCGGAGTCGCCCGGGGGCACCGCCAGGCACGTCTCGCCGTCCCGCCCGGCGACCTCGGGGATCGCGCCCCCGGTCGTGGCGAGCAGCGGCGTCCCCGTCGCCATGGCCTCCGCGGCCGGCAGCGAGAAGCCCTCGTAGAGGGACGGCACGCACGCGACCTGCGCCGAGCGCACCAGGTCGACGAGTTCCGCGTCGGAGATGCCCTTGACGAACTCCACGGCGCCTGCCAGCCCGTAGCGCTCCACGGCCTGGGCGACCGGCCCCTCGGCCGGGCGCTTGCCGACCACGACGAGATGCGCCCCGGGGTGCTCCGCGCGCACCTTCGCCAGCGCCTCGACCAGATGGACCAGGCCCTTGAGCGGCACGTCCGCGCTGGACGTCGTCACGATCCGGCCGGGGACGACGGGCACGGACGGGTCCGGCGAGAACAGGTCGGTGTCGGCGCCGATGTGGACCACGTGGATCCGGTCCGGCCGGACGCCGAGGTGGTCGACGATCTCCTGGCGGGACGTGCCGGAGACGGTGAGCACGGACGGCAGCCGCCGCGCCACCCGCTTCTGCATGCGGGTGAAGGCGTACCACCGCCGCACCGAGCAGCGCCGCTGCCAGCCGTCCGCCGCGTCCAGCTCCAACTGGCGGTCCACGGTGATGGGGTGGTGGATCGTGGTCACCAGGGGCGCGCCGACGTCACCCAGCAGGCCGTAGCCGAGGGTCTGGTTGTCGTGGATCACGTCGAACTCGCCGCGCCGGGCGCGCAGATGGCGGCGGGCGCGCAGCGAGAAGGTCAGGGGCTCGGGGAAGCCGCCGGTCCACATCGTCGCGACTTCCAGCGCGTC
The DNA here is from genome assembly GCF_031181705.1 of Streptomyces sp. Lineage (GTDB taxonomy): Bacteria > Actinomycetota > Actinomycetes > Streptomycetales > Streptomycetaceae > Streptomyces. The sequence continues at coordinate 18,382 of NZ_JAPSKN010000010.1, forward strand.
GATCCAGTCGCGGTACTCGCCGCGCCCGGGCGTGCGGAAGGGGTCCGGCTGGCGGTACAGGTCGAGGCTGGGCAGCTCGGTGAGGCGCAGGCCGTCGTAGCCCTCGTCGAGCACCGGGTACGGCTGGGCGCCGATGACCTCGACCCGGTGGCCGAGGCGGGCCAGTTCACGGGAGAGGTGCCGGACGTAGACGCCCTGACCACCGCAGAACGGGTTCCCTTTATAGGTGAGGAGCGCGATGTCGAGCGGTCGCAAGCCGTCGGCAGCGGGGTCCTCCGGGGCCCCGGCCTCCCTGGCCTCAGCGGTCACTCTGGGCCCCCTTCTCCCTGCACTGTCCCGCGAGATTACGCCGGGACGCTAATCTAGAACAAGTTTCAGACTTGATCGTTCGGAGGCTCCGAATCTACCGGCAGGTAGGGGCGCTGTGACCAGTGGATCAGGTGATTCACGCCACGGCCGCCGCCGTGCCATGCTGTCTGATCACTCGTCCTCACGGACGGTCACGGAACGGGACCGAGCCATGCCCGCGGAAGCCCAGGTGAACGCCAAGGTGAACAAGGTGGCCAAGCCGGCCAAGGTGGAAGCCGGAGCCGCAGCCGCCCCTGCGCTGACCCAGCGGCAGCAGGCCCGTCGCCGCCGCATCCTGCACGCGAGCGCGCAACTGGCCGGCCGGGGCGGTTTCGACGCCGTGCAGATGCGTGAGGTCGCGGAAGTCTCCCAGGTGGCGCTCGGCACGCTGTACCGCTATTTCCCCTCCAAGATCCATCTGCTGGTCGCCACGATGCAGGACCAGCTGGAGCACATGCACGGCACGCTCCGGAAGAAGCCGCCGCAGGGCGCCGCGGCGGCCGAGCGGGTGGCCGAGACGCTGATGCGGGCCTTCCGCGCCCTGCAGCGCGAGCCGCAGCTGGCCGACGCGATGGTCCGCGCCCTCACCTTCGCCGACCGCAGCGTGAGCCCCGAGGTCGACCAGGTCTCCCGGCAGACCACGGCGATCATCCTGGACGCGATGGGCCAGCAGGACCCGACCCCGCAGCAGTTGTCGGCGGTCCGGGTCATCGAGCACACCTGGCACTCGGCCCTGATCACCTGGCTCTCGGGCCGCGCCTCCATCGCCCAGGTCAGGATCGACATCGAGACGGTCTGCCGCCTGATCGACCTGACGGCGCCGGACGCGCGGGGATGACCTGCTCCTCGGACCCCCTGGCACCGGATCCCCCACGGTCCGAGCGCCATCGCCGTCTCGCGGGCCGAGGACCGTCCGCGCCGCCTGGTGACACCGGGCCGCGCGGAAGCGGTACCGGCCGGTACGTGGCGGTGTAGGTCAGATCCGGTGAACTGTCCGCCATCACGAGGCACTTGATGGTGTGCTGCGCCCTCTAGGATGGTCCGACGCAACGCTCGCACCGGGAGATATGCCCATGGGCACCGAAGAGGCCGCATTCGTCACGACCGGCGGCGGGGCGCTGGACGCCCGGTCGGCCGGGCCCATGGTGCCGCGGCTGGTGCTGGGCGCCCGGCTGCGGCGGCTGCGCGAGGAGCGGGGCATCGGCCGCGCGGACGCCGGAGAGGTCATCCGCTCCTCCCCGTCGAAGATCAGCCGCATGGAGGCCGGGCGCCACGGCTTCAAACTGCGGGACGTCGCCGACCTGCTCACCCTCTACGGCGTCACCGACGAGGCCGAGCGCGCCACCCTGCTGGCCCTGGCCGAGCAGGCCAACACCCCGGCCTGGTGGCGCTACTACGGCGATGTCGTGCCCACCTGGATGCAGACGTACCTCGGGGCCGAGCAGGCGGCGAGCCTCGTCCGCTGCTACCAGGTGCAGCGCGTGCCCGGCCTGCTGCAGACGCCCGACTACGCCCGCGCCTCCCTCCGCGTCGCCCATCCCGACGCCGGCCCGGCGGAGATCGAGCGCCGGGTCGCGCTGCGGATGACCCGCCAGCGGATCCTGCACCGGCAGCCGCCGACCAGGCTGTGGGCCGTGCTGGACGAGGCGGCGCTGCGCCGTCCGGTGGGCGGGATCCGGGTGATGCGCGCCCAGCTCAGGCAGCTCATCGAGGCATGCCGGCTGCCGCAGGTCACGCTGCAGATCCTGCCGTTCACCTCCGGCGGGCACGCGGCCGAGGGCGGCCCGGTGACCATCCTGCGCCTGCCCGGCGGGCAACTGCCGGACATGGTCTACCTGGAGAAGCTCACCACCGCCCTGTACCCGGACAAGCCCGGGGAGATCGAGCGCTACTGGGACGCGATGAACCGGCTGGTGGTCGAAGCCGAGTCACCGGACGAGACTCCGACCATCCTGCACCGCGTGCTCCAGGAGACCTGACGGCCGACGGGACGCCCGACGGCCGGCAGGCCGCCTGACGGCCGCACGGGCGGTGCGCCGGCTCAGGCCTTGCGGGCCACTCCGCCGTACTGGTGCACCTCGGCGGGCAGGCCCAGGGCCGCCGCGTCGGGGCGCCAGCGGGAGCAGGACGTCACGCCCGGTTCGAGCAGTTCCAGTCCGTCGAAGTGGCGCGCGATCTGCTCCGGGCTGCGCAGGATGTAGGGGATCGAGCCGCCCTCGTTGTACTGGTCGATGGCCCGGACGTAGTCCTCGCTGGTGTCGGTGGAGTCGTAACTCACGAGGAAGCTGCCGGAGGGCAGGGCGTCCACCAGCTGCCGCACGATCGAGCGGGCCTCGTCGTGGTCCTCGATGTGGCCCAGGATGCCCATGAGCATCAGCGCGACGGGCCGGTCGAAGTCCAGGGTCTTGCCGGCTTCCCGGATGATCGTCTCCGGCCGGCGCAGGTCGGCGTCGACGTAGTTGGTGACGCCTTCCGGGGTGCTGGTGAGCAGCGCGCGGGCGTGGGCGAGGACCAGGGGGTCGTTGTCGACGTAGACGATCCGGCTCTCCGGGGCGACGCGCTGGGCGATCTGGTGGGTGTTGTCCACGTTGGGCAGGCCGGTGCCGACGTCCAGGAACTGCCGGATGCCCTCCTCGGCGGCGAGGTGGCGGACGGCGCGGGCGAGGAAGTAGCGGGCGGCGCGGGCCCCGGTCTCGATCCCGGGGAAGATCTCCCGGAACGCGTCACCGGCGACGCGGTCGACCTCGTAGTTGTCCTTGCCGCCCAGCCAGTAGTTCCAGATCCGGGCCGAGTGCGGCACCGAGGTGTCGATCTTGTCGAACGGCTCCTGCTCGGAGTTCTCCACCTGGTCGGTCATGGACGCTCCTGCGTGTGATCGGGACTCCCCACGTTAGCCGGTCCACACCCTGGTGAGGATCAACTCCTCGCGGCTTCCCACGAGTTCGGCCGCCGCCTCACTCATGCCCGGATGGGCGCCACGGCGGCGCGGCGCCCCGGTCGGGGCCGGCCGCGTGAGCGCGGACCCGGCCCCCTCGGGCGGTTCCCTACGGGCGGGTACAGTAAGCGGGTCGTCATCACACCGTACGGGGGGAAGCCGGTGCAATTCCGGCGCTGACCCGCAACCGTGAGCCGCCACCAGCACGGCGGTGAGCCGGATCGCCGCGTACGGTTCGTGACCGGCTCACGTGCCCGGCGGTCCGCCGGCGCACGGCACCGTCGAGGTATACGGAGCCGAGCCGCCGGGGTGTCCCGCGCTGCCCGGCTCCCCCACAGGGAGAGGCACCCGCCGATCATGAACGTCCGCCGCAGCGCCGCGGTCCTGGCCGCCGTCGCCGTGATCGGCGCCGCCGCCCCGGCCGCCGCCGACCCGTCCCCCTCGCCGTCCCAGGCGCTCCCCTCCGCCCTGTACGGCGACGCGGACCCGAAGTACGACGGCGTCTGGCGCCAGTCGCTGGCGCTGCTCGCGCAGGACACGGCCGGGGTGAAGCCGGCCGCGAAGTCCGTCCAGTGGCTGGTGCGCCAGCAGTGCGCGGACGGCGGGTTCGCCTCCTACCGCCCCGACCCCGCCACCGCCTGCGACGCCAGGACGCCGCTCGACACCAACGCCACGTCCGCCGCCGTACAGGCCCTGACCGCGCTCGGCGGGCACGACGACGTCACCGGAAAGGCCGTCGGCTGGCTGAAGTCCGTCCAGAACAAGGACGGCGGCTGGGGTTACGCGCCCGGCGGCGCCAGCGACACCAACTCCACGTCGGTCGTCATCGGCGCGCTCGCCGCCGCCGGCGAGGAGCCGGGCCGGGTGGAGAAGGGCGGCAAGTCTCCCTACGACGCGCTGCTGAAGCTCGCGCTTCCCTGCGACGGGGACGGCGCCGGGGCGTTCGCGTTCCAGCCGGACAAGAAGGGCGACCTGGCCGCCAACGCGGACGCCACGGCGGCCGGTGTGCTCGGCGCCCTGGGCCACGGCATGGTGGTGAAGCCCGGCAAGAAGGCCGGCAAGACGTCCGGCCCGGCCTGCGCCGAGCCGCGCACGCCGGAGCGGGCGGCGGCGAACGGGGCCGCGTACCTCACCTCCGCCCTCGGCAGGGACGACGACCACCTGATGTCGGCCCTGGCCGGTGCCGAGCCCCAGCCCGACTACGGCAACACCGCCGACGCGGTCGTCGCACTGGCCGCGCGGGGCGACAGCCAGCAGGCGCAGAGGTCCGTGCGGTGGCTGGCGAAGAACTCCGCGACCTGGGCCGCGCGGAGCGGGCCGGCCGCCTACGCGCAGCTGATCTTCGCCGCCCACGCGACGGGCACGGACCCGCGCGACTTCGGCGGCGCGGACCTGGTGAAGCAGCTGAACGCGACGGGCCCGGCCCCGCAGGCCGCCGCGAAGTCCGGCGAGAAGGCCGCCGAGGAGGACAAGGACTCCGACTCCGTGTTCGGCGTCTGGTGGTACGTCGGTGTCTGCCTCGTCGCGGGGATCGGCATCGGGTTCCTGTTCACCGGCCGCCGGAAGCGGCAGCCGTGATCCGCCGGGCCGTTCTCCTCCTCCTGGCCGCGATCCTGCCGGTCGTGGGCGCGGGCCAGGCGGCCCAGGCCGCCGGGTACCGCTACTGGTCGTTCTGGGAGCGCGAGGGCGACCGCTGGGTCTACGCCACCCAGGGCCCGTCCACGGCCCGCCCCTCGGACGGTGACGTCCAGGGCTTCCGCTTCGCGGTGAGCGAGGACTCCGCCGACGCGGCCCGGCCGCGCGGCCGGGCCGGTTTCGCGGCGATCTGCGCGAGGACGCCCGCCCGGGACGGCACGAAACGCGTCGCCCTGGTCCTGGACTTCGGCACCCGCGACGACGCCCCCGAGGGCGAGAGGCCGCCCGCCGCGCGCACGGCCTGCGCCCGGGTCTCCCCGGACGCGACGACCGCTCAGGCCCTGGCCGCGGTCGCCGAGCCGCTGCGCTACGACACCAACGCCCTGCTGTGCGCGATCTCGGGCTACCCGGAGCGGGGCTGCGGCGAGCAGGTCGCGCGGAAGGAGCGGGGCCCGGCGGCGGGGAAGAAGCAACAGCCGGACGACGGCCCGTCCCTCGGCCTGGTGGCGGGCATCGGCGTGGTGGTCCTCCTGGGCGGGGCGGCGATCTGGCAGGTACGCCGGCGTGGGTAGGTCGCTCCACCCCGGCGCCTGGTGGCTGTGGGCCCTGGCCCTCGGCACCGCGGCCACCCGTACCACCAACCCCCTCCTGCTCGCCCTCCTCGTCGCCGTCTCCGCGTACGTCGTGGCGACCCGTCGCCCCGACACCCCCTGGTCCCGCTCCTACGGCGCCTTCGTGAAGCTCGCCCTCGCCGTGCTGCTGATCCGCCTGCTGTTCGCGACGCTCCTCGGCTCCCCGATCCCCGGCACGCACACCCTGTTCACCCTCCCCGAAGTCGCCCTGCCCGCCTGGGCGCAGGGCATCCGCCTCGGTGGCGAGGTCACGGCGGAGGCCCTCACGTTCGCGCTGTACGACGGCCTGAAGCTGGCCACGCTGCTGATCTGCGTGGGCGCCGCGAACGCCCTGGCCAACCCCTCCCGGCTGCTGAAGTCCCTCCCGGGCGCGCTGTACGAGACGGGCGTCGCGGTGGTGGTGGCCCTCACCTTCGCCCCGAACCTCATCGCCGACGTCCAGCGCCTGCGCGCCGCCCGCCGTCTGCGCGGCCGCCCCGACAAGGGCGTCCGGGGCCTGCTGCAGGTGGGCCTGCCCGTACTGGAGGGCGCCCTGGAGCGCTCCGTCTCCCTCGCCGCGGCGATGGACGCCCGCGGTTACGGCCGTACGGCCCAGGTGCCCGCCGCGGTACGCCGGACCACCGCCGCCCTCACCCTCGGCGGCCTGCTCGGCGTCTGCGCCGGAACGTACGGGCTCCTCACGGCCGAGGGCGGCACCTACGGCGTGCCCGTGCTCCTGGCCGGTGTCACCGCCGCCCTCGCGGGCCTCAAGCTCGGCGGCCGCCGCTGTCTGCGCACCCGCTACCGCCCGGACCGCTGGGACGTGCGCGCCTGGCTGGTCGTCGCCTCGGGCGTGGCGGTGGCGGCCCTGGTCACCCTCGCCTCCGTGCGCGACCCCGCCGCCCTGCACCCGGGTGTGGTCCCGCTCGTCGCCCCGACTCTGCCCGTCTGGCCGGCGGCGGCCGTCCTGCTCGGCCTGCTGCCCGCGTTCGCCGCCCCCGATCCCGAGGAGCCGTCGTGATCCGCTTCGAGGACGTGTCCGTCACCTACGACGGGGCCGCCGGACCGACCGTCCAGGGCATCGACTTCGAGGTCCCCGAGGGCGAACTCGTCCTGCTGGCGGGCCCGTCCGGGGTCGGCAAGTCGACCGTCCTGGGCGCGGTCAGCGGTCTCGTCCCGCACTTCACCGGCGGCACGCTGCGCGGCCGGGTCACGGTCGCCGGCCGCGACACCCGCACCCACAAGCCGCGGGAACTGGCCGACGTGGTGGGCACGGTGGGCCAGGACCCGCTGGCCCACTTCGTCACCGACACCGTCGAGGACGAACTGGCCTACGGCATGGAGTCGCTGGGGCTCGCGCCGGACGTGATGCGCCGCCGCGTGGAGGAGACGCTCGACCTGCTCGGCCTCGCCGACCTGCGCCACCGGCCGATCGCCACGCTCTCCGGCGGCCAGCGGCAGCGGGTCGCGATCGGCTCGGTCCTCACCCCGCACCCGGGCGTCCTGGTCCTGGACGAGCCGACCTCCGCGCTCGACCCGGCGGCGGCCGAGGAGGTTTTGGCGGTCCTCCAGCGGCTGGTGCACGACCTGGGCACGACGGTGCTCATGGCCGAGCACCGCCTGGAGCGCGTCATCCAGTACGCCGACCGGGTCGTCCTGCTGCCGGCCCCGGGTGCCGCCCCCGTGCTCGGCCCGCCGGCCGAGGTGATGGCCGTCTCGCCGGTGTACCCCCCGGTGGTGGCCCTGGGCCGCCTGGCGGGCTGGAACCCCCTGCCGATGACGGTCCGCGACGCCAGGCGCAGGGCGGCAGACCTCAGACGCCGACTGGAGAACGACGCCCCTCAGGGGCGCGGGGAACTGCGCGACAAGCCACAGCCCACCCGCACCCGCGAACGCTCGGCAGCTCCCACCCCGGTAGGCGCACTCCACGCCCTCTCCGTCACCCGCGCCCGCGTCCGGGCCCTCCGCGACATCGACCTCACCATCACCCCCGGCGAGACGATCGCCCTCATGGGCCGCAACGGCGCCGGAAAGTCCACCCTGCTCAACTCCCTGGTCGGCCTGGTCACCCCCAGCTCGGGAACCGTCCGCCTCGGCGAAGCCGTTCCGCACCGCACCGCCCCGAAGGACCTCGTCCGCAGGGTCGGCCTGGTCCCGCAGGAGCCGCGCGACCTGCTCTACGCCGACACCGTCGCCGCCGAGTGCGCCGCGGCCGACAAGGACGCGGGCGCGGCCCCCGGCACCTGCCGGGCCCTGGTCACGGAACTGCTCCCGGGCGTCGCCGACGACACGCACCCGCGGGATTTGTCGGAGGGGCAGCGGCTCGCACTGGCCCTGGCCGTCGTGCTGACGGCCCGGCCGCCGCTGCTCCTGCTGGACGAGCCGACCCGGGGTCTGGACTACGCGGCGAAGGCCCGTCTGGTCGCGGTGCTGCGCGGCCTGGCCGCCGAGGGCCACGCCATCGTGCTGGCGACGCACGACGTGGAACTGGCGGCGGAGCTCGCCCACCGGGTGGTGCTGCTCGCCGAGGGCGAGGTGATCGCGGACGGCCCGACGGCGGAGGTCGTGGTCTCCTCCCCGTCCTTCGCGCCGCAGGTCACCAAGATCCTGGCCCCGCAGCAGTGGCTCACGGTCTCCCAGGTCCGCGCGGCCCTCGGTACCGGGGGCGCCTCGTGAGGACGCAGCGGCAGGCGCGGGCCGTCCGCCTCGGCCCCCGCTCCCTCGCCGCCCTGGTCCTGGTCAGCGCCGTCGGGGTGGCCGGCTTCGGCTGGCCCTTCCTCGCGCCGCCGGACTCGCGGATCAGTGCGCACGCGCAGGACGCGCCCTGGCTCTTCGCGGGTCTGCTGGTGCTGCTGGTGGCGGTCGTGGCCGCGGCGATCTCGGAGTCGGGGCTGGGCCCGAAGGCGGTGGCGATGCTCGGCGTGCTGGCCGCGGTGGGGGCGGCCCTGCGGCCGATCGGCGCCGGGACCGCCGGGATCGAGCCGATGTTCTTCCTGATGGTGCTGAGCGGCCGGGTGCTCGGCCCCGGTTTCGGTTTCGTCCTCGGCTCGGTGACGATGTTCGCGTCCGCGCTGCTCACGGGCGGGGTCGGACCCTGGCTGCCGTTCCAGATGCTGGCGATGGGCTGGTTCGCGATGGCGGCGGGCCTGCTGCCGGGCCCGGACCGGCTGCGCGGCCGGGCGGAGCTCGCGCTGCTCGCGGCGTACGGCTTCCTCGCGGCGTTCGTCTACGGCACGGTGATGAACCTGGCGGGCTGGCCCTTCATGAGCGCGCTCGCCTCGAACGTCGCCTTCGACCCGCACGCGCCGGTCCCCACGAACCTGGCCCGTTTCCTCGCCTACTGCCTGGCCACGTCGCTCGGCTGGGACCTGGGCCGGGCGGTCGTCACGGCCGTCCTGACCCTCACCCTCGGCCCGGCGGTCCTGCGGGCGCTGCGCCGGGCCACGCGGCGGGCGGCCTTCGAGACGCCCGTCACGTTCGACGCGCCCCCGGGGGAGCCCGGGAGTGAAGCCCCCCACATGACCCGCGTCACGTACGAGGCGGGGCCGTAGACACAACGCCCGGTCACATGGACCGGGCGCCCCGGCCATGCGGCCATCCCTAGTACAAGGGTTCATTGCGGGCATCGGGCGGGGCCTGTTTCTCTGGACGACCGCCCACCCGTGGCGCAGACCGAAGGCGGCGGCCCCCTGATCCCCGGGGCCGTCGCCTTCGATCATTCAGCGGTTGCGGCCGCCCAGTCGACGAAGCTGGTGAACACGGCGGGGTCGAGGGTGAGGACCGGTCCCGCTGGGTTCTTGGAGTCGCGTATCGCGACGGTGGTGTGGGGCGTTTCGGCGACTTCGAGGCACTGGCCGCCTTGGTCACCGCTGTAGGACGACCTACGCCACTGCATCTCCATAGCGTTCCTCCATTACGCGCCGGATGAGCTCCGCCGAGTCGTTGAGGGAAAGCGCGGCAGCCCGCAGGTGATCGTAACGGAGCGAACACTCCCTGGCGGTGTCCGGGTTCGCGGTCGGATACCCGCTGCCGTACCCCTCCGTGTAGACGATGGTGGGGTCGCTGGAAAACCGGTAGAGGTCGAACGAGCCTTGCAGCCCGGCGTGCGCACCCACCGAGAACGGCAACACCTGGACGTTGATCCGAGGATTGCCTTCGAACGACAACAGGTGGGCGAGTTGCTCCCGCATGACCTCCGGACCGCCGATCTCCAGGTGCAGAGCGGCTTCGCTGAGGACCGCCCAGAAGACAGGCGGCTCAGCCCTCTCGAAGACCCGCTGGCGAGCGAGCCGCACCGCCGTGCGGTCGTCGAGGTCGCTCCGGTCCAACGCGCCCAGCACGGCCCGCGCGTACCCCGGGGTCTGAAGCAACCCGAGGACCATGTGCGTCTGGAAGGAGCAGACCTCCGTGGCCCGCACTTCCAGCTCCGCCACCTGCTGGAACCAGGCCGGAAGCCGACTGCGCAGCACCAGGTCCACGAGCCGGGAGAACAGGCCGTCCGTGCCCAGCGCCGCATCCGCCCGTTCACTGAACTCCGGCGTGGGCACCTTGCGGGCCGTCTCGATCTGCCCAACGAGCGAGCCGGTGTAGTTGACGATGTCCCCCAACTGCCGCTGCGTCAGCCCGGCCGCCTCCCTGTGCCGGCGCAGCTCGTAGCCGTAGTAGTCGAGCGGGGAGGCCCCCGGGTCGAGCGCGTTGATGTTGGTCACGCAGAGCCCCTCTCACGCAACACCGCCCACCACGGGACGGGTTGTATCCGTTCCGTAGCCGAGGGTAGTCACCGCACGTCAGCCTCGTCCCGTGAACGAATACATTCCCGCCCAGTACACGATGCGCCTCATCGTCGGCTCGCACGCTCCCCGGCACATCCGCCGTATCGCCCGCTCGCTCCTGGCCGAGTGGGGCATGCCCGAGCTGTCCGACCCCGTGGAGCTGGGCGTGACCGAGCTGCTCGCCAACGTCGTACGGCACGTCCCGGACCGGCGCTGCGTGCTGCTGTTGCTGCGGCAGCGGACCGGCGTACGGGTGGAGGTCACGGACGGCAGTGACGAACTGCCGCGCACCCCGGCCGCTTCGGACGAGGAGTCGGAGGGCGGCCGGGGCCTGCTTCTGCTCGACGCCGTGGTCGGCAAGTGGGGCGTGTCGCTGGAGTCCGGCGGCGGAAAGACCGTCTGGTTCGAGTGCGGGGCGGACGCCCCCACCGTCCGCTCCAGCGAGCCGGGCGCTACGCCCCGGCGAACTGCGTGGTGAGCGTGTGGCGGTAGCGGCGGGCGACGAGTCGGTCGGCCTCCGGGGTGCGCTGGTAGTAGACCCGGCTGCCTTCCCGCACCCGGTTGAGCAGCCCCACCCGGTGCAGCCGCAGCAGGTGGTACGACACCGTCGACGCGCTCATCCGGTGCCGCTCGGCGAGTTCCGTGGTCGTGCGGGAGCTGCCCAGGTCGGACAGGAGGAGCAGCCGGGCCTCGCCGATCACCTTGCCCAGCTCGCCCTCCGCCGCGGGCCCCGCCGCCGGGGCGCCGTCGGACGCGCCGCTCGCGCCCACCGGGTAGACCAGGTGGGTCCCTCCGTCACCCCAGGGGTCGTCGCGCAGCAGCCAGGTGGAGGCGAGGGGCGAGGGGTGGAGCACCATCCTGCTCCCCTCGAACACCTTCCAGGAGCGATCGTCACGGATGTGCAGCACACCGGAGTCGTAGGAGACCGCCGGATGCAGCGAGTTGAGGGTGGCGCTCAGGCCGCGGCTCGCCATGGAGGCGCCCCGGTGCCGGATGTCCGCCTCCATCCGGCACCGCAGGACCTCCCACCGCTCCGCCATGAACCCGCGCCAGAAATGACCCAGTTCGGAGGCCACCCGCTGGACGAACGACTGCTCCCCGGCGTCCAGCGCGGCGGCGATCGTGGTGACGCCAGCGGACGGCTTCGCCTGCCCGGCCCGGGCGAGCGTGAGGACCCTGTCCACCTGTTGGGCCACCACGCCGTCGGGCGTCGTGGCCAGTTGGTGAAGTTCCCCGTCCAGCGCGCCGTGCGACTCGCACTGCGGGAGCAGGAACCCCGGCGCGTAGCCGCGGATCTCCCCGCGCAGCGCCGCCAGCAGGCGTAGATCCTTCCGGAAGAGGATCTCCCGCACCCCGGGTCGCTCCCGTGGCTGTTCCGTACCCGCAACCGTTCCGCCGAGGCCCAGAAGGAACACCATCTGCGCCAGCGGAGACAGCGCAAAGGTCGCATCCGTCAGCGCATCGGCACCCAAACGCACAGAAATCACTCGATCCCCCTGCTGTCGTTGGGCGGCAGCCGCCGGTCCGGTCACGATCGGCGGCATCCCCCCTCAGGACCGAGATATTCACAGATGCACCAGCCGAACCGCCAGATATTTTCCTTCACATTCGGGACATTTCATCAGCCTCGAAAGTTCGTTCCCGTGTCGCACAGTGTCCCGGCCGGGCGTACACGATGACCTGTGCGCCGCGTACCGCCGTGCGGGCGCAGACCTGGAAGGACCTGCGCAGGACCCGCCGTTTCACCACCTCCTGGGGTACGGCGTCGAGCGGCTGGCCCACCGGGTCGGCCAGGGCGATGACACGGTCGGCGGTGAGGAGACGGTGCCGGAGGACGCCGGCGGGGACCTCGGTGCCCTGGAGCGTGTTCGACGCGCCGGGCGACTCGGCCAGGGCCAGGTCGTGCAGGCGGGCGTAGACCCCGGGGAACGACAGCAGCCACTCGCGGCGCCGCGACGGCAGGAACAGGACCGCGTCCCCGGAGCGCGCCACCTGCTCGACGGCGTGCGCGACGGCGACCACGTCGTCCTTGCGGCTCTCCGGCGAGCGGAGCAGGAGCGACCAGGGCAGCAGCACGGCCAGGGCGGCGCCGGCGAGCAGTCCGGCTGTCAACACCCGGGCGGCGGGGGCGAGCCGATGCCTACGGGCCACCGCGCGGTCCAGCCCGGCCCCGGCCAGCAGGGCCAGACCGGTCATGCCGTACAGCACGTACCGTTCGACGTACCACGGCTCGACGAGCGAGATGGTCAGCAGCACTCCGGCGGGGACGGTCAGCATCGGCAGGGCGAGGGCCACCAGGCGCCGGTCCCCGTCCCGGACCGCGCCCCCGGAGCGGCGCAGCAGCCACGCCACCAGCGCCCCGGCCGCCGCGAGCGCCAGGAACTGCAGCCACATGCCCAGCCCGGGCCGTCCCAGCCAGCCCAGTTGCCGCTGCGACTGCCCCGCGCTGACCAGCGCCAGCGGCAGCACGCTCAACACCACCCCGGCCGCCGCCGCGCACCAGGGCCGCCGGACCGTGCGCGGCGCCCGCAGCAGCACCAGGGTGAGGCCGTGGGCGAGCAGGGCCAGTCCGGCGAACTCGTGCAGCCAGCAGGTCACCGCCAGCAGCAGCCCGTACGCGGTCCACCAGCGGGCCCCTCGCGCGTCGAGGGCGCGGAGGAAGGCGTAGGTCGCCCAGGTGACCCCGGCGCAGACCAGGGCGTAGGAACGGCCCTCCTGCGCGAACTCCTGCACCACCGGCAGCACGGCGAAAACGAGCCCCGCCGCGAGCCCCGCGCGCGGCCCGGCCAGCCGGCGGCCGACCGCCGAGACACCGGCGGCGGCCAGGGCCGTCGCCGCCACCGACGGCAGCCGTAGCGCGACCAGCCCGCCGTCCCACAGCGCGAACACCCCGTGCATCAGAAGGTAGTACAGGCCGTGCACGGCGTCGATGTGCTCCAGCAGCGCCCCCAGCTCGCCGAGCGGGCGATGCGCCACCTGGTAGGTGACCGACTCGTCCCGCCACATGCTGTTCTGCCGCTCGATCCCCCACAACCCCAGGGCCACGGCGACGAGCGCCGGGACCAGGACGGTGACGAAGGGGGCGACCGGCCGGGACCGGGCGGGCGGGCCCTCGCCGTGCCGGTTCGCGCAGTCCGCCGGGTCCCGCGTGGTCGCTGCGGCTTCCGCTTGCGAAGTGATGGTCGCCTCCTGGGAGTTGGGGACCTTCGGGTCGGGTCCGGTGCCGGGGCCGCACCGGTGCCGGGTGCTCAGCACCGGCTGCCGCGCTCGTAGACGACGATCCGGGCCACGCCCACCGTCCGTTCGCCACACGGGGTGAAGTGCGCGCGCAGCGTCGCCCTCTTCGTCCGCTCCCGCCCGTCGGCCTCCCGCCGGTCCCGCGCCGGATCGTGCACCACGACGATCCGTGAGACGCGCAGCATCCGTGTACGGATGCCCGGGGCGGGCAGTTCGGTGCCGTACAGCGTGTGCCCGGCGCGCGGCGAGGCCGCCAGCGCCAGGTCGACCGCACCGTACGAGGCGGGTTCCCGGGACAGGGCCCACACCCGTCGGCTGGCCGGCACGAAGAGCACCCCGTCCCCCGGCCGGGACACCTGCGCGACGGCCCGGCCGATGGCCCGGGTGTCGTCGGTGCGGCTGTGCGGGTCGCGCAGCTGCGTCCCCACGGGCCACAGCGCCGGCACCGCCGCGGCCACCAGCACCGGCGCGAGCAGCCTCCGCGCGCGGGCCGGCCGGGACAGGCGGTCCAGGGCGGCGCCCACCAGCAGGGCCAGGCCCGCCTGGGAGTAGAGCACGTAGCGGTCCACGTACAGGGGCCGGACCGCGGACGCCAGCAGCAGGAGCGCTGGGGGGACCAGGAGCAGCGGCAGGGCCCAGGTGTGCAACCGGGGGCCGGGTGCCGGGGCCATGGACCCGCGCCGGACGACTGCCGCCGCGGCCGCGCCGACAACGGCCAGAAGCAGGAACCCCGCGACGTCCCGGGCCAGTGACACGGAGATCCAGGCCACCTGCCCGCTCTGGCGCAGGCTCAGCAGAACCAGCGGCGTCACGGTGACCGCCGCGCCGCACGCCGCACGGGCCCATGCCCGGCCCACGGCCCGTGGCGCCCGGGAGGCCAGGAGCGCGATCCCGTGCGCGGGGAGCGCGAGCAGCGCGAACTCGTGCAACAGCCCCGACAGTGTGGTCAGCAGGGCGTAACCGGCCCACCGGACGCGGCGCCGCCGCCCGCCCGGCTCGGTGCAGGCCCGCAGCAGCAGCCACGTCTGCGCCACCACCAGCGCGGTCACCAGGGCGTAGGAGCGGCCTTCCTGCGCGTAGCGCTGGACCGCGGGCAGCAGCGGGAACAGCACACCGGCCGCCAGCCCGGCCCGGGGTCCGGCGAGCCCGCGCCCCAGGGCGGCGACGCCCGCCGCGGCGCCGGCCGTGGCCAGGACCGAGGGCAGCCGCAGCGCGACCGGACCGCCGTCCCACAGCGCGAACACCCCGTGCATGAGCAGGTAGTACAGCCCGTGGACGGCGTCGGCCCCGCCCAGGGTGGCCCACAGGCCGGGCAGCGCGCGGTGGGCCATCTCGTAGGTCACCGCCTCGTCCTGCCACAGGGCTCCGTCGCGGCGGATGCCCCACAGCCCGGTCGCCAGGGCGAGGAGCGGGGGCAGCAGCAGACCGAGGCGGTGGGCGGGGCCGGGCGCCGCCGGGGTCGGGGCTGCCGGGACGGTTCGGGGGCGGTCCGCCGCCGGGTGACTCAGCCGTGTCGTGTCGATGTCCGTACTCGCCTCTCGTGGTGGGTGGCCCGGTGGACGGTGCCGACTCCACCAGCGCGCGCGTTGATGGGCAGCCCCCGTCGGGGGCGCCTATCAATCCGGCGAGCGGTTAGCGTGACGTGCGCGTACGCCGCACCGGCTGTACGTGGTGCTGACGCGGGCGGCACTCGGCGAAGGGGAGGCACGTGGGACGCCGCGAGAAGGAACTGGATCCGGCCCAGGGGCCGGTGCAGCGCCTCGCGCACGAGTTGCGCCTGCTGCGTGAGGAGGCGGGTGGCCCGTCGTACCGCGAACTCGCCGTCACGGCGGGCTACTCGGCACCGACGCTCTCCGAGGCGGCGGCCGGCCGGCGGCTGCCCTCCCTGCCGGTCACCCTGGCGTACGTCCGCGCGTGCGGAGGGGACGAGAGCGACTGGGAGCGGCGCTGGCACGAGGCCGCGGCCGACACGGCCCGCGCGACGGCGCCTCCCGACGACGCACGGTCCCCCTACCGCGGCCTGGCCCGCTACGGGACCGCCGACCGGGAGCTGTTCTTCGGCCGGGGACCCGAGGTGGAGCGGCTGCTGAGACTGACGGCCGAGCACCGGTTCGCGGCCCTGGTCGGCGCCTCGGGCAGCGGGAAGTCGTCGCTGCTGCGCGCCGGACTCGTGCCCGCGCTGCGCGAGGGCGGCGTGGCGGGGGTACGGCCCGCCGCGGTGCGGATCTGCACCCCGGGCCCGGATCCGGCCCGGGAGCGGCGGGACGTGCTGGCACCGGCCGGGGACGCACCGGGCGACACAGTCGTCCTGGTCGACCAGTTCGAGGAGGCGTTCACGCTGTGCCGGGACCCGGGCCGGCGGCGGGAGTTCATCGAAATGCTGCTGGCGGCGCGCGAGCCGGACAGCCGGTTACGGGTGCTGATCGCCGTGCGGGCCGACTTCTTCGGGCACTGCGCGGATCACCGGGAGCTCGCGGCGGCCCTCGACGACGCGCACGTCCTGGTCCCGGGCATGTCCGTCGAGCGGCTGCGCGAGGCGATCGTGCGGCCGGCTGCGGCCGCCGGTCTGGTGGTGGAGCGCGCGGTGACGGACCGCATCCTCGCCGAGGTGGCCGACGAGCCGGGCGGTCTGCCGCTGATGTCCCACACGCTGCTGGAGCTCTGGCGGCGCAGCAGCGGCAAGCGGCTCACCCTGACCGCTTACGAGGCCGTCGGAGGCGTCCGGGGAGCGGTCGCCCACACGGCGGAGGAAGTGTTCGGCCGGTTCGGGGCGGCCGAGGCGGACGCGGCCCGGGCGCTGCTGCTGCGGCTGATCTCGCCCGGTGAGGGCGGCCCCGACACCCGGCGTCCCGTGCCGCTGTCCGAGCTGCGGGCCACCGGCGCCGCGGGCCAGGTTCTGGAACGGCTGGTCACCGCCCGGCTGCTGACCCTGGACGGGGACCGGGCGGAGCTGGCGCACGAGGCCCTGATCACCGCCTGGCCGCGGCTGCGCGGATGGGTGGAGGAGGAACGCGACCGGCTCCGGCTGCACCGGCGGCTGACGGAGGCGGCCCGGGTGTGGGAGAGCCTGGACCGGGATCCGGGGGCGCTGTACCGGGGAGTGCTGCTGCGCGCCGCGCGGGAGGAGTTCTGCACCGCCGAGGGGCTGCCGGTAACCCAACTGACCGCGTCGGAGAGCGCGTTCGTCGCCGCGAGCCTGGCGGAGGAGGAGCGGGTGGCGCGGGAGGCGGCGCGCTCGGAGCGGCGGGTGCGGCTGCTGACGCTGCTGCTGGTGGTGGTGGTCGCCAGTGCGCTGACCGCGTGGGTGGTGTGGTTCGTGAACCGGGAGCATCCATGAGGGTTTTCGGCCAACCATGAAACGGAGCGGCGAAATCCCCCTTTCGATGTCACTCCAAACCCTCACGTCCAGCACTCCGTGTCGAAGGGCGGCCGGGAGAAATACCTGATTTCCCGTTCCGGCCAGGCTGCGGAACCGCATTGACGGGGTCATGCCTGCCGCGTTGGAATTACAGCGTCACAGGCACCCCATCCACAGGAGAAAACAAATGCGTCGCAGCATTGCCGCCGCCGTCGGTTCCGTCGCGCTCCTCGGCGCGACCGCTTTCGGTTTCGCCCAGACGGCCACCGCCGCCGAAACGTCCAGCGCTGCCGGCACCGGCGTCCAGGCCACGTACTTCTGGCTTTTCCAGCACGACAACTACGGCGGCAGCAGCAAGAACTTCTCGGGTGACGACCGCGCCCTGAGCGACACCTACTGGAACGGCACGACCAGCCCGGTCAACGACGGCGCCAGTTCGATGAAGAACCAGACCGGCCGTGACGTGGCGCTGTACCAGAACGCCGGCTGCACGGGTGACAACTACCTCGCCCGGGCCAACTCCGTCGACAGCGACTTCAGCAACAACTCGTTCGACAACAAGGCCAGCTGCGTGGACTTCCGCTAGACACGTCGAGGGCGGTGCAGAGATGTTTCCCACCACGGCACACCCCCGCGCCGCCCTCGTCACGGCGCTCGCCGTACTGGCGACCGGCTGTGCGGCGAGCGCCGCTCCCCGGACCGACGGCGCCGCGCGACCGGTCGCGCCCACCGCCGAGGTACGGAGCCTGATCCTGCCGTTCGACGCCTACGAGCTCTCCCACCAGGAGTCGTTCGAGGTCGCCGAGGCGCGCGATCTGCTGATGCGGGCCTGCATGCGAAAGCGCGGCCACGACTGGCAGGTCCTCGATTACCCCGCACATGTCGACGACCTGAAGAACCGGCGCCGGTACGGGGTCATCGAAAAAGCAGTGGCCCGTGAATTTGGATACCACGCGAACGCGGGAGTACTGTCAGCGGGCACCGGAATAACCGAGCTGCGCAAAAAGCGCGACGAAAGCCTCGGCTCGGCCGGAGTACGCGCGGCCTACGACGAGCAGAACGGCTGCGGATACCAGGCGAACGACCGCCTCGAACGGGACGGCGCCCTGGCCGACTACGACCGGTTCAACCGCCTGAGCTCGGAGCTGCTGAAAAAGACGAAGAAACAGCCGGAGGCGGTCGCGGCGCTGAACCGCTGGGAGACGTGCATGCGCCGACGGGGTTTCGACTACCGCACGCCCGACGAGGCCGTCTCCGACGCGCGCTGGTGGTCCCGGGAATCCGCTCCGGCGTCGGACGAGGAGATCGCCACCGCCTCCGCGGACGTCCGGTGCAAGCAGCGGGCGCGGCTCGTCGGGGTCCTGCTCCGCGTCGAGTCCGCGTTGCAGCGGCAGGCCGTCGCCGACAACCGGGCCTACTTCTCCCGGCTCGCCGAGGCGAAGGCCCGTCACCTGGAGCACGCGCGGCAGGTCATCGGCCGGCACTGACCGAACGGCCGGTCTCCTCGGACACCGCCGCCCCGCCGCGGTCCGCCACGGCAGGCCGCGGCCCCGTCAGCAGGTACCCGAGCCCGAAGCCGACCCCCACCACCACCGCCCCGCCCACCGCGTCCAGCACCCAGTGGTTGCCCGTCACGACGATCGCGACGGCCGTGAGCAGCGGATGGACCGCGCCGAGGGCCTTCACCCACCGTCCGCGGGCCACCACCGCGATCACCACCCCGCACCACAGCGACCAGCCGAAGTGCAGGGACGGCATGGCCGCGTACTGGTTGGTGAGGGCCGTGAGCGTGCCGTAGTCCGGCTGGGAGAAGTCCTGGACGCCGTGGACCGTGTCGATGAAGCCGAGGGCCGGCATCAGGCGGGGCGGCGCCAGGGGGTAGAGCCAGAAGCCGGCCAGGGCGAGCAGGGTGGTGATGCCCAGGGCGGAGCGGGCCCAGCGGTAGTCGGCGGGGCGGCGCCAGTACAGCACCGCGAGGACGGCCAGCGGCACGGCGAAGTGGAAGGACGTGTAGTAGTAGTCGAAGAACTCGCGCAGCCAGTCGATCCCGGCGGCCGTGTGGTTGGCCCAGTGCTCGATGTCGATGCGCAGGGCCCGTTCCAGGGCGTGGATCTGCGCGCCGTGCTCCTCCGCCTCCGCCCGCCCGGCCGAGTTGCTGCCCCCGGTGGCCGCGAGGCGGACCTGGGAGTAGGCGGCGTAGGTGACCCGGATGAGGAGCAGTTCGAGCAGCAGGTTCGGCCGGGTGAGGACCCGCCGCAGGAACGGCAGCACAGGCACGTGCCGGAAGCGGGACGGGACGGCGGGCGCGTACTGCGCCGGCAGGGGCGAGCGGTAGTACGGCGAGGTGCGGGACAGGAACGGCACGGCGGTGGCGGCGGCGAGGGCGGCCAGCAGGACGACGTTGTCACGCAGCGGCGCGAGAGTCGTCATGTTCGGCAGGAGCATCTTCGCCGGGAGGGTCATGACCATCACGACCGTCGCCGGCCACACGTACCGGTCGGAGGCGCGCCGGCCGGCCCGGCCGACGACCGTGAGCAGCACCCACAGCAGCTGGTGCTGCCAGGCCGTGGGCGAGACGACGATCGCCGCGCAGCCGGTGACCGCGACGGCGAGGAGCAGCTGGCCGTCGCGGAAGTGGCGCACGGCCCGGCGCAGGGCCAGTACGGCGACGGCGGCGCCGAGCACGAGGAAGAGCGCGACCTCCGGCGGGCCGTTCAGGCCGAGCCGCAGCAGGGCGCCGTGCAGGGACTGGTTGCCGAGGTCGTCGGCCGGGCCGCCGAGGCCGGCGCCCGCCATGTGGTGGACCCAGTAGCGGTGGGAGTCGTGCGGCATCACCGCCCAGGCGATGCCCGTGCCGGCGGCGAAGGTGGCACCGGCGGCGAGGGCGGCGCGTCTGCGGCCGGTGAACCACAGCAGGGGCGCGAACAGCAGCAGTGTGGGCTGGAGCGCCGCCGCGACGCCGATGAGCAGACCGCTGAGCCGCTGGCCGTGGGCGACGAAGCAGCCCAGCAGGACGAGCAGGACCGGCATGATGCTGGTCTGGCCGAGCCACAGGGTGTTGCGCACCGGCAGGGACAGCATGAGCAGGCTGACGGCGACGGGGGCGGCCAGCAGCGCCGTGCGGCGGCCGACGGGCTGGGGCAGGGCGCGGGCGGCGATCAGGCCGAGGGCCACGACCAGCAGCAGCGTGCCGAAGGTCCAGCCCCAGCCGAGGGCCTGCTCGGCCGCACGGGTCAGGGGCTTGAGGACGAGGCCGCCGAAGGGCGTGCCGGTGAAGCGGGTCGAGTCGTAGAGCGAGCCGGTCACGTGCAGGACGCCGTCCGCCCCGAGCCAGGTCTCCAGGTCGGTGAGCCGCTCGCCGCGCGGGGTGGCGAGGACGACGGCGACCTGCCGGGCCGCGAGGACGGCGGCGATCAGCCACAGGGCCAGCCGGGCGGCTCTCAGGCGCGGGTGGGCTCCACCGACGGCTGTCGCTCCGAGCTCTTCCGCCGGTCGTCCGCCGTGATCCGCACTCATCACGCCTCGTCGGCCTCCCGCCCCAGTTCATCCCGCATGTCCGAGATGCGGGAATTACCTCCGCGAACTTTAGGGGGCGCGCGGCGCCCCCGGGGGAAAGACGCGAGCCACCCCGGGTCCACCTGACGTATTTCCGCCTATTTCCGGACGACGATAGTCCGCGCGATGCGCGGTCACCTCTCGCGGACGCGAGAAGGGTCACACCAAGATCTCGTGGGAACCGCGCACGACCGGGCAGACGTACCAGCGCAACCACGTTTTACGTGCAGTCTGCAACGATCGGCATACCGCCCGTGACCGGCGCAAACAGGCCTATCGTCGCTTTTCGGCCCGTACGACAGCGCCGCCGCGCGGGACCGTGCCCCTGTCCCCGTCGAAAGGTAGGCGAGCGAGTCTTGTCGACTGCCTCAGTCGTCACCCCCGCGTCCGCCCTCACGTCCCGTACCGCGAAGAACCCCGACGCCACCGTCACCGACCCCGCGCTCGTCAAGCGCGCCGTGAAGGCGGCCGCGCTGGGCAACGCGATGGAATGGTTCGACTTCGGTGTCTACAGCTACATCGCGGTCACCCTGGGCAAGGTCTTCTTCCCCTCGGGCAACCCCACGGCCCAGCTGCTCTCCACGTTCGGCGCGTTCGCCGCGGCCTTCCTGGTCCGCCCCCTCGGCGGCATGGTCTTCGGCCCGCTCGGCGACCGCGTGGGCCGCCAGAAGGTCCTCGCCCTCACCATGATCATGATGGCGGCGGGCACCTTCGCGATCGGCCTGATCCCGTCGTACGCGACGATCGGTGTCGGCGCGCCCGTCCTGCTCCTCGCCGCCCGCCTCGTGCAGGGCTTCTCCACCGGAGGCGAGTACGCCGGCGCCTCGACCTTCATCGCCGAGTACGCCCCCGACAAGCGACGCGGTTTCCTCGGCAGCTGGCTGGAGTTCGGCACGCTCGCCGGCTACATCGGCGGCGCGGGCCTGGTCACCGTCATGACCGCCCTGCTCTCCGCCGACGACCTGACCTCCTGGGGCTGGCGCATCCCCTTCCTGATCGCGGGCCCGATGGGCCTCATCGGCCTCTACCTGCGGATGCGTCTGGAGGAGACCCCGGCGTTCGCCGCCGAGGTCGAGAAGGCCGAGAAGGACCGGCCCAAGGTGCCACTGCGCGAGATGGTCACCGGCCAGTGGCGCGCGCTGCTGCTCTGCGTCGGCCTGGTGCTGGTCTTCAACGTCACCGACTACATGCTGCTGTCGTACATGCCGAGCTACCTGACCAGCGAGCTCCACTACGACGAGACGCACGGCCTGCTCGTCGTCCTCGGCGTGATGACGCTGATGATGATCGTCCAGCCGTTCGCCGGCGCCCTCACCGACCGCGTCGGCCGCCGCCCGGTGATCGCCGCCGGCTGCGCGGGCTTCCTGCTGCTGTCCGCCCCCGCCCTGCTGCTGATCCGCGAGGGCAGCCTGCTCGCGGTCGCGCTCGGCATGGGCGCCCTGGGCCTGCTGCTGGTCTGCTTCACGGCCGCGATGCCCTCCGCGCTGCCGGCGCTGTTCCCGACGAGGGTCCGCTACGGCTCGCTGTCCATCGGTTTCAACGTCTCCGTGTCCCTGTTCGGCGGCACGACCCCGCTGGTGGTCACGGCTCTGATCGGCGCGACCGGGAACCTGATGATGCCCGCGTACTACATGATGGCCGCGGCCGTGATCGGCGGTTTCGCGGTGTGGCGCATGGCGGAGTCGGCGGGACGTCCGCTGCCCGGCTCGGCGCCCGCGGTGGCCGGTCGACACGCCGGGTGAGAGGCCACTGACAGCGACCGGCGCACCAACTATCGTCGTCAGCGCCAGTAGTTAGACACGCTAACCATGCGCGGACGCACGAAAGGCAGGGGTGCATGAGCGAGTCGCACGTCTGGGACGAGGTCGACACCTACTTCACCGAACGGCTCGCCCCCGACGACGAAGCCCTGGCGGCCGCCCTGCGCGACAGCGACGCAGCCGGGCTTCCGCACATCAACGTGGCGGGCAACCAGGGCAAGCTCCTCCAGCTCCTCGCCCAGATCCAGGGCGCCCGGCACATCCTGGAGATCGGTACGCTCGGCGGGTACAGCACGATCTGGCTGGCCCGCGCCCTGCCCGCAGACGGGCGGCTGGTCTCCCTGGAGTACGACCCCCGGCACGCCGAGGTCGCCGTCCGCAACATCGCCCGCGCCGGGCTGGACCAGCTGGTCGAGGTGCGGGTCGGCCCGGCCCTGGAGTCGCTGCCCCAGCTGGCCGACGAGAACCCGCCGCCGTTCGACCTGGTCTTCATCGACGCCGACAAGGTCAACAACCCGCACTACGTGGAGTGGGCCGTCAAGCTCACCAGCACGGGCAGCCTGATCGTCCTGGACAACGTGGTGCGGGGCGGCCGGGTCGTCGACATCGACAGCACCGCTGCGGACGTGACGGGCACCCGCGCCGCGATCGACCTGATCGCCGGACACCCGCGGCTGAGCGGCACGGCGGTCCAGACGGTCGGCATGAAGGGCTACGACGGTTTCGCGCTGGCCCGGGTGGTGTGAGCCCCGGTCGTCACGCCTCGTGGTAGAAGCCCACGTTGACGCTGCGCGGGGCGGTGCGGTCCTGCACGACGAGTTCGCCGCTGCCGCCCCGGGGCAGCGGGACGGTGCCGCCGTAGGCGAGGGGCTGGGTGTACTCCCCGACCGTCAGGCGGACTTCCGAGGACGGGTCGGGCTGGGAGCCGCGCAGCCAGGTGACCTGCCAGGTGCCGTCCGGGCCGCACAGGAACTCCAGGTGGACGCGCGAGACGAACAGCCAGTCGTCCGGGGTGCCGAGCCGGCACACCGACTTGTCGCGGCCCACCCGCAGCACGGCACCCGGCTCGCTGGGCGCGTCGGCCATGAGCATGCCGGCCGTGGCACCCTCCTCCGCCGCGGACACGGCGGCCATGGTGAGTTCGAGCACGTGCGCTCCTCTGAGACGTCCCGGTGGGTCTGCAAGCCCGCCGAATGATAGAACGCCCAGTTGCGCCGTGTCCGGCACAATGGCCTCATGACCGAGCGAAAGCCACCCGGCGTGGACTTCGGGTCCTGGGTCGACCGGCAGATCCGCGAGGCCGAGGCGCGCGGGGAGTTCGACCGGCTGCCGGGAGCGGGCCGCCCACTCCCGCCCGACGTGGAGAGCACCTACGACGAACTGTGGTGGGTGAAGCGGAAGATGGCCCGCGAGGGTCTTTCCGTGCTCCCCCCGGCGCTGGCGCTGCGCAAGGAGGCGGAGGACGCGCTGGAGGCCGCGCTCGCGGCGCCCTCCGAGCGGATCGTCCGGAAGATCATCGGCGAGATCAACGACAGGATCCGCGAGATGATGTTCAAGCCGCCGCCCGGCCCCCCGCTCGGAAAGAAGCCGTACGACGTCGAGGACGTCGTACGGCAGTGGCGGGAGCGCCGGGCGGATCGTTAGCCGGGCTGTTCACCGGGGTCACACGTGCAACAGCCGTTCCGCCAGCTCCCGGTAGTCCTTCAGGGCCAGCCGGAGCTGTTCGGTGTCGGTGGACGACACGGACCTGCCCTCGCCGCCCTCCACCGACTGCCAGGAGTGGCGCAGGGTGCGGCGGCGCTCGGCCACGGCCTCGGTGAACCGGGCCGCGATCTCCTCCAGCACCTGGTCGGCCTCCTCGACGGCGGCCCGGGGCCCGTCGACGAACCCCGCGACGGCGTGCTGCAGGCGCGCGCCGAGCTTGTCGGAGTGGTCGTGCGGGAAGAGCCGGTCGCGCGCGTCG
The DNA here is from genome assembly GCF_031181705.1 of Streptomyces sp. GTDB lineage: Bacteria > Actinomycetota > Actinomycetes > Streptomycetales > Streptomycetaceae > Streptomyces. Next base: position 42,556 of record NZ_JAPSKN010000010.1, read on the forward strand.
GGGCCGGGCCGGTGCGCCGGGGTGCCGGTGCGGCCGACGCCGTGGGCCTCGCCGTGGGCCGCGTCCGTGCCGGGCGTGCCGGTGGCCGGGGAGTCGCCGCGGGGCGTCTCCCCGCCGGGCGTGCCGGTGCCGTACTCGTCGCCGTGAGGCGCCCCGGTGCCGGGCGTGCCCGTGCCGGGTGCCGCCGCGCGGTCCGCGTCCGTGCCGGGTGCCGCCGCGCGGTCCGCGTCGGTCCTGCCGCGGCCGGTGCCCAGGGCGCTCTCGCCGCGGGCGTCGGGCGCGGTCGGCGTGTGGTCGCCGGGCGGTCGGGTCATGTCGGTCATCGCCTCAGCTCTCCTTCGCCTGACGCCGGTTCATCGCCCACGGCATGTGGCCGCCGCGACCCGGATCCTTGCGGCCGCCGTTCAGCCCGGCACGGCCGTGTCCCTCGTGCCGGTCCTCCTCGTGCCGGCCACCGTCGTGGCGGCCGGGCCGCACCAGTTCCTCGAACAGCGCGCGGGCCGCCACCATGGCCTCGCGCATGTCTTCCGTACCCTGGCCGCCGTCGCGGGCGTCCTCCGCGCGCAGGTGCGCCGCACGGTGCACGCGCCGGTAGCCGTCCACGTGATGGGCGTGGTGCACGGACAGCGCGGCGAGCTGCTCCTCGTACTGCCCGCCGTCCGGGAAGCCCCGGGCGCCGGCCAGCTCGGCGATCAGCCGGTCCGCCTCGGCGACCGCCTCGCGCGGCGAGTCGACGAACCGCTCCTGGGCGGCCGTCCAGCGCGCCTCGTACTGCTCGCGCTGCGCCGGCTCCAGCGGCCGCTCGCGCAGGTCGCCGTGGCGCTGCAGACGCTCGGTCAGCTCGCGCTCGGCGGCCTTGGTGTCACCGTCGTGCCGGGCGAGGACCCGCTCGTACTCGGGTCCGAAGCGCCGCTTCAGGCTCGGGCCGCGCCGGGGCCCGCGCCGGGCGCGCAGGGTCATGACGGCCGCGATGATGACGACGACCGCCGCGATCACGATCAGAGCAATGATCAGGCCAGTGGACATGAATGCCTTCCGGGTTCTCGGCCCAACCGGCTCTCCTCGCGAGCCGGTTCCCCGTCCGGGTTGCCGCAAAGCCCGCCGCCAAACGGCGCCCGCACCGAGCGCGGATGCCCGGGCCGCCCCGGGATATCCGGTTGCGTGACAGGAGGGGCACCTGTCGAGGATGCGGGTCATGACCTGGACCGTGATCCCGGAACCGTACGACTCCCCCGTCGCCGCCGCGCTCTGGCGGGCGTACTACACCGAGGTCAGCGACCGCTGGTACCTGCTGCACGAGGGGCGCCGCACCGACCCGGACGAGCTGGAGCGGGAGATCGCGAAGGACACCGGCGCGGATCTCGCGCCGCCGGGCGGGCAGTTCCTGGTCGCCCGGCACGGCGGCGAGCCGGCCGGCAGCGCGGGCGTCCGGCTGCTGGACGCCACGACCGCCGAGCTCACGCGGGTCTTCGTGCACGAGCCGATGCGCGGCAAGGGCGGGGCGGCGCTGCTGGTCCGGGCCGCCGAGGGCGCCGCCCGCGCGCTCGGCGCCGCACGCATGGTCCTCGACACCCGCGGCGACCTCGTGGAGGCCCGGGCCCTCTACGCCCGGCTCGGCTACCGCGAGACCGCCCCGTACAACGACGACCCGTACGCGGAGCACTGGTTCGCCAAACAGCTCGCCTGAGGTCAGACCGCCCGCTGCACCGCCCGCGGGGCGTCCGGCCGTTCGCGCCGCGCCCCGCACAGCTCGCCGTTCAGCTCCCGCACGAGCCGTTGCAGGTCGGTCGGCCGGTCGGGCCCCCACCAGTCGCCGAGCAGCTCGGCGAGGGACTCCTCACGCGCCTGGGCCAACCGTTCGGCGACCTCGCGCCCCTGGTCGGTCAGGACGAGGTCGAGGCCCTCGCGCAGGGCGAGCCGCTGTTCCTCCACCTGCCGGGCGGCCTCCATGATCACGGTCAGCTGCACGGGCCCGCGTTCGGCCAGCACGCCCGGCTCCACCGAGCCGTACCGGCGGATCCGCAGCAGCAGCCAGCTCGCGGCGGGCAGCAGGTCGTAGCCCGCCCGGGCGGTGATCTCCCGGTAGACCTCACGCCGGCCCTCGCGGGTGCCGAGCACCGACAGGGCCCGGCACACCTCGTCGTAGGAGGACCGTTCGACGGGGTTGCTGGCGAGGGTCTGGGTGGCGTCGGGCGCGGTGACCGAGCCGCGCAGCCGGTCCTCCTTGAGGAACCAGGCCAGGACGAAGCCCAGGAGGGCGACGGGGGCGGCGTAGAGGAAGACGTCCGTGATGGCGGTGGCGTAGGCGTGCAGGGCGGGCGGGCGCAGGTCGGGCGGCAGGGCGGCGATGCCGCGCGGGTCGGCCTCCAGCGCGTCCACCGAGGCGCCGGGCGGCAGCGGCGCTCCCCGGAAGGCGTCCGTGAGCTGGTCGCCGAGCCGGCCCGCGAAGACCGTGCCGAAGACGGCGACGCCGAACGAGGCGCCGATGGAGCGGAAGAAGGTCGCGCCGGAGGTGGCCACGCCCAGGTCCTCGTAGGGGACGGCGTTCTGCACGATGAGCACGAGGACCTGCATCACCAGGCCGAGTCCGAGCCCGAAGACGAAGAAGAAGCCGCTCAGTTCGGCGGTGGAGCTGTTCTCGTCGAGCTGGTGCAGCAGGAGCAGCCCGAGCGTGGTGATCCCGGTGCCGGCGATCGGGAACACCTTCCAACGGCCGGTGCGGCTGACGATCTGCCCGGAGGCGGTCGAGGCCAGCAGCAGCCCCAGCACCATCGGGAGCATGTGCACACCGGACATGGTGGGGCTGATGCCCTGGACGACCTGGAGGAAGGTCGGCAGGTAGGTCATCGCGCCGAACATCGCGAAACCGACGACGAAGCTGATCACGGCGGAGAGCGTGAAGGTCCGCACACGGAAGAGCCGCAGCGGCAGCACCGGTTCGGCGGCCCGCCGCTCGACGGCCACGAAGACGACGGCGAGGACGACGCCCAGGACCGCGAGGCCGACGATCTGCACGGACCCCCACCCCCAGGTCGTGCCGCCGAGGGAGGCGACCAGCACCAGGCAGGTGGCGACGGCTGCGATGAGGAACGTGCCGAGGTAGTCGATGACGTGCCGCTGGTCCTTGCGCGGGATGCGCAGCACGGCGGCGATCACGGCGAGCGCGACGATGCCGACGGGCAGGTTGACGTAGAACACCCAGCGCCAGCTCAGGTGCTGGGTGAACAGCCCGCCGAGCAACGGCCCGAGCACGCTGGTCGCGCCGAAGACGGCCCCGAACAGGCCCTGGTAGCGGCCGCGTTCGCGCGGGGGCACGAGGTCGCCGACGATCGCCATCGACAGCACGATCAGCCCGCCGCCGCCGAGCCCCTGCACGGCCCGGAAGGCGATCAGCTGCGCCATGTCCTGCGCCACCCCGCACAGCGCGGACCCGAGAAGGAAGATCACGATCGCGGTCTGGAACAGCCGCTTGCGCCCGTACTGGTCGCCGAGTTTGCCCCACAGCGGGGTAGCGGCGGTCGCGGCCAGCAGATACGCCGTGACCACCCAGGACAGGTGATCCAGACCGCCGAGATCGCTGACGATCGTCGGCAGCGCGGTCGAGACGATGGTCTGGTCGAGGGCGGCGAGCAGCATGCCGAGCAGCAGGGCTCCGATGGAGACCAGCACGTTTCCGGGCACCTGCTCCCCGGCCGCGGCGCCCGCGGACGACGGTTTCGTGGCGTGGGTGTCCCCGGCCATGAGACCTCCCGAGGTCCTGTGACTTTTTCCATCGTGACCGGTGTGCGGGGGTATGGCCCGCCGAGCCCCTTCGGAAGGCCTGATTCCGGGGGCTGGCCCGCCGCGCTGTGGAGAAGATCTGGATAATCTCTGGAGTTCGCGAGGGGAGGGAGGAACGCGTGGAACAGCCCAACGGCCACCCGTGCCCGGAGTGCGGCGCGCCCAGACAGCGGGACAACACCCCTTCCTGCGTGTGCACCCACCGCGCCGCCGAGGCCCTCCGCGACGCCCGTACGGCCGAGGCGGCGGCGGCGGAGGACTTCGACCCCCTGCGGATCCGCCCGTACGTGGAGATCGACAACGCCCCGGGTCCCGGCCCGGACGCCCCGGCGGGAGAAGGAGAACACGGCAACGCCGACGGCCGGCCGCCCCGGGAGGCGGGCGGCAGGCCCGCGAGCACCTCGACGCTCCCGCCCACGACCCCCGGCGGGCAGCCGCCGCAGGCCTCGGAAGGCACGCCGGCACGCACCACGCCCTCCCCGCAGGGGCCCACGCCCGGCACCGACGGCCAGCCGCCCCGGGCGACGGGCGACAGGCCCGCCAGCACCTCGGCACTCCCGCGAAACCCGGTGGCGACCCCCGGCGCGCAGCCGCCGCTGGCCGCGGGCGGGGGGCTCGCGGGCCCTGTGACGCCCTCACAGCCCTCGACGCCCGACTCGCCCTCTGCCCCGCAGCCGGATCCTGCCGCGCAGACCGTCCCGGCACCGCAGGGGGGCTCCGCGCAGTCCGGGCGGACCGCCAAAGCTGCCGGCACGCCAAGCCGCGCGCAGGCCCCGGACGCCGAGGGAGCCGGCCGGACGCCCTCCCCCGTCCCGCCCACCGGCGCCACCACCCCCTTGCGCCCCGTCGACCAGGACGCGACCACCGTGCTGCCCGCCGCCGCGGACACCACCGTCCTGCCCGCCCCCCTCGTGCCGGGCACGAGTGAGCCCAGCGTCACCGACCTGCGTCTTTTCGACGGGCCGGGTCCGGAGGTCGGGGACGCGGCCGGGCCGGGGGCCGCGTACCGGACCCGGCGCCGGCGCCGTGCGGCCCTGGTCGCCGCTGCCGCCGCCTGCGTCGGCCTGGTGGCCGCGGCCGGGTACGCGACCGGGCTGTTCACCTACGAGAGCCCCTCCCGGAACACGGCGCTGCCGGACGACATCCGGGCGAGCGTGCCGGACGCCCCGTCGAGCAGCGCGGCGTCCGTGTCCCCGGAGGGCACGCCGTCGGCCGGCCCGTCGTCGCCCTCGGCGTCACCTGCGTCGCCGTCCCGCAGCGCGAGCGCGTCGCCCTCCCCGTCGCCGTCCACGGCCGGTGCCTCGCCGAGCCCTGCGCGGTCGTCGTCCGAGCCGTCGGCCGCGCCGGCGTCCGCCGCGCCGACCGGCCCGGGCGCACCGGAGAACGCCGGCCAGAACGGCGGCGCCACCGTCCTGCGCCGCGGCGACAGCGGCCCGGAGGTCACCGAACTCCAGCTGCGGCTGCGGCAGTTGTACCTCTACAACGACGACGCCGACGGCACCTTCGACCAGCGTCTCGAGGACGCCGTCCGCACCTACCAGTGGTCCCGCGGCGTCCAGACCGACGACCTGGGCGTCTACGACCGGCAGACCCGGGAGAGGCTGGAGGCGGAAACCCGGGAGCCGTGACCGCCCCCGTCGCCGTACGGTGAGGCGGTGACCACTCGGGTGATCGTTCTCAACGGCGGTTCCAGTTCCGGCACGTCACACATCGCACGGGTCATCGCCACCCACGTGGTCGGCTGAGCGGGGCCGGCCCTCCGGGACCAGGGGTTCCGGCCGCTCCGGCGACCTGGCCGATCGGCGTTCGCGCCGGTCAGGACGACACCGGCGGACACAGCGAGAGCGGCAGCGGCGAGGCCGCCGCGCGTGCCGCGGCCACAGCGTCCGGGGCCGGCGGTGAGGCACCTGCCGCCGGTGCCCGCGTCTCACCGGCCGCCCTGGCCGGGCGCACTGCCCGGCCCTGCCGGCATGGCCTCAGCCGATGTGCAGCCGGATCGTCCCGTCCGTCTCCGCCTGGACGCGTACCCGCCTGAGGTCCTCCACCACCACGTCCGGCTCGTGGAACGCGGCCCGGGGCCCGACCCCGACGACCGTCATCCCGGCGGCGCGTCCGGCCGCGATCCCGGCTCCTGAGTCCTCGAAGACGACACAGTCCGCGGGCGCGACGCCCAGCTCGGCGGCGCCCTTGAGGAAGCCCTCAGGGTCGGGCTTGCTCGCCCCGACGGACTCCGCGGTGACCCGCACCTCGGGCAGGTCGAGACCGGCCGCGGCCATCCGCGCCGTGGACAGCGGCACGTCGGCGGAGGTCACCAGCGCGTGCGGCAGCCCGCGCAGGGAGGCCAGGAACTCCGGCGCCCCCGGGACCGGGACGACACCGTCCGTGTCGGCCGTCTCCTCGGCGAGCATCCGGGCGTTGTCGGCGTGGTTCTGCTCCATCGGCCGGCCGGGCAGCAGCAGCGCCATCGAGGCGTAGCCCTGCCGCCCGTGGACGACCTTCATGACCTCGTCCCCGTCGAGCCCGTGCCGCTCGGCCCAGCGCCGCCAGACGCGTTCGACGGCGGCGTCGGAGTTGACCAGGGTGCCGTCCATGTCCAGCAGGAGGGCGCGGGCGGTGAGCACGGCGGTGGCCGTCATCGGCAGCTCCAAGGCTCGGGGCGCGTTCCAGCGCGGCAGGGGGCGGACGGCGGCTCGCGTCCGTCGTACCGGGGGACAAGGCGGCCCCGCCCGCCGGTCAGGGAAAACGGGCGGAGGCCACTTTGTTCCCCCACGGTACAAAACAAGTCCCGGTTCGCGCCAGGGGCCCCCTGCGGACGTTCACCCACTGTTCAGCTCAGCCGGCCACGGCCTCCCACAGGCTCCACACCCCGAGACCCAGCATCAGCAGCGCCGCGATCTGCGTGATCAGCCGCAGCGGCACCTTCTTCATCAGCGCCTTCCCGCCGACGATGCCGAGCCCGGCCACCGCCCACAGCGCCAGCACGGCGCCCAGGCCGACGGAGAGCGGGTCGTCGTAGCGGGCGGCCAGGTTCGCGGTCATGATCTGGGTGAGATCGCCGAACTCGGCGACCAGGATGAGCATGAAGCCCGCCCCCGAGACCTTCCAGAAGGACTGGTTCTCCGGCTTGCGGACCTCCTCCTCGTCCTCGCCCTTCTTCAGCAGCAGCACCGCGGCGCCACCCAGGAAGAGCACACCGGTCAGCGCGTGCACGATCTGCTGCGGCAGCAGGGTCAGCACACTGCCGGCCGCCACGGCGAGCGCGACGTGCAGCGCGAAGGCGGCGGCCACCCCGACGAAGACGTAGGAGGCGCGGTACCGGGTGCCGAGGACGAGGCCGGCGAGGGCGGTCTTGTCCGGCAGTTCGGCGAGGAAGACGACGCCGAAGACGACGGCCGTCACGGTCAGGCTGATCAAGGTTCCTCAATCGGTCGGGGCTGCCCCACCGAGAGCGCTGATCCTGTCGGAGACATTCGACGCGACACCTCGGCACGGCAGCGCACTCGGGGCCCGTGCCGTAGGGCACGGGCGCGCACTGCTTGCCGAAGGTCTCGCTGGCCGGTCCGGGAAAGGACCTGCCTCCGGGCGCCGGCTCAGGCGGGCTGAGCAGTATGTCGACGGTCCGGCGAAGAGCTACTCCCCTTCTGCGCCGTCCATGGTACGCGACGACCCCGGAGTGAAAAGTTCCGTCTTGAATCTTGTCATGTCATGCACGCGTCACTAACTTCTCACCGGGCGCACACCTGTGCGCAACACGGCACCGCGAGCATTCCCACGCTCGCACGCCAACACCCCCCTCTCCCCAGGGAGTTCGCATGCCCAGGTTCTACGCGCGTCGACGGCTGAGCGTGGCCGCGGCGTTCACCGCCCTCATATCCTCCGTGGCCCTCTTCAGCGCCCCCACGGCCTCCGCCGCCCTCCCCACCCCGGTCAGCGGCGCCACCGCCCGCTCCTACCTCGCCACCCTCACCGTGGCCACCGAGGACCGCACCGGCTACAACCGCGACCTCTTCCCGCACTGGATCACCCAGTCGGGCGCCTGCAACACCCGCGAGGTCGTCCTCAAGCGCGACGGCACCAACGTCGTCCAGGACTCCGCCTGCGCCGCGACCAGCGGCAGCTGGTACTCCCCCTACGACGGCGCCACCTGGTCGGCCGCCTCCGACGTCGACATCGACCACCTGGTCCCGCTCGCCGAGGCGTGGGACTCCGGCGCCGACTCCTGGACGACCTCCCGCCGCCAGGCCTTCGCCAACGACCTGACCCGCCCGCAGCTCATCGCGGTCACCGACGACGTCAACCAGGCCAAGGGCGACCAGGACCCCGCCACCTGGATGCCCTCCCGGACGACGTACCGCTGCACCTACGTCCGCGCCTGGGTCCAGGTGAAGTACTACTACGGCCTCTCGGTCGACTCCGCCGAGAAGTCCGCCCTGACGAACTACCTCGCGAGCTGCTGACACGCGCGAGGAATTCGTGTCGGAACCTCCCCGCTGACCTCCGTCGTTCCGTACCGTACGGGGCGACGGAGAGGGGAACGCCATGGCCGGACTGCGCCTCGGACCGCTGCTGAGGTACACCGACGGCTCGTCCGCGACCGTCTGGGTCGAGACGAGCCGCCCGTGCACGGCCGAGGTGCGCTGCGCCGACGGCGCCGGCGGCACGGCCCGCACCTTCCAGATCGCGGGGCACCACTACGCGCTCGTGCCGGTGACCGGCCTCACGGCCGGGACGACCACGACGTACGAGGTGCTCCTCGACGACACCCGGGTGTGGCCGCCGCCCGGCTCGCCCTTCCCGCCCTCCGCGATCCACGCGCCGGGCCCGGACGGCGCCCTCCAGGTCGCCTTCGGCTCCTGCCGCTGGGCCTCCCCGCCGGCCGGCGGGGACGACCCCGTCGGCCCGGACGCCCTGGACGCGCTCGCCACCCGCCTCGCGGCCGACCCGGAGGGCGAGCGGCCGCACGTGCTGCTGCTGCTCGGCGACCAGGTGTACGCCGACGAGACCTCCGACGCCACGCAGCAGTGGCTGGCCGAGCGTCGCGACCTGAAGGAGCCGCCGGGCAGCGGGGTCGCGGACTACGAGGAGTACACGCACCTCTACTACGAGTCCTGGCTCGACCCGCGCATCCGCTGGCTGCTGTCCACGGTGCCGAGTTTCATGATCTTCGACGACCACGACGTCATCGACGACTGGAACACCTCCGCCGCCTGGCTCGCCGACATGCGCTCCACCGGCTGGTGGCAGGAGCGGCTGCTGAGCGGCCTGATGTCGTACTGGGTCCACCAGCACCTGGGCAACCTCTCCCCGGAGGAACTGGCGGCCGACCCGGTCTACGAGCGGGTCCGCTCCCTGCCCGACGGCACCGACGTGCTGCGCGCCTTCACCGCCCGGGCCGACGCCGACCCGGCCACGGCCCGCTGGAGCTACCGGCGCGACTTCGGGCGCGTACGGCTGGTCATGGTGGACAGCCGGGCGGCCCGCGTCCTCGACGAGGAGGACCGCGCGATGCTCGACCCGGGCGAGGAGGCCTGGCTGCGCGAGCAGGTCCTGGACTCCCCCGGGGCCTACGACCACCTGCTGATCGGCACCTCCCTGCCCTGGCTGCTGCCCCACCTGGTGCACGACGCGGAGGGGTGGAACGCGGCGCTGTGCCGGGGCGAGCGCGGCCCCCGCTGGGCCCGGCTGAGCGAGAAGGTGCGGCGGGCCGCCGACCTGGAGCACTGGGCGGCGTTCCCCGACTCCTTCGCCGGGCTGGCGGAGCTGATCGCCGAGGCGGGGTCGGGGGCGGACGCGCCGGCGACGGTGTGCGTGCTGTCCGGGGACGTCCACCACGCCTACATCGCCGAGCCCTCGTGGCGTTCCGGGCCGGGGCCGGACGCGCGGGTGGTGCAGCTGGTCTGCTCCCCCGTCCACAACTCGGTGCCGCTGTCGATGCGGCTGGCCTTCCGGGCCGGCTGGAGCGCGGCGGCGCGCGGCTTCGGCCGTTTCCTCGCCCGGCACGGCCGGCTGTCCCGTCCGCCGGTCGGCTGGCGCAAGACGGGCGGGCCCTGGTTCGGCAACCAGCTCATGACCCTGACCCTGCGCGGCCGTTCGGCCCGGCTCCGGCTGGAGCACGCCAAGGCGCGGCAGGGGACGGGCCCTCGGCTGACGACCCTCCTGGACACCGAGCTTGCCCCGTAACTCGCCTCTTTCGCCCGCTTGTTACCGCTGCGTCCCACACTGCCGGTGACGCATGTCACAGTGCGGGCCCGCCTCCCCCGCGGGCCTCGATCAACGCTCCCGACGACGGCATGATGAGGCGGATCGTCCGCTTCCCCTCCGGCGGTCCGCCCGCTTCCCTTCGAGCGGGCCCCGCCGCACGCACCCCCACGCCCTGGAGCCCCACCCTTGTCTGCGTCGCCCGAGGAATCCGCACCGGCAGAGGCATCCGTACCGCTCGGGACGGCGGGGCCGCTCTCCGTCGCCCTCGTCGGGGCCGGGCCCCGGGGCACCAGCGTCCTTGAACGCCTGTGCGCCTCCGCCCCGGAACTCCTCCCGCCCGGAACCCGGCTGACGGTCCACGTGATCGACCCCGACCCGCCCGGTCCGGGCCGCGTCTGGCGCACCGCCCAGTCGCCCGAGCTGCTGATGAACACCGTGGCCTGCCAGGTCACCCTGTTCACCGACGACAGCGTGGACTGCTCGGGCCCGATCCGCCCGGGCCCGAGCCTGTACGAGTGGGCGGACGGCGCTCTGGGGCCGGACGAGTACCCGGCCCGGGCCGACTACGGCCGTTACCTGGAGTGGGTGTTCGCCGAGGTCGTGCGCCTGGCGCCACCCACCGTCCGCATCGAGACGCACCGGGCCCGCGCGATCCGGCTCGACGACGCCCCCGACGGCCGGCAGACCCTCGCCCTGGACGACGGCCGCACCCTGACCGGCCTGTCCGCGGTGGTCCTGGCCCAGGGCCACCTGCCGGTGACCGCCGGCCCGGACCAGGCACGCCTCGCGGCCCACGCCGCCCGTCACGGACTGCGCCACGTCCCGCCCGCCAATCCGGCCGACGTCGACCTGTCCGGCATCGCCCCGGGCGAACCCGTCCTGCTGCGCGGCCTCGGCCTCAACTTCTTCGACCACACGGCCCTGTTGACGACCGGCCGCGGCGGCCGTTTCGTACGGGACGGCGGGGGTCTGCGTTACCTCCCCTCCGGGCGGGAGCCGCGGCTGTACGCCGGTTCGCGGCGCGGCGTCCCGTACCAGGCGCGCGGCGACAACGCCAAGGGCCCGTACGGCCGGCACGTCCCGCTCGTCCTCACGCCCGAGGTGATCGCGGGCTTCCGCAAGCGCGCGGACTCCGGGGAGGCGCCCGACTTCCTGGCGGAGATATGGCCGCTGGTGGCGAAGGAGGTGGAGACGGTCTACTACCGCGCCCTGCTGCGCAGGACGGGCAACGCGCGACAGGACTTCGTTGACCGCTTCCTCGCCGTCCCGCACGGGGACCCGCAAGAGGCGCTGGTGCTCGACGAGTTCGGCGTGGCGGATGCGAGCCGCTGGTCCTGGGAGCGGATCTCCCGGCCGTACGCCGGGCGGGACTTCGACCGTCCGGGCGCCTGGCGCGACTGGCTGCTGTCGTACCTGCGCGAGGACGCCGCGCAGGCCGCCCTGGGCAATGTGCACGGCCCGCTGAAGGCGGCCCTCGACGTCCTGCGCGATCTGCGCAACGAACTCCGGCTGGTCGTCGACCACGGCGGGCTCGCCGGCGCCTCCCGCCGGGACCACCTCGACCGCTGGTACACGCCGCTCAACGCCTTCCTCTCCATCGGCCCGCCCCGGCGCCGCATAGAGGAACTCGCCGCCCTGGTGGAGGCGGGGGTGGTGGAGGTGCTCGGGCCGCGCCTGCGGGTGGCGGAGGAGGCGGGGGGCTGGACGGCGCACTCACCCGACGTGCCCGGTTCGGCCGTCTCTGTGAGAACCCTCGTAGAGGCCCGGCTGCCGGAACCCGACCTGCGCCACACGGCCGACGCGCTCCTCGCCGGACTGCTCCGAACGGGGCAGTGCCGCCCGCACACCGTCGACGGTTACGAGACAGGGGGGTTGGATGTGACGCCACGCCCTTACCATCTGATAGATCGTCAGAATCTCGCTCACACACGACGGTTCGCGTTCGGCGTGCCGACGGAGGGCGTGCACTGGGTGACGGCGGCGGGCGCCCGCCCGGGGGTGGATTCGGTCACTCTTTCGGACGCGGACGCGGTGGCGAGAGGGGCCCTACGTGCGGCGGGGGCCGACACTGGGCTGCGGCCAGAGGTAAAGCAGTGGCCAAATGTTGAACTTGCAAGCACCTGTTAGGCCACCTAACGTGGGGCGATCGGTTCTGTCCCCCGACCGGCCTCCCCCGGGCCGGCCGACCGAAGGAGCCCCCCCCCATGACCGCTCGTCTCAACGGGGCGCAGCCATACGCCCTCGCGTTGTTCCGGATCGTCATCGGCCTGCTGTTCGCCTGCCACGGCGCCGTCGCGCTCTTCGGCGTCCTCGGCGGCGCGGACGGCAAGGGCGGCACGGCCGCGACCGGCGCCTGGCCGAACTGGTACGCCGCCGTCATCGAACTGGTCGGCGGCACCCTGGTCCTGCTGGGCCTCGGCACGCGGGTCGCGGCTTTCGTCTCCTCCGGCGCGATGGCGTACGCGTACTTCAAGGTCCACCAGCCGGAGGCGCTGTGGCCGATCCAGAACAACGGCGAAGGCGCGGCCATGTACTGCTGGGCCATGTTCCTGCTGATCTTCACCGGCTCCGGGGCGTTCGGCCTGGACCGGCTGCTGCGGCGGAGCGCGTCCGAGCAGGGGCCGCGGACGGCGGACCAGGCGCCGGTGGCCGTCTGATTCCCTCCGCGTCCGGCGGACGACAACGGCGCCTTCCCGCATCCGGGAGGCGCCGTTTCCTTCGGCCGGGTAAGTCCCCGGTGCCCCGCTCGCCCGGCCCGCTACCGGCTCCCGGCCGCCCAGCCGAACGGCACCGTGAAGCAGGCCACCCGCGCTCCCGCGCCGCCCGGCACGTCGTGGATCACCACCGAGGACGCCTCCCCCCGCCGGAAGCCCCACGGGTGCCGGGCGCTCGCCGCGCCCCTGCCGTGCCGGTCGGCTCGGAAGTCCAGCCAGACCTCGTTGTGCGGAGCGACATGGTGCGGATCGCCCGACGGCCGGTGCTGGTAGTGCCCGCCGGCGGCCTGCGGGTCGGCGCCGCAGGGTTCGCGGTGCACATGGACGCCGTAGGCGTGCCCGGGCTTCATCCCGGTCACCCGCAGCCGGACGGTCGTGGCACCGTCCCGTGCCGTGCGCTGGCCGACCTCGATCCACGAGGCCACCGGCACGAGCTCACGGTCGTAGGTGAGCGCCGGTGACCGCCCGGCGTCGCCCGGCGGGGCGAACCGGGCGTCCGTCCGCATCGCGTAGACCCCGGCGCCGTCCGGACCGCCCGCGAACAGGGCGGCCGCGACTGCGCCCGCGCATATCCCAGCCAGCATCGTCTCCACCGTTCCTCACCGGTGCGGGCCTTCGGGGACCGCGCGTCTTCTCCGTTGCTACGGGACGTCCGCCCGCACCGCCCTCCGGGACGCGGCAGCCGGGTGACAAGGTGACGACCCGGGACGAGGTGAACACTCCGTACCGAACACACGAGCCCCCCGTGAACCGCCCGTCACACCCCCGCGTACGCTGTATGGCTGTCATCGGCCACCCCCTGCCGCTCCCCCCGCGTCACCGCGGCACGGTCTGGCCCACGGGGGAACACGGGGAGTCGCGGTGCTGGAGCAGGTGGGGTCGCTGATCGGCAGCCCATGGATCTACGCGGTGGTCACCCTCTCCGTGCTGCTGGACGTGTTCCTGCCGGTGCTGCCCAGCGGCATCCTGGTGATCACGGCCGCCACGGCGGCGGCAGCGGGCACGGCGACCGACGTGCCCGACGTCCTCGTCCTGACGCTGTGCGCGGCCACCGCCTCCGTCCTCGGTGACCTGGTCGCCTACCGGCTCGCCTGGCGGGGCGGTGCCCGGCTGGACCGGGCGATCTCGCGTTCCCGGCGGCTGACCACCGCGCAGGAACGTCTCGGCGCCGCCCTCGCACGGGGCGGCGGCGCGCTCGTCGTCCTCGCCCGGTTCGCCCCCGCCGGCCGCTCGGTCGTCTCCCTGGGCGCGGGTGCCGCGCAGCGCCGCGCCCGCGACTTCCTCCCCTGGTCCGCCCTGGCCGGCCTGACCTGGGCCTGCTACAGCGTCTCCCTCGGGTACATCGGCGCCCACTGGCTGGGCGCGAGCTGGCTGGGGACGGCGGTGTCGGTGGGGGCGCTGTTCGGGGCCGGGGCAGGGGCGGCGTATCTGATGCGGCGCGAGCCGAGGACGACGTAGCCCGGGCTCCGGGCCCTCACCACGATCGAACCGACACCTGGAAGCGGCTGGGACATTGACGACAACGGCGTCGCGGAAGGCCTCGGAGAGCACGCGCGCGGCACGGGGGGCGCCCGTCGCGCCACAGCGCCGTCGGGCGGTGCTGTGGGCCACGGCGGGCGTGATCACCCTGGGTTTCCTCGTCGCGCTCCAGATCGTCGCGCACCACCTCGGGATACCCGGGCCGATCACCCAGCAGGCGCGCGAGGTGATCCACGCCCCCAAGTCCGGATTCCTGCTCTACGCCAGCATGGCGCTGACCATGGTGGTGCTCACCTGGCGGCAGCGGCTGATCTCCCTCGGGGCGGCGCTCGGCATCGACCTGGTCTTCCTGACGGTGCGGTGGGCGATCGGCGCCGGTCTGCCGGAGGACGGCCACCCCTTCGGCAACGGCGCGCTGTGGGTCGTCCTGGGCCTCGCCGCCATCGCCCTCACCCGCCGTACCGGACCGGATCGCGTCCTGCTGCTGAAGGGCGTGGGGCTCGGCCTGCTGCTGGTGACCGGCCGCAAGACCGGCGACACCTGGCTGCTGATCACCTCGCAGACCCTCCCGGTCACGCTCGACCCGTACATCGCCATGGCCGATCACGCCCTGGGCAACCCGTCGTGGCTGGCGGGCCGGCTGCTGGAGGCCGGCGGCCCGGTCGCGGAGCACACCCTCGACGCCGTCTACGCCCAGCTCGCGGTCGCGGCGGTCGTCGTCGCGTTGTACCAGCTGCGCGACGTGGCCGCCGAGCGGCGCTTCCCGCGCCACCACCTGGTGCGCACCTTCCTGGTGATCGGTCTCGTCGGACCGGCCGTCTACATGGTCTACCCCGTGGTCGGCCCGATGTTCGCCTACGGCCCCGACGGCGGGACCTGGGCGGCGGCCGACCTGTGGCCGAACACGCTGCCGCCGATCAGCACGCCCTACCACCTGCCCTTCGACGAGATCACTCCGCGCAACTGCATGCCGAGCCTGCACACGGCGTGGGCGACCGCGATCTTCCTCCACACCCGCAGGGGGCCACGCGGTCTGCGGGTCGCGGGCACGTTCTGGCTGGTCGCCACCCTCGCGGCGACGCTGGGGTTCGGCTGGCACTACGGCGTGGACCTCGTCGCCGGCGTGGTGTTCGCGTACACGATCGAGGCCGGGCTGCGCACGTTCGACCGCGGCTGGGACCGGGCGGGGCTCCTGCTGGTCGGCTACGGCACAACCGTCTTCGTCGCGCTCCTGGCGGCGTACCGCTTCGCTCCGCTGGAGATGGCCCGGTACCCGTGGCTCGCCGGACCGCTGCTCCTGCTGGTCATGGCCTCGGTGGTCTACGCCTACCAGCGCCTCATCAAGCTGTGGCAGGGCGTCACCGTCCCGGCACCGCGAACGGAGCCACAGCCGGAGCCGGCGTGAGGCGTCGCGGCGTCCGGGCCGGGCGTCAGCCCGCCCGGCGTCCGGCCCCGGCGCCCCTGACCTCCAGCCCGTCGAGCAGTTCGGCCGTGGCCTGCGCGACGGCCTCCACGGCGCGGTCGAACACCTCCTGGTTGTGAGCGGCGGGGGCGCGGAAGCCCGAAACCTTCCGCACGTACTGCAACGCGGCAGCGCGGATGTCCGCCTCCGTGGCCTCTTCGGGCAGCGCGGGCGGACGAAGCGTCTTGATACTCCGGCACATGCCCCCAGTCTCACCCTTTCGCCACTCCCGCGACAGCGTTTCCTGCCATGATCACGTCCAGGCGGCCACCCTTCCGGGGCCGACCGACGAGAGGAACCTCCGTGACGAACCCTGCGAACGCACTCACCGTGGCCGTCCTGGGCCCCGGCGGCGTGGGCGGCCTGCTCGCCGCCCTGCTCTCCCGCGCGGGCCACCGCGTGATCTGCCTGTCCGGGGAGGAGACGGCGAAGACCCTGCGCACCGACGGCATCCGGGTCCGCAGCGCCCGCTTCGGCGGCTTCACAGCCCGCGTCGAGGCCGACACCGAGCTGCGCGAACCGGTCGACGCCTGTCTGGTGACCGTCAAGCACACCGCCCTCGACGCGGCCCTGCGGCGCGTTGCGGCCTCCGCCCCGGGCGACGGCCTCCTCGTGCCGTTCCTCAACGGCGTCGAACACCCGGCCGCCCTGCGCGCCCGCTACCGCCCCGACCGGGTCGCCCCCGCCGTCATCCGCGTCGAGTCGACCCGGGTCGCCCCGGGCGTCATCGAACACACCAGCCCCTTCGCGGAGATCGACCTGACCGGTACGGACGTACCTCGCGCCCGCCTCGACGCCCTCGCCGAGGCCCTCGGCGCCGCCGGTCCCGACACCCGCGTCCAGGACGACGAGACGGCGACCCTGTGGGCGAAGATGTCGTTCCTGGCCCCCTTCGCCCTGCTGACCACCCGCCACGGCCTGCCCATCGGGGACATCGGCACCCACCACCGCGACGAACTGACGGCCCTGGTCACGGAGACGGCCGCGATCAGCAGCGCGTGCGGCGGGCCGTCGGACCCGGCCCGGGCCCTCGCCCGCTACGACGCGTTCCCGCCCGCGATGAAGTCGTCGATGCAGCGCGACGCGGAGGCGGGCCGGCCGCTCGAACTGGACGCCATCGGGGGCGCGTTGCTCCGCGCCGCCGAGCGCCACGGGATCCCGGCACCGGTGACGGAGCGGATCGTCGGCGAGCTCCGGCTGGTACACCCGTTCGCATGAACCACAGGAAGGAACTCGCTCCACGAATTCGAACAGGCGTATCATTGGGCCGTGGCTACGACCTATGACTTTCCGAGTGACCTCCTCGCCGGTCAGGAGGAACTCCATCAGGTCCGGGCCGAGCTGTCGGCCCTTCTGAAGCGACTTCCCTGGTCGGTGGAGCCGCTGGACGGCTTCAGCGACGACAACGGCTGGCGCAAGGTGGAACGCCCCGCCTCCCCGGGCTGGACCGCCGACGAACAGGCCGAGGTGGAGAAACTCCGGCGGCGCGAACACGAGCTCGCGGTGTTCGTCAGCACGCACCGCTACTGGTCCGAACTGACCGGCCCCGACCGGGTGGCGGCCCGCTCGGAACTGAAACACGCCCACGAGACCCCTCCGGGGGAAGCGGACGGAACGCCGTGACGGAAGAGGCCCCCAGGGAACTCCCCGGGGGCCTCTGACTGCTCGGTGTCCGTGGGCGCGGACGGTTTCGAACCGCCGACATCCTGCTTGTAAGGCAGGCGCTCTACCCCTGAGCTACGCACCCGGCTCCCGGGTCGTGCGCCCAGGACGAGTCGACAGCCTACATGGCCCGGGGCACGGTCCCGCAAACCCGTATCGCGGGTCCCGCCGGGGGTTATCCCCACCCCGGATCCGGGAGCCGCCCGGATCCCCCGGCGGGCCTGGGATCCATACGGTCGTAGAGCGCCCGAGAGCGCCCGTCGTCCGTCCAGGGGGAGATCACCATGGCCCGCGCCACACGCGCCACCGGCACCACCACCGGCAGCGCCGGCACCACCACCAGCAGCGCCACTCGCACCACCCGCACCGCCCTCGCCCGAACGGCCGCCGCCGGTGCCGTCGTCGTCCTCGTCGCCGGGCTCAGCGCCTGCGGTGCCTCCGCGGGGGACGACAAGGAGCCCGAGCGCAGGTCCTTCGCGCTCCAGGGCCGCACCCTCACCGTCGACTCCGACGACTCGGCCCTGGAGATCGTCGCCGCGGACGGCAACCCGCGGGGGAAGATCCAGGTCACCCGCTGGTTCCAGGGCTCGGTCGTCCTCGGCAAGGATCCCGACGTCACCTGGACCATGAAGGACGACCGGCTGGTCCTGCGGCTGGAGTGCTCCGGCTTCGTCGCCGACTGCTCCGCCAAGCACCGCATCGAGGTGCCCCGCGGCATCACCGTGAACGTCCGGGACGGCGACGGCAGCGTCCGCGCCCGCGGCTTCCGCGACCCGCTGGCCATCCGCACGGGCGACGGCTCCGTCCGCGTCAGCGACAGCACCGGTCCCGTGGAGCTGCGCACCGGCGACGGGTCGATCCGCGTCTCCGGTGCCACCGGCCCGCTGCGGATGCGCACCGGCGACGGTTCCATCCGGGCGGACGTCTCCTCCCGGGACGTGCGCACCCACACCGGCGACGGCTCCGTCCGCCTCGAACTGGGCGTCGTGCCCGACCGCGTGGACTCCCGCAGCGGAGACGGCTCCGTGACCATCGACCTGCCCCGCGCCACCTACCGCGTGACCACCGAGACCGGTGACGGCGGCGTCGATGTGTCCGTGCCCCGCGACGAGAGCAGCGCGCATGTGGTGTCCGCCCGCACCGGCGACGGCAAAGTGACGGTCCGAACGGCGAACTAACCGGCCCGTGTGTTCGTCCTTAACCGGTGGGAGAATGACACCGGGCAGGGTGGACCACAGCACGGGAGAGGGATGTGACGGCGACACCAGCGCAGCCGTACTCGCCGTCGGTGTCGCGCGCACGCCGTCCGCGCCACCGCCCCACCCGCGGACCCGGACCGCTCGGCGACACGTTCGCCCTGGTCACCCTGCCGCTGCTGGCGGCGCTGGTCCTGCCCGCCGCCTTCGCGGGCGGCGGCACCCGCCGCTGGTTCGGCGGCCGGGCCGAGAACCAGCGGGCCGAGGCACAGGCCGCGAAGGACGCCGCCGCCGCCGCCTTCTACGAACTCGACACCGCCCAGCGCGACCTGCGCATCTCCATCGAGACGATCACCGCCGTCGACGACTCCCCGGCCGCCCGGCGCGCCGTCGGCGACTTCGACGCCCTCGGCCGGCGCATCGACGAGGCCAGCCACCGCTACATCGAGGCCGTCGACGCCCATGACCTCGACCGCGACGACCTGGAGGCGTCGGCCGCCGCCCGCGCTCGTGGCGAGCTGACGGCGGCCAAGGAGGAGCTCGGCCGCGTCAAGCAGGAGCTGGACCGGTTCGCCGACGGCCTCGGCCCCCTGCTCGGCAAGGCCGAGACGCAGCTGGCCCGCCTGGCCCCCGCGGTCGAGCGCGCCCGCCAGGCCCTGCTCGCCGCCGCCACCGCCCTCGACTCGGTGCGCGCCACCGGCCTGAAGGCGGACGACCTCGCCGCCCGTCTCGCCGCGCTCTCCCCCGAGCTCACGAAGCTGAACCAGGGCGCCGGGAAACACGGCGTGCCGCAGACCCTGGAGCGGGCCGAGCGGGTCACCCGTGAGGCCGAGGCGGTCCGGGTCGAGGCCGAGCGGCTGCCGGAGCGCGCCGCCGAGATCGACCACCGGCTCGTCTCCCTGCGCACCCGCGCCCAGGCCCTCACCACCCGCTCCGAGCAGGTCGACCCGATCCTCAGCGAGCTGCGCCGCCGCTTCACCGCCGCCTGCTGGCAGGACCTGCAGAGCGTCCCCGACACGGCCGCCGAGAACGTCCGCCGGGCCGAGGCGAAACTCGCCGAGGCCCGCACCGCCCGCGACGAACAGCGCTGGGCCGACGCGACCGCCCTCCTGTCGACCGTACGGGCCCTGCTGAACACCACCGACGAGGCCGTCTCGGCCGCCGGCGACCGCCTGCACCGGCTGAACGCCGTGCAGAAGGACCCCGAGCAGGAGATCGAGCGCACCCGCTTCGCCATCCGCGACGCCCAGCGCCTCGCGATGGCCGGCCGCAACACCCCCGACCCGCGCCACGCCCGCCCCCTGGACGACGCGGTGGCCCGCCTGGACCGCGCCGTCGCCACGCTGGAGGGCCGCCACCCCGACTACTGGCACTTCCTCACGGAGACGGAGGCGGTACGCCGGGCCGTGGCCCACGTGGTCGCCCTGATCCGCGAGGAACGGGGAGCGGCGGGCCACTGACCGGGCCGGTTAACCTGTGCCCATGCCTCGCTACGAGTACCGCTGCCGTACCTGCGGCGACACCTTCGAACTCAGCCGTCCCATGGCGGAGTCCTCCGCCCCCGCGGCCTGTCCCTCCGGACACGACGACACGGTGAAGCTCCTGTCCACCGTCGCGGTGGGCGGCTCCACCTCCGCCCCGGCCCCGGCCCCCCGCGCGGGCGGCGGGGGCGGCTGCTGCGGTGGCGGCTGCTGCGGCTGACGTCCCCCCGGGGCCCTTCCTCACGTTCCGTGGGGCCTCTTCCTCACGTTCTCCGGGTCCCTTCCTCAGGTTCCCTTCAGGTCCGGTTTCCTAGCGTGGCGGCATGACAGCCATCGCCGCGGAAGCCGGACCGCAGTGGGTCAACGACCTCATGGACGCGCTGGGCGCGCCGGGTGCCGGTCTCGCCATCGCCCTGGAGAACCTGTTCCCGCCGCTGCCCAGCGAGGTGATCCTGCCCATGGCCGGGTTCGCCGCGAGCAGCGGGCGGATGAGCCTGCTCGCCGTGCTGCTGTGGACGACGGCCGGCTCGGTGATGGGCGCCCTCGCGCTGTACGGGGTGGGCGCGCTGCTCGGCCGTGACCGGACGGTGGCGATCGCGGAGCGGCTGCCGCTGGTGAAGGTCTCGGACATCGAGAAGACCGAGGCGTGGTTCCTCAAGCACGGCACCAAGGCCGTGTTCTTCGGCCGGATGATCCCGATCTTCCGCAGTCTGATCTCCGTGCCGGCGGGTGTGGAGCGCATGCGCCTGCCGGTGTTCCTGGGGCTGACCACCCTGGGCAGCGCGATCTGGAACACGGTGTTCGTGCTCGCGGGCTACTTCCTCGGCGCGAACTGGCACACGGTGTCCGACATCGTCTCCACCTACTCCAAGGTGGTCCTGGCCGTGGCGGCGCTGGCAGTGGTGGCGTTCATCGCGGTACGGCTGCGACGGCGCCCCGAAGGGGCGCGGGGAACTGCGCGAACGGCCACGACGGCGCCGCCCCCGCACGACGACCAGGACACCCGAGTTCTCAGGCGCCCCGCACTG
This sequence comes from Streptomyces sp., assembly GCF_031181705.1. Taxonomy (GTDB): domain Bacteria; phylum Actinomycetota; class Actinomycetes; order Streptomycetales; family Streptomycetaceae; genus Streptomyces. The sequence continues at coordinate 63,559 of NZ_JAPSKN010000010.1, forward strand.
CCCCCAGAAACTCCCGCAGGATCCGCTCCCCGGCGAGCACGCCCCGGTCGGGAAGCACGCTGATCGAGGGAGCCGTGAAGCCCGTGTCGGCCAGCTCCCCGTGGCCGGGCCGCCAGCCCTGGTCCGCCGCGAGGAGCAGGTCGGTGTCGAGCAGGGAGTCCCCGGCGGCGAGCGTGAGACCGGCGCCGGTCCGCCGGGCGACCTCCCGCATGGCCGCGCTCTTGGTGAGCGGCTTGGGCACCGCGTAGATCTTGCGGCCCTGGAGGGACACGGTCCAGCCGCGGTTCTCCGCCCACACCGCCAGTTCCTTCACCCAGTCCTCGTGCAGCAGTTCGCGCTCCACGACGAGGTAGGCGAACAGGTCGTCGGCGACGCGGTGCTTGCGCACCCACACCGGGTCGGCGGCCCTGAGCAGGTGCTCCTGCACCTCGGCCAGGGGCGCGCACTGGTCGGCCAGCCGTGCGGTCACCTGCGCGTGCCAGTCGGGGTCGGAGACGCCGTCGACCAGGAGGTGGCCGCCGTTCGCGCAGATCGCGTACGTGGGCGCGGGGCCGGGCAGGTTGATGCGCTGGTACTGCTTGCGCGTCCGGGTCGTCGTCGGCACGAACACGGCCGCGTCGCCCAGTTCGGCCAGCAGCTCCGCCGCCGTCTCGGTCATGTACGACAGCGGCTTGCTCTCGTGCACCTCCACGCACAGCAGCCGGGGTGCCCGCGCGTCCGGCATGGTCAGCGCCAGGGCCGCGGCCGAGTAGATCAGGGTGCGGTCGAGGTCGCTCGCGACGAGGACGGGCATCAGAGCGTCACCGCCTTTCCGTCGGCGCCGGTCGCGCCCCGGGTGTACTTGGGGTGGATCAGGCCGACGCAGGTGTAGGGCAGGTCGGCCACCTCCTCGACGGGCACGCCGCGCTGCTCGGCGAGCAGGCGGACGTGGTCGAGGTCGCTGCCCGCCCCGGCGCGTGCCAGCACCTTCCAGGGCACGCGGCGCAGCATCACGCGGGTGGTCTCGCCGACGCCGGGCTTGACGAGGTTGACGTCGTGGATGCCGTACTCCTCGCTGATGCGCTCGACCGCGGCCCAGCCCTCCCAGGTGGGCGTGCGGTCGGCGGCGAGCAGTTCCTTGGCCTGGGCGCAGGCCGCGTCCGTGACCTCGGGGAAGCGGGCGGAGACGGCGTCCAGGAAGGCCACCGAGACGTCGGTGGCGGCGAGTTCGCGGTAGAACTTCGCCCCGTGGAAGTCGTGCGGGCCGACCAGGTCCGCGCGCAGCACGGTCCGTGAGATCAGGCCGGAGACGGTCGAGTTGAGGCAGGCGGAGGGGATGAGGAAGTCCTCGCGGGTGCCGTAGGTCCGTACGCAGGAGCCGGGGTCGGCCAGGACGGCGATCTCCGGGTCGAAGCCGGTGATGCCGTCGGACGTCTCGAACTCCGTCAGCGCCTGGGCGAGTTCGCGGGTGATGGCGCCCTTGCCGGTCCAGCCGTCGACGAAGACGACGTCCCGGGGGTCGTGGTGTGCCGCGAGCCAGCGCAGCGCGTTGGCGTCGATGCCGCGGCCGCGGACGATCGACACGGCGTAGTGCGGCAGGTCGAGGCCGTGCCGGTGCTGCGCCCAGCGGCGCATGAGGATGCCGACGGGGGTGCCCGCCCGGGCCAGGGAGACCAGGACCGGGCGCGGGGACCGCTCGGCCAGGACCGTCTCGGTGACGACACCGACCGCCCGGGCGATACGGGCCGCCGACTCCTGCAGCGCGGCGTGGAACAGCTCCTGGTACTGCTCGGTCGGCTGGTACTCCACGGGCAGCGACTCGGCGTAGTGCGCGCCGCCGCTCTGGATCGCCTCCTCGCGCTCCTCGGTCGGCGCCTCCAGCGTCACGTCCGAGAGGTCCTGGAGCAGCCAGCCGACCTCCTCGGGCGCGTACGAGGAGAAGGCGGGGCCGCGGAGGGGCTCGGGCAGCATGGAGGGCCTTTCGGGGGCGTGCGGGGGCTCGGGGACGTACGACGGTACGACGGCGAGGAGGACCCGCGGGGTGTGCGCGGCGAGCCCGGCCAGCAGCCCGTCGGGGGCGTGCAGCGCGGGCGTGTCCGCCACGGAGTCGACGACGGCGACGACCGCGTCGAAGCCGGCACCGGCGACGTTGTAGGCGTACCGCTCCCCGGGGCCGTCGGCGGGGTCGTCGTGGGCGGGGAAGGCCAGGCGGGTGCGTATCGCGTAACCGGGGTCGTCCACGGCGAGGACGGGCGAGCGGGTGGTGGTGGAGTAGCGCACCTCGGCGTCCGTGATGCGCTCCAGGGATTCGGCGAGCCGCAGGGGGGCGTACATGAGCTCCTCGAAGCCGAGGACGTGCACGCGCCGGGCCCCGGCGGGCAGTGCCTCGGCGATCCGGGCCGCCATGGCGGGCAGGGCGGCCTCCAGGCGCTCCCGGTGGGCGGGGGTGAACCCGTGCCGCCCGCCGTCCGGCAGGCCGGAGGGCCAGCGCAGGTCCACGCGGGTGGCGTGGGGGCCGGTGCCTCCGTGGTCCGGGTGCGGGCCGGTGGGGGCCGGTCGCGCGGTTCCCCGCGCCCCTGGGGCGACCGGCTCCGGCGCGGCAGACGACACGCGCCCCGTCGCCGCACTCTCCTCGTACCGCGCCACCAGCTCGCGCCCCTTCTCCAGCACCCCCTCGGGCAGCCGCACCGTCCCCGAGGCCGCTGCCACGAGATCCACCCGCGCGCCGATCTCGCGGGCGAAGTCCTCCAGCCGGCCGGAGTCCGCCGCCGAGCGCATGTCGACCAGCGCCACCACGACGTACCGCCGCCGCGGATACCGCTCGTGCAGGTTTCGGACGGTGTTCAGCACGGTGTTCCCGGTGGAGAACTCGTCGTCGACCAGGACCAGCGGCCCGTCGCCGGCGAGCAGCGCGGGGTTCTCGGGCAGCAGCAGGTGCGACGTCGCGTGCGAGTGGGCCTCCTCGAAGCCGCCGGCCGGGGCGAGCCCGGCCACCGGGCGGCGGGTGGAGTGCAGGTAGGGAGCGAGGCCCAGGCCGTCGGCGACACTGTGCCCCAGGCCGGTCGCGGTCTCCGCGTAGCCGAGGACGACCGCGCGGCGGGCCTCGTCGTCGCCCAGCAGCTCCCGCACCCGGCGGCCGAGCGCCACGCCCTGGCCGTGGACCACGGACGGCGACTGCGGCACGTGCTTGCCCAGCACGTTCGACACCAGCAGGTGGGCCCGCTTGGGGTTGCGGCGCAGCGCCAGTCCCAGCAGATCGGTCAGCCGGTCGTCACCGGCGAGTTCGACGCCGAGCCGCTCGGCGACCCAGCTGCCGGACCAGACCCCGTCGCGCACCTCGTGGTGCGGCCCCTCGTTCACTGCCTTCTCCATGGATCGTCCGCGTCGCGTTCACCGGTGTACCTGGTTCGGGGACTCAGCTCGGCAAGCCCGCCGCGAGCAGTTCCACGAAGCCGATGTCCTCGTTGGCCACGCCGAAAACCTCGGCGCGCAGCAGCGTCCGCTCGGCCCAGGCCCGGTGCGGCTTCACCTCGTTCATCTTGTTCGTGTACGCCGATCTCAGCACACCCCCGCCGCCGCGTTCGGGGCGCAGGATGTCCTGGGCGTCCGAGAACTCCTCGTGGCTGACGACCGACAGGGCGTGCACCGGCAGCACGTGGGAGGGGTGGATGCAGGTCTTGCCCAGCAGGCCGTTGGCCTGGTCCAGGGTGATCTCCCTGAGCAGCCCGTCCATGGCGTGCTCGATCAGCTTCTCGCGCAGCTCGGCGGCCTGCACCTCCAGGAAGGGGCTCTGCCGCAGCAGCGGCTTGAACATGCGCTCCTGGACCCGGAAGTACTCCCACACCGGCCCGGTCACGGTGAAGCCGGTGCCGTCGGCGCGGCCCAGCATGTTCACCACGTCGGCGATCACGGAGGCGACGATCTGCACGTCGTAGGCGGTCACGTCGGGGCCTCTGCGCAGCCCGTAGGAGGAGCAGAAGTCCGTCACGCCGAGGCGCACGGCGAGGACGCGGTCGCGGTACTTGTCGATGGCGCGGGAGATGCCCTCCAGGGTCTCGACCCGCGACTCGCGGTAGAGCAGCTCGGGGGACTCCAGCACCGGCATGGCGAAAAGGCGGCGGCCGCTTTCGGCCTCGGCGGTCGCCAGGGCCTCCAGGAACGGAATGCCGCGCTCCGCGGTGAACTTCGGCAGCACGAACCCCGACAGCAGGCGCACGGCGGGGCCGAGGCGCCGCACCAGGTCGGGTATCTGCCCGGGGGTGCGGACGCGGATGAACAGCAGCGGCAGGTCCGGGTCCGGGAGGCCGGCGAGCGCGGTGAACTGACGTACCAGGTTCTCCTCGCCCGGGCCCACGTCCGCGTCGTCGATGGAGTCCTCCAGGCACAGCACCATCGAGACCACGCCGCGACCGGCCTGCTTGAGGATGTCGTCGGCGAGGCGGGGCCGCGTGGCCGGGCTGTAGAGCGTGGCGCCCAGGGCCGCCGAGAGCAGCCGGGCCGGGGAGTCGGCGGTGAACACGCACGGCTCCCGGTGGAAGAGACGCTTCCGCACCTCAGGGGCGATGTGCCCGAAATGACGCATGGAACTCCCCCGTGGTGGCGACGCGACCTGCGAATCGATGAAAGGTGGCCGGTAATAGTACGTAGAAGTCCATGTCGCAGGTTCCCGTCAGGCATGAATTTCAGGTAACGAGGGCAAGCACAGCCCAGCCCGGCCATGTCGACGGTAGTCCCTGGCGGCCGTCCGCGCCGCTCGGCCCCCCGCGTTGTCGTGAGCAGGACCGAGAAGGCAGGATGACCGCATGACGCACGCGATGCTGAAGGGGTCGAACGTCCCGCTGGAAGCCACCACGGTGCGCGCCGTGCTGCGCTGGACGCCCGGGCAGGGCGTTCCGGACGTCGACGCCTCCGCGCTGCTCCTCGGCCCCGACGGACGTGTGCGCTCCGACGAGGACTTCGTCTTCTACAACCAGCCCCGGCACCCGTCCGGGAAGGTGTGGCGGCTCGGCAAGAAGCGGGTCGCCGAGGGCCTGACCGACACGATCCAGACAGAGCTCACCGGTGTCGAGCCGGAAGTGGGCCGGATTCTGCTGGTCGCTTCGGCGGACGGCGTGACCTTCGACCGCGTGCGGGAGCTGCGCATCCTGCTGTACGACGCGGCGGACGCCGGCACGGAGGCGCTGGCGTACTTCGACGTCAAGCCGGAGACGGGCGAGGAGACCGCGCTGATCTGCGGCGAGCTGTACCGGCGCGGCGAGGGCTGGAAGTTCCGGGCGCTGGGCGAGGGCTATTCGAACGGGCTGAAGGGGCTCGCGACCGACTTCGGCATCTCCGTGGACGAGTCGGAGGCGGCACAGGAGCCGACCACGACCGTGCCCGCGCCGCCCACGACGGCCGGTTCCGCCCCGCAGCAGCCCGCGGCCTCGTCGCAGTCCTCCGCGGAGGTGTCCCGGCCGCTGCCGCCGGAGCAGCCGACCGCGGTGCCCGCGCAGTCCGGGTACGGCTACCCGCCCCAGCAGCCCCCGGCGACGCAGCCGGCGTACGGCTACCCGCAGCCCGCCGGCCGGCCCGCGTACGGCTACCCGCCGGCTCCGGCGACGGCGGGCGCGGCGGGCGCGCAGTCCGGCTACGGCTACCCGCAGCCGGTCACCGCCGCCCCCGACCCGGACTTCCGGCTGCCCCCGCAGGGCCCGCAGTTCATCGGCCGCTGAGGCGCCCCGGCCGCGGCGGGCCCGGCGCCTCCGGCGGCCTCGCCGGGCTCAGCGGCCGACCTTCGTCTTGTAGCCCCGCCCCCACTGCAGCCCCCACCCGTACAGCCGGTCCAGTTCCGCCTGGAAGCCGTAGACGAACTTGGCCTCGCGGCGGACGACGATCTCGTTCTTGACCTTCTCGATCATGACGACGGCGCAGGAGCGGGCCTGCGGCTGGCGTTCGTCGAGGTGGATCTCGATGCGGGGGCCGTTGCTCGGGTAGAGCGTCACGATGGCCTGGGCACGGTCGAAGGCGGGCGTCTGGTCGTAGATGTAGACGAAGACCAGGAGCCGCTTGATGCTGTCGCGGTGGTCGAGGTTGATGTACATCGTCTCGCCGGACCCGGAGCCGAACCGGTCGTCACCGCTGAGCTTGACGTACGGCGGGGCGTTGACGTCGCCGAAGTACCCGCCGAGCGGCTGCACGACGCCCTTGGTGCCGTCCTGGAGCTCGTAGAGGCAGCCCAGGTCGAGGTCGACGTTGACCATGCTCTGGCTGTGGCCGATGACCTCCGGTGGCTTCAGGGCCCGGAAGGGGTGCCGCAGCAGGCTCTCGCGCTGGGAGCCGCCGATGTCGGAGGTGCGCATCCGCCAGCTGAGGTTGACCCGCAGGTGGCCGGTGGCCGCGTCCTGCTTGGTGAGTGATATCTGTGCGCGCCGCTTGGTCAGTTCGATCGCGTTGCTCGACGCGTCGCCCGAGTCGAACTGCACGGTGCCCCGCCTGAGTCCGTCGAACAGGCCCATTCCGCCCCCCACGTTCACTTGGAGACCGCGGGACGTCGCCCTGCCCGCGGCCCTTGACGACCGGCGGGGCGGCCGCCGAGGAGTCGCCTCGGTGGCCGCCCCGTCGAGAGCGTTCCTCACCCGGAGGGGTGTCACACCCCGGACGAGACCTCAGTCTTGTCGTCCGAGCCGGCCTTTCCCTCGGCCGCCGCGATGGCGCGGTTGCGGCGGACGGAGGACCAGAAGGAGGCGCCGATGAGGACGACGCCGATGAGGCCGGTGATGATCTCGTTGATCTCGTACTGGATGGTGACGAGCAGGATCATGGCGAGCGCGCCGATGGCGTAGTGCGCGCCGTGCTCCAGGTAGACGTAGTCGTCGAGGGTGCCCTGGCGGACCAGGTAGACCGTGAGCGACCGGACGTACATGGCGCCGATGCCCAGGCCGAGGGCCATCAGGACGATGTCGTTGGTGATGGCGAAGGCGCCGATGACACCGTCGAAGGAGAAGGACGCGTCCAGGACCTCCAGGTAGAGGAACATGAAGAACGCGGCCTTGCCGGCCAGCCTCACCGCGGACTTGGGCTTGCCCTCGCGTTCGGCCTGTTCCTCGGCCTCGTGCTCGCGCTCCTCCCCCTCTTCGAGCTTGTCCTCGAAGTAGCCGGAGAGACCGCCGACGATCATGTACGTGATCAGACCGGCGATGCCGGAGAGCAGGACCGTCTCCGCCTTGTCGGCGTGGGTGCCGCCGTGCTGGTGGGCGTGGGCGCCGAAGGTGATCGAGGAGATCAGCAGCACGATCAGGGCGATGCAGACCGACAGCATGTCGACCTTGCCGAGCTTGGCCAGCGGCCGCTCCAGCCAGCCGAGCCACTTGATGTCCCGGTCCTCGAAGATGAAGTCCAGGAAGATCATCAGCAGGAACATGCCGCCGAAGGCCGCGATCGACGGGTGCGCGTCGGTCACCAGCTCCTGGTAGCGGTCCTTGTCGGTGAGCGCGAGGTCGACGGCCTCGATCGGGCCCAGCTGGGCGCTGACGGCCACGATCACGACGGGGAAGACCAGTCGCATGCCGAAGACGGCGATCAGAATGCCGATGGTGAGGAAGATCTTCTGCCAGAAGGCATTCATCTTCTTCAGGATCCCGGCGTTGACCACCGCGTTGTCGAAGGACAGTGAGATCTCGAGGATGGACAGGATCGCTACGACACCGAACGCGGTCCACCCTCCGTAGAAGACCGCTGCGACCAGGCCGAGCGCGGTGACCGCGAACGACCACCCGAAGGTTTTCAGAACCACTGGCTACCCAATCGTGTGTTGGGGGTCCCCCCAGACGGAATCTGAGGGAGGGGTTCCCCCCCGCCGTACCCGGCTTTACGAACTTTTGAAGCCGAAGTCTAGTCGGGCCCCCTCCGCACCCCGGGGGGCCCCGCGTTTTGCTCATATCGCGTTATGACACGTTGACCCCGAAGTCCAGGGCGATGCCCCGCAGACCGGACGCGTACCCCTGACCCACGGCCCTGAACTTCCACTCGCCCTGGTAGCGGTAGACCTCACCGAAGATCATCGCGGTCTCCGTGGAGGCGTCCTCGCTGAGGTCGTAGCGGGCCAGTTCCTGGCCGTCGGCCTGGTTCACGACCCGGATGAACGCGTTGCTGACCTGGCCGAAGGTCTGGCCGCGTTCGTCGGCCATGTGGATGGAGACGGGGAACACGATCTTGTCGCACTGCGGCGGCACCTTGGAGAGGTCGATCAGCAGCGACTCGTCGTCGCCGTCGCCCTCGCCGGTGAGGTTGTCCCCCGTGTGCTCGACCGAACCGTCGGGGCTCTTGAGCTGGTTGTAGAAGACGAACCACTCGTCCCCGAGCACCCGCCCGCCGCTGCACATCAGCGCGCTGGCGTCGAGGTCGAACGGGGCTCCGGTGGTGGAGCGCGCGTCCCAGCCGAGCCCGATCAGCACCTGAGTGAGATTCGGTGCGGCCTTGGACAGGGAGACGTTCCCCCCTTTGGCAAGCGTGACGCCCATCTGATGTCCCTCCCCGGGTGGTGTTACTGAGGTGGTCTTGCACGTCCGGCGCCGCACGTAAACCGTGCGGCGCCGGACAGAAAGACCCGAAAGCCCCGTCGCCGGGGCCCGTCAGGTGGCTCAGACGTTCACGCCGAAGTCCTGCGCGATGCCGCGCAGGCCGGAGGCGTAGCCCTGGCCGATGGCGCGGAACTTCCACTCCGCGCCGTGCCGGTAGAGCTCGCCGAAGACCATGGCGGTCTCGGTGGAGGCGTCCTCCGACAGGTCGTACCGGGCGATCTCGGCACCGCCGGCCTGGTTGACGACGCGGATGAACGCGTTGCGCACCTGGCCGAAGGACTGCTGGCGGGTCTCGGCGTCGTAGATGGAGACCGGGAAGACGATCTTCTCGACGTCGGCCGGGACGCCGGCCAGGTTGACCTTGATCTGCTCGTCGTCGCCCTCGCCCTCACCGGTGGTGTTGTCACCGGTGTGCTCGACGGAGCCGTCCGGGCTCTTGAGGTTGTTGAAGAAGATGAAGTGCGCGTCGCTGGCGACCTTGCCGGAGCTGTTCAGCAGCAGCGCGCTGGCGTCCAGGTCGAAGTCGGTGCCGGTCGTGGTGCGGACGTCCCACCCCAGACCGATGATGACCGCGGTCAGGCCCGGCGCCTCCTTGGTCAGCGATACGTTGCCGCCCTTGCTGAGGCTGACTCCCACGAGTCCTCCATTGGTGTCCGGGGGCGGGGTGCCCCGTTGTGCTCGGATGTCGGATCAACGAGTCGATCCTAGTGACGGGTTCCCGCCCCTCGCAGGCCCTGGAGCCGACAATTCAGCGGGTGTCGAGCGCATGACGCCCGACCGGCGTCACAGGGAGTCGAGCGCCTTGAGGTAGTCGTTCGGGTCGCGCGCGTCCGGCAGGCCGTTGACGACGGTCCACCGCACGACGCCCTCCTTGTCGATGACGAAGGTGCCGCGCACCGCGCAGCCCTTGCCCTCGTCGAAGACGCCGTAGGCCCGCGAGACGTTGCCGTGCGGCCAGAAGTCGGACAGCAGCGGGTACTCCAGGCCCTCCTGCTCGGCGAAGACGCGCAGGGTGTGGATGGAGTCGTTGGAGACGGCGAGCAGCGCGGTGTCGCGGTCGGTGAACCGGGGCAGGTTGTCGCGCAGCTCGCTCAGCTCGCCGGTGCACACGCCGGTGAAGGCGAAGGGGTAGAAGAGCAGCACCACGTTCTGCCGGCCGTGGAAGTCGGACAGCCGCACGGTCCTGCCGTGGTTGTCCCTGAGCTCGAAGCCGGGGGCCTTCTCACCGACCTGGATCGCCATCGCCGCGGGTGTCCCTTCCTGGGCCTGTACCGGTGGGACGACCACCCTACGCAGGGACCCGCACAGGCCTGCGGGCGGGCCGGCGACGCCGGCCCGCCCGGTGCGTACGGCTAGCGCTTGGACTTGGCTGCTTTGGGCGTCGCCAGGCGGCTCCCGCTCCAGTCCTTGCCGACGCTGACGCTCTTGGACGCCGTCAGGCCGGCGGTCGTGGCGGCTTCCGAGATGTCACTCGGCTCCACGTAGCCCGAACGGCCGGTCTTCGGCGTGAGGAGCAGGATGGCACCGCCCTCTTCGATGTACGTGGTGGCATCGACCAGCGCATCCGTCAGGTCGCCGTCGTCGTCACGGAACCACAGCACAACGGCGTCGGCCACGTCGTCGTAGTCCTCGTCCACCAGGTCGCCCTCGACGATGCCCTCGATGGCCTCGCGGAGTTCCTGGTCCACGTCGTCGTCGTAGCCGATCTCCTGGACCACCTGCCCGGGCTGGAACCCCAGCCTGGCGGCAGGGTTCGTCCGCTCCTCCGCGTGGTCCGCGGTCGCGCTCACGGGTTGCCTCCTGATCATGTTTTGGG
>NZ_JAPSKN010000109.1:0-11620 GCF_031181705.1 Streptomyces sp.
CCCGGCACCGAGGCGTCCGCGGTCAAGGCCGCCGCCTGGCAGGGCATCGCGCTCGACGGCCTCGCCGCGTTCCGGCATCCGAAGACGGACATGCCGGCGGGCGACGGACTCGTCGTGGGGTACGCGACCCCCTCCGAACACGCCTACGGGCCGGCCCTGGAGGCGCTGTGCGGTGCGCTGCCGCCGCCCTGACCGGCCCGTGGAGTCTGGGGAGACTACGGCTTGCGGGCCACCGCCCCGTACCCCGGGATCACCCCGTCGTCCTGCCCGGGCACCGGCTCGCCCAGCTCGGGGCGCCAGTGGTGCGGCACCTCCACGCCGGGCTCGACGAGGTCCAGGCCGTCGAAGAAGCGGGTGAACTCCGCGCGGGAGCGCAGGGCCAGGGTGACACCGGCCGCACGCATCTTCTCGGTGGCCGCCTTCGACTCCTCCGGGGTGAAGTCGGAGGTGGCGTGGGTGATCACCAGGTAGCTGCCGGAGGGCAGTTCGGCGAGCAGCCGGCCGACCAGGTCGTGCGCGCCGTCCTCGTCGGAGACGAAGTGCAGCAGCGCGATGAGCGACAGCGCGACGGGCCGGGTGAAGTCCAGGACCTTCCGCGCGCCCTCCAGGATGGCGTCCGGATCGCGCACGTCGGCCTGGAGGTACTCGGTCACCCCCTCGTCCGTGCCGCGCAGCAGGGCCGCCGCGTGGGCCAGCACGATGGGGTCGTTGTCGCAGTAGACGACCCGGGCGTCGGGGGCGATCTCCTGGGCGACCTGGTGGAGGTTGGGCTCGGTCGGTATGCCGGTGCCGACGTCCAGGAACTGGCGTACGCCGTTCTGGGCCAGCCAGCGCGTGGTCCGGTGCATGAACGCGCGGTTGACGCGTGCCATCACCGGCACCCTCGGGTCGAGGGTGAGCATCTGCCGGCCCATCTCCTCGTCGACCGGATAGTTGTCCTTGCCGCCGAGGTACCAGTCGTACATCCGCGCGGGGTGGGGTCTGGTCGTGTCGATCCTGACGGCCGACGTGGGGTCCTGCCCGGTCATGAGGCACTCCATAAGGCACAGAGGGGGGTGGTCACTTCAGCACCAGCGATAAAAAGACAGTCGCGCATGAGCAACGGCGAGCACGTCAGGACAGCAGGAAGTCCGCCTCTCCCGCCTTCGCCCCTTCGATGAAGGCGGTCATCTCGGCGGTGGTGTAGATCAGCGCCGGCCCGTCCGGGTCGGTGGACTGACGGACGGCGATCCGGCCGTCGGCGAGCTTCATCGCCTCCAGGCAGTTGCCTCCGTTGCCGCCGCTCCACGGCTTGTGCCAGCCTTCGCTGCCCAAGTCGCGCGCGGGCATGCCGTTGTAGACGTGTGTGCGCGGCTTGATGCGATCCATTCACAGCTCCTTGCGGAGATCCCGGAGGATCTCCTTCGTGCGATGTGCCGTGGCGGCCTGCGCCGCCATGCGGTCCATGACCTCCAGGTGGGTCGCCACCTCGGCGCGCGCGTCCAGGTAGACCGCGCCGGTCAGGTACTCGCTGTAGACCATGTCCGGCAGTTCGGGCATGGCGAATCGGAACAGCACGAACGGTCCGTACGTGCCCGGGTGCGGCCCGGCCGCGAACGGGGCGATCTGCAGCGTCACGTTCGGCAGTGCGGTCGCCTCCAGCAGTCGGTCGATCTGGGCGCGCATCACCTCCGGGCCGCCGACCGGGCGCCGCAGCGCGGTTTCGTCCATGACGACCCACAGCCGGGGCGCGTCCTCGCGGGTGAGCAGCTTCTGGCGCTGCATGCGCAGGGCGACGTGGCGTTCGATGTCCTCGGGCCGGGTCTGGCCGATGGCGCCCGAGCGGAGCACCCCGCGCGCGTAGTCCTCGGTCTGCAGCAGTCCGGGGACGAAGTGGGGTTCGTAGCTGCGGATGACGCCGGCCGCGCCCTCCAGGCTCACGTACATCGAGAACCAGCCGGGCAGGATGTCGTGGAAACGCTGCCACCAGCCCGGCTTGTTCGCTTCCTCGGCCAGCTGGACGAAGGCCTCGGCCTCCTCGTCGGAGATTCCGTAGGCCTTGAGGAGCAGTTGCAGATACGGGATTTTGAGCCCGACCTCGGCCATCTCCATCCGGCGGACCGTGGCGGGGGCGACGCGCAGGATGCGGGCGGCCTCCTCGCGCTTCATCCCGGCGCGTTCGCGCAGGTCCAACAGGCGCCGGCCGAGAACGACCTGGCCGACCGTCGGCGCGGACCGCGGTTCACTCACGCTCCACCTCCACGAAGAGTCCTGACGAGCCGGCCACAGAAGAACGCTGACAGCCCTGCGACGCCATTCGGAAACCCTTTCGGGGTGCCGGTCCGGGCACACGCCCGGAACACCTGGAACAACGTCTCGAACAAATCTTCGACGATGCCAACTGGCGCCGCGCGAGGTGCTGTTGCGAGCAGTGTGCCACGCCCTTCCAGACCGTCACACCGCACTCTGCAATTTTCAGAGTGACACTTGCCAAGTGTTCATGGCGCGGCGATAGTGGCAAGCGTGATTCCGTCCGCGCCCTTAGGAACAGACGCCGCCGCCGGCCCCCTCGGGCCTGGCGCCGCCGCGGGAGCAGGCTCCCTCGGGCTGGCCGCCGGGCGCCGGTTCCGTTTCGAGCTGGCCGCCCATCCGGGTTCTCCCGCCCAGGCCAGACGCCTGACGCGAGCCCGGCTGACCGGTTGGTCGGTGTGCGAGGACACCTGCGACAGCGCGGCCCTGGTCGTCTCCGAGCTGGTCACCAACGCCCTCGTGCACACGGCGAGCACGCACATCGTGTGCGAGCTGCACGACGGTGACGACCTGGTGCGGATAGCCGTGCGTGACGAGGGCTGCGCCCCGGGCCAGCCCCACGCCGCCGGCCGGACCCGGCCAGAGGAGGAGCATGGGAGGGGACTGCTCCTCGTCGACGCCCTCTGCCATGCCTGGGGCGCCCATGAGCACGGGCCCGGGCTGCTGGTCTGGGCCGAGCTGCCGCGCACGACGGACACCCCGCACGATGCCGCGGCCTTCGACGACCCCAACTGGGGCGGCATCCTGGACGACCCGGAGTCCGAGGACCCCGGCGCCGGCACGGGCCACCCCACCGCCGCGGGCCCGGACGAACCCCGCGACGACCTCGGCTGGGGCGCCCGGCCCAAGCGCGGCCCCTCCGACGACCGGGGGGACGAACCGGACGACGGCGAGGACACCCACCAGGCCCGGCACCGGGCACGACAGCACACACGGCACCAGGCCCCGCGCCCGGCACGGCACCCGGCACCGCACACGTCCCGCCCCACCGATGCCGCCCCGGAGGTTCCCGCGCAGGAGCGACGCCGAGAGCGGGGACCGGCATGAGGCCCGGCGGCCGGGTGCTGCACCTGGACACCCTGGCCCGCCTCCGGCGCGCGCAGCGCACACCGCTGCCGGTCCTGCGCCTGCCCGTGCCCGAGGGCATGACCACCCCGTTGGGCTGCGACGCCGTGGCGATGCCCGCCCACTACGGCCCGTCGATCATGTCCCGCCTGCCCCGCCTGGGCTGTGTCTACGCCGACGCCGCGCACTGGTGGTGGCTGGTGCCGGCGGACTCCGACCACGCTCTGGAGTGGCCGGCCCCGGCGCGGTACACCGCCGGAGCGGTCGTCCCGGACGTCCCGGAGCTGCCCGAGCTGATCCACCGACCGGACGGCACGCTCCCGTACACCCCGCCGATTCCGCTGTACCTGACCCTGTGCCGCGTGACGGGAACGACTCCGGCCTGGTCGCGGCCGGTCAGCGCGTAGTCACGCCCCACCCGCGGTACCCGTCCTCGCTCCCCGCGCCGTGACGCGCCTCCCCGCCTCATGCCGTGCGCCCGCGCGCATCCGGCGCCCCCGGGCTGCGCCCTGCCCCGGCCGGCTCCGTCCCGCGATAGTGGCCGCTCACGAGCCGGGACGAACCGGGGCGGCGGGACGAGCGGGGAGGTCGGTCGACGGTGGCGAAGAAGCGGACCGCGCCGGAGGTGTCCGAGTCGGAGCGGCTGCTCTTCGGCGGGCCGCTCCGCTACGACATGGGCTGGAACCAGCACGCCGACGCGTTCCTCGAACTGAACTTCCGCGCCATGATCACCCGGCTGCCGTCCCTGCTGGCGTCCAGCCTCCGGCTCGCCCGGCAGGCCGACCGCAGCGCCGCGCGGATCGTGCTGGCCGCCGAGGCGGGCCGGGGCGTGGCGCAGGCCGTGAGCCTGCTCGCCGTCAACAGCGTGCTGGCCCGGCTGATGGGCGGCGGTCCCATCGAGGACCGGCTGCGCGGCGCCGTCCCGGCGCTGGTCACGGTGGCCGCCGTGATGATGCTGGCGGCCCTGCTGCGGGCCGCGAGCACGTACGCCACCGGCCGCCTGGAGCCCAAGGTGGAGCGGGTCGCGACCGAGCGGTACCTGGAGCGGGCCGCTGCCGTGGAACTGGCCGCCATCGAGGACCACGCCTTCCACAAGCTGCTGGACACCGCGCAGTACGGGGCCGCCTCGGCCCGCCGGATGATCTCGTACGGGACGCGTGTGATCAACGCGATGATCTCGCTGGTCGCCGCCGCCGGCGTGCTGACCGTGCTGCACCCGGCCCTGCTGCCGCTGCTGATCACGATGGTGCTGCCGAGCGCCTGGAGCGCCCTGACCGTCGCCCGGCGGCGCTACGAGTCCTTCCACGCCTGGGTGCAGCACGCCCGGGCCGGCCGGCTGCTGGGCAACCTGCTGATCGAGCCGGAGGCGGCCCCCGAGATCCGGGTGCACGGGGTGGGCGCGTTCCTGCTGCGGCACTTCCGGGCGATGTCGGAGACGGCGGAGGCCGAGCAGGCCCGTCTCGCCCGGCTCGCGGCCCGCACCGGCCTGATCGCGGCGGCCTGGACCGGCCTGGCGACGGTGGCGACGTACGCGACGCTCGGCGCGCTGTTGCTCGCCGGGGCCATGGCCCTGTCCGTGGCGGGCACGGCCGTGATCGCCATCCGCACCGGCTCGCAGAGCCTGGACACGCTGGTGGTGGAGGTCAACGCGCTGCACGAGGAGGCGCTCTTCGTCGGTGACCTGCACCGGCTGTACAGGGAGGCGGCACAGCGGGCGATCCCGGCGGGGGGCCGGGCGCTGCCGGAGGACCCGCGCGAGATCCGCTTCGAGAACGTCACCTTCCGCTACCCGGGGGACTCGGCCCGTCCGGCCCTCGACGACGTCTCGCTCACCCTGCCGCTGGGCCGGATCGTGGCGCTGGTCGGGGAGAACGGCTCCGGCAAGACGACCCTGGTGAAGCTGCTCGCCGGGCTGTACACGCCGGAGAAGGGGCGGATCCTGTGGGACGACGTGGACGCGGCGACCGCCGACCGGCACCGGCTGGCCGAGCGGATCGCGATGGTCGCGCAGGACTTCAAGAGGTGGCCGTTCACGGCCCGGGTGAACGTCGCCCTGGGGCGGCCGTCGGCACCCGTCTGCGAGGAGCGGCTGGCGGAGTCCGTCGCCGAGGCCGGGGCGGAGGCCGTGATCGCGGATCTGCCGCGCGGGCTGGACACGCTGCTGGCCCGCAACTTCTCCGGCGGGCACGAACTCTCCGGTGGCCAGTGGCAGCGGCTGGGCATCGCCCGGGCGGCCTATCGCAGGGGCCGCATCCTGATCGTGGACGAGCCGACGGCGGCCCTGGACGCCCGGGCCGAGCTGGAGGTCTTCGAGCGGATCCGCGCCCTGGCCGACAGCGGCCAGACGGTCGTGCTGATCACGCACCGGCTGGCGTCCGTACGCCACGCGGACCTGGTGCACGTCCTGGACCAGGGGCGGCTCGTGGAATCCGGGACGCCGGACGACCTGCTGGCGACCGGCGGGCTCTACGCCGAGCTGTACGCGCTCCAGGCGGAGCAGTTCGCCGCGTCACCCCCGCCGGCCGGGAAGGTGCCGGCGCCGAAGAGGGGCTGACGGCGGGCTGCGGGCTGACCGCGGACCGACCGCGGGCTGATGGCTGACGGCCGTGCGGCGGCGCCCGAGGGCATGGGTCAGGCGGTGGCGTCGGCGCCGTCCCCGCTGCGCACGATGACCAGGAACATGTCCGATGCCAGGTCCATGACGACTTCGGCGGGCAGGCCTTCCAGACGCCGCGCCTGCGCGAACTCCTCCGCCGGCCAGGAGCCACGCGGCCCGCCGGCGGGAAAGCTCTCGAGCACCGTTCGCCCGTTCACCACCCTGCACCTCCATGTAGCGCTGTACTCGTAGAGTTAAACGCCAACCATGGGGTGGACGGCTCGCGAAGTGACGGTTCTGAGACGTAGTTGACACGCGTTCACCGTCAAGTGTGAGCAGATTCTCAGCCGCTTGGCTGATTTCCTCACTGTGGGTGTCAGTCGTCGTACTCGTCGTGATACCTGACGCGCCCACTTCCCGCAGGCGCCCCGAAAGCCGACGCGCGCCCCTTGGGTTCCTCCCACTCCTCCTGCCGCCCCAGCGCGGTGAGGTCCAGCAGGCTGGTGGTCGAACCAAGGCCGTCGAGGCCGCGCTCGTACGTCGAGTACGTGTGGAACACGCGGTCACGGTCCCGCAGGAAGCAGCTCAGGCCGGGCCGCTCCACAAGCTCGCCCTCGCGTTCGAGCGTCACCTCGAAGTCGCGGTTGAAGTCGCTGCCGTACGACGAGTACCAGGGCAGCGACCAGCCCATGCGCGCCTTGAAGGGCAGGAGCTTCGGGTACGGCGCCCGGGAAACGGCCGCGAACGACGTGCCACGCGCCTTGAGATGGGCGAGATGCCCTATTTGATCCAGGAAGCCGGAGCAGCTGCGGCAGCCGGCGTCCCACTCGGGCGCGAACATGAAGTGGTAGACGACGAGCTGGTGCCGGCCTTCGAACAGGTCGAGCAGGGTGGCCTTGCCGTCGCCGCCCTCGAAGACGTACTCCTCGTCGACCTCCACCATCGGCAGTCCGCGCCGCTCGGCGTTGAGCGCGTCCCGCGCGCGGGTGGCGGCCTTCTCCTTGAGCAGCAGTTCCGCGCGCGCCGCGCGCCACTGCTCGCGCGAGACGATCTCCGGAAGTGACATGGGCCCTCCTGTGACAACGGTCCGTCCGGGTGGTGACCGACGGGAGGAGCGGAACTCATCGCCGCCCGGGAAAGATGCTCAGGTGTCGTACTCCTGGATGCGCCGGCCGTGGCTGCGGTCGACGAGCGCGGGCAGCCGCTCCTCCAGTTCCTGTACGACCGACGGCACGTCGATGCTCAGCAGCTCGCGGTCGCGCATCAGGATCCGCCCGTCGACGATCGTGGTGCGCACGTCGGCGGAGCGGGCGCTGTGCACGAGGGTGGCGGCGAGGTCGTGGACCGGCCGGGTGTGCGGACCGGTGAGGTCGACCAGGATGATGTCGGCCCGGCGGCCGGGCGCGATGCTGCCCACCCCGTCCCCCAGCCCCACGGCCCGGGCGCTCTGCAGGGTGGCGTGGTGCAGGGCCTGGCGGGAGGTCAGCCAGCGCGGGTCGCCCTCGGCCGACTTCTGGACCAGCGAGGTGAGGGCCATGGACTCCCACACGTCGAGGGAGTTGTTGGAGGCGGCGCCGTCGGTGGCGAGTCCCACGTCGACGCCGATGGCGCGCAGGGCGCGGACGGGTGTGGTGCCGGGCCAGCCGAACTTGAGGTACCCGCGGGGCGCGCTCGCGACGGCGGTACGTCCCGCCGCCCGCTCCAGCAGGGGCAGGTCGCGGTCGGTGATGCCGGTGCCGTGGGCGAGGAGCAGGTCCGTGTCGAGGACGCCGGTGCGGTGCAGCACCTCGATCGGGGTGACGCCGTGGCGGGCGAGACTGGTCTCCGTCTGGTCGCGGTTCTCGGCGGCGTGCAGATGCACCGGCAGACCGTGCTCGCGCGCGAGGTCCGCGGTGGCGGCGAGGTCGGTGTCGTCGACCGTGTAGGGGGCGTGGGGCGCGAGGGCGGTGGTGACGCGCCCGCCGGCCGAGCCGCGCCGGCGCAGCGCGAAGTCCAGGGAAAGCTCCCGGCCTTCGGGCCCCTGGGAGGAGAAGAAGGCCTGGCCCAGCAGTGCACGCATACCGCACTCGGCGACCACGTCCGCCACCGCGTCCATCGCGAAGTAGTGGTCGGCGAAGCAGGTGACGCCGGCGCGGATCATCTCGGCGCAGGCGAGCCGCGCCCCCCACTCGACGTCCCTGTCGGTGAGATTGGACTCCACCGGCCAGACGACGTCGTTGAACCACTCCTCGGTGGGCAGGTCCTCGGCGAGGCCGCGCAGCGCGACCATCGGCGCGTGCGTGTGACAGTTGATCAGACCCGGCAGGGCCACCTGGCCGCGGGCGTCGACGCGCTCGGCGGCGGGCAGGCCGGCGACCGCCTCGGTGCCGGTGACCGCCTGGACGATCCCGTCCCGTACGACGATCGCGGCGTCCTCCCGGAACCCGATCCGCTCTTGATCGTCGTGCACGAGGACCGTACATGCGCTGATGATGAGCTCGGCGGGACTGTCCGCGGCAGAAGGCGTCATCGCGCCAACGTACGACGAGGTCGTAGGGCGGTATGAGCCGAACCGCACATTCCTGCCGCGGCTCTGTCGCGGGACGGGCCGGGCGAGCACCCTGGCCTCACCACCCCGCCTGTCGGCTTCGGAAAGGAGCCCGGCATGCTCCTCGGCACCTGGAACCTGGAGAACCTCTACCGGCCCGGCGGCCCGTACGGCCCGCGGGACGAGGCCGCGTACGAGACGAAGCTCGCCGCCCTCGCCGCCGTGATCACGGAACTGGACCCGGTCCTGCTGGGCGTGCAGGAGGTCGGGGATCCCGAGGCCCTGAAGGACCTGGCCGGGATGCTCGGCGACGACTGGCACGTCGCCCTGTCCGAGCACGCGGACGGCCGGGGCATACGGGTCGGGTTCCTCAGCCGTGCGGAACCGACGGTGCTGGCCGACACCACCGGGTTCCCGGCGCCGCTGCGGCCCGTCCAGGTGGACGACTCCGGGGCGACGGTGGCCGCGGCGGGGCGCGGGGTGCTCGCGGTGGAGGTCGGGGACGAGCCCCTGCGGGTGGCCGTCTGCCACCTGAAGTCGAAGCTGCTGTCGTATCCGGACGGCCGGTTCCACCCCCGTGACGAGGGCGAACGCGCCCGCTACGGCGCCTACGCGCTGTACCGGCGGGCGGCGGAGGCGACCGCCCTGCGCGCCCTGGCGGACGAGTTGCTCGACGGTGACGGGCGGGGCAGGGACGTGGCGGTACTGGGCGACCTGAACGACGAGGTGCAGGCCGCGACCACGCAGATCCTGCTGGGCCCGCCCGGCTCGGAGATCGGCACGCCGGGCCGCGACAGGCCGGACCGGGGCGACGCGGCCCGCCTGTGGGACGTGGCCCCGCTCATCCCGGCCGGGCAGCGCTGGTCCCGCGTCAACTCCGGGCGCCGGGAGCTGATCGACCACGTGCTGCTGAGCCACCGCCTGGTGCGCCGGGCGTCGGCCGCGGGCACGGGTCTGCCCGGTGAGGGCCCACCGGCTCTGCCCTCGGTCGGCCCCGACCCCGGGGAGCGCCGGGGCGCACCCGGCTCGGATCACGCACCGGTGTGGGTGCGGATCGACGGGTGAGGCCGCAGCGGGCGGGCACGACAGCGCCCACGGCATCTCCCACGGCACCTCCCCCGACATCACCCAGGCATCACCCCGCGAGGGACGTTCGGGGCGGGTGCAGCCCCAGACGCCGCGCCGGTGCGGCGAGTTCGGTGAGGACGGCGGCCAGCCGTTCCCTGTGGCGGGGGCCGATCCGGCCCGTGTCGTCGAGGTGCACCGCGCAGGCGGTCGTCGTGTCGACGAGCCGTTCGAGGAGACCGGCCACCTCGTCCGCGCCCTCGGTGTGCCGGGCGAGGGCGGGCAGCTCGTGGGCGGCCAGCGAGACGGCCGTGCGGGCCTCCGCGAGGGTGCGGTACGCCTCACGGCGCAGGGTCCAGCGGGTGACGCGGTGGCCGGAGGGGGCGCCGGCGCTGCCGATGCGCGGGGCGTCGGCCTCGTCGAGGACGTGGTCGAGGTAGGCGTACGCGGCCTCGCTCGCCGCAGCGAGCCGGGCGCGTACTCCCCCACCGCGCTGCCCGGGCATCGGCAGGTGGCCGACGATCAGCACGATGGCGCAGGCCAGCAGTGTCTCGCCGATCCGGCCCGCGGAGGCCTGCGGTTCGCCGCCGACCATGACGAGGGCCAGGACGAGCACGGTGACGACGGCCGTCTGGGCGGCGAAGTGCCGGGTGGCGACGGGGATCAGCGCACCGCTGAGGGCGACGAGCGCGATCAGTCCCCCGGGCCGGGGCAGGACCGCGGCGAACCCGGCGAAGAGGAGCGCGCCGAGCACGGTGCCGGCGGCCCGGTTCAGCACGCGTGAGGCCAGCGGTCCCAGGTCGGGCTTGACGAGGAAGACGGCGGTGGCGGGCAGCCAGTACCAGTGCTCGTGCTGCCCGTACCACCGGCTCTGGTGCAGGGCCTGCGCGACGGCCGCGGCGGCCCCGAAGCAGAGGGCGACGCGCAGCCCGTACTCGCGTCCGGCGCCTCCGCAGGCGGCGCGCAGCCGGTCCCCCGCGCTACGGGGCCGGGTGTGCAGGTCGCCGCCCCGGCCCTGGTCGAACACCTCGGCGGCGTGCAGCAGGGCGTCGTCGAGGGCGCGCAGCGCGGGCGCCGAGCGGGAGGGGGCGGGCAGGGGGCCGGTGTGGGTGTTGCCGCGTACGGCGGCGGCGAGTCGCCTGGGGCCTTCCGAGGCCCGCTCGGACACGGTCTCCTCCGCCCAGGCCAGCGCGGTGGCGGCCTCGGCGAGGGGCAGGGCGGCGGCGTACTGCGCGTGCAGCCGCCGCTCGGCGGAGGAGGCGGCGTAGCGCCGCAGCCGGGGTCCGGCCAGGGCGTCCTGGGCGTGGTCGAGCGCGGCGGTGAGCGCGGCCCGGCGGCGGATGGCGTCCGGTCCGCCGGCGGCGTCGAGGAGTTCGGCGACGGCGTCGTACACCCCGGCCACCGCTTCCCGCTCCCCGTCGAACCGGAAGTCCCCGGCCAGTGATCCGGGAGTGGGCAGCGCCAGCCGGAGGAGGAGCAGCCAGCCGGCGCCGGCGAGGAAGGCCAGCGCGCGTTCCCAGCCCGGCTCGGGCAGCGGCATGCCGGCCCCGACCGCGGTGCCGACGAGCAGTTGCGTGCCGGTGGCGGACGCGACGGGCCCCACCGCGCTGATCCCCCCACCGACCAGGCCGACGACGGCGAACAGGGCGGAGAGCACGGCCGCGCCGGTCTCCTGCCCGGCGTACGTGCCCACGACCAGTCCCAGGGCGCCGCCGAGCGCGGGCACCCCGAGCCGCTTGACCGAGGCGCGCCGGCTCCCGGGCCGGTCGTTGATCCCGGCGAGCATGGCCGCGATGGCCGCGACGACGCCGAGGGAGGTGTGCCCGGCCGCGACGGCCACCAGGAGCAGCGGCCCGGCCGACAGGAGCCCCCGCGTGACCGCGCTCCAGGGAACCGGGCCCCGCTGAGCGCGCAGGGCGTGCGCGAGCCAGGGCGGAAGGTGCGGGGCGGGGCGGCGGGACACGGGGCTCCTGTCGTCTGGCCGGAGGCGGGGTGGGCCTTCGGGCGACGGTGGCCGGGGCGTGGTGTGGTGTGTTCTCCACGGTAGGCGGGGTTCCTTGAGGAAAGGTTTCCGGAAC
>NZ_JAPSKN010000109.1:11720-19420 GCF_031181705.1 Streptomyces sp.
CCTGCGGGGCGTACCTCCGGGTCCGCGCGGCGAACGGCGCGTCCGTCACGGTCCGGGTCACCAACGAATGCCCGCTGCCCTGCGCCCCCGGTCAGCTGGACCTCGGCAAGGGGGCGTTCGCGAAGCTCGCCGGCCTGTCCGCGGGCCGGATACCGATCAGCTGGAGCCTGCTGAGCCCCGCCACGTCCGACACGATCTCGGTCCGCTACAAGACCGGCTCCAGCCGCCACTGGTGCGGCATCCAGGCCCTCGGGCACCGCAACCCCCTGGCCCGTCTGGAGGTCCGCGCCGGCGGCGGCTGGCAGCGGCTGACCCGCACCGGGTACAACTACTTCCTCTCCCCGGACGGCACCGGCTGCGGCGGCCCCCTCAGGCTCACCGACATCCACGGCGAACGACTCACCGTCGACGGCGCCCCCGTACGCCCGGACGTGGTGCAGCCGACCCGCGTCCAGTTCACGCGGGTCACGTGACGGTGCCGTCCGCTCCCTCGGGGGCAGTGAACCGAAATGGTGGTGCGCGCGGGCGGCCGGGCCGCGCATGATCGGCGGGTTGTCCGGTTGCCGTCCGCAGCGTCGTCGTGCACAGATCGGAGCCCTCACGTGATCCGCCGTGTCACCGTCCCGAGTCTCTTCCCGCCACCCGCCTACTCCCATGTCTCCGTCGTCGAGGCCGGCACGCGGCTGGCCTTCCTCGCCGGGTCCGTGCCCCTGGACGCCCAGGGGGAGCTGGTCGGTCCCGGGGATCCCGTCCGGCAGGCCGAGCAGGTGGTGGCCAATCTGCGCGAGCAGCTGCACGCCGTCGGAAGCGATCTGGAGCACGTCGTCGCGACCGACGTGTACGTGGTGAGCGGCGAGCCGGCCGTGCTGTCGGCCGTCTGGGCCGTCGTCGAGGCCTCGGGGCTCAGTGCCGGCCCGCACTCCTCGACGCTGATCGGCGTGGCGTGCCTCGGGTACTCGGGACAGCTGGTGGAGATCACGGCGACAGCCGTCGTACCCGACTAGGCGGGACCATCCCGTCGGGGGCCGCCACGTCGGAGGACCGCACCGTTGGAGGACCGCCATGTTGATCGAGCACCGCGGGCAGCGTCCCGTCGTCCCCGAGTCCGCCTACGTCGCCCCGACCGCCGTGCTGTGCGGGGCCGTCGTCCTCGGTGAGCGCAGCCGGGTGCTGCACGGGGCCGTGCTCACCGCCGAGGACGGGGAGGTGCGGGTGGGCTCGGACGTCGTCGTCATGGAGAACGCGCTGGTGCGGGGACGGGCCCGGCACCCCGCGGTGCTCGGCGACGCCGTGCTGGTCGGGCCGCACGCGCACGTCAACGGAGGGACGCTTCAGGACGAGGTCTTCGTCGCCACCGGCGCCTGTGTCTTCCCCGGGGCGGTGGCGGGGGCCGGTGCCGAGCTGCGCATCCACAGCGTGCTGCACGTCAACTCGGTCCTTCCGCCCGGCACCGTCCTGCCCATCGGCTGGATCGCGGCGGGAGCCCCCCGGGCGCGGCTCTTCGCGCCCGGCGAGCACGACGAGCTGTGGCAGATCCAGGAGGCGCTGGACTTCCCCGGAACCGTGTACGGCGTTCCGCGCGGCACCTCGATGCGGGAGGTCATGGCCCGCCAGGCGGATCTCTACGGGGCCCATCGCGACGACGTCGCACTCGACGGCCCGTCATGAGCCCCCGCCGTCCGGCCTCCCCCACACCCTCCGCTTCGGCAGCGGCGCGGCGTAGCCGCAGGCACGGCTGGTCGTCAGTCCCAGCGCCACCAGCGACTCCGCCAGCTTCACCGCCGCGGCGACCCCGTCGACGACCGGCAGACCCAGCTTCTCCCCGACCGCGCGCTGCAGGCCGGTCATGCCGGCGCAGCCCAGCACCAGCACCTCCGCCCCGGCCGCGCACGCCCGTTCGGCGGCGGCGAGGAACGCCGTCTCCGTGCGTTCGTCGTCGCCGAGGTCGAGCACGTTCAGGCCCGTGCCGACGACCGCGGCGCAGTTGCGGGCGACGCCCGCCGTCTCCAGGCTGTCCTCGATCTGCCCCCGGGACCGCTCCAGCGTGGTGACCACTCCGTAGCGGCGGCCGAGCAGGCAGGCCAGGTGGGCCGCCGCCTCCGTGATGTCGACGACCGGGACGTCCACCAGCTCCCGTACGCCTTCGCGCCCGTGCTCCCCGAACCCGGCCATCACCACGGCGTCGTACGGCGGCCCGTCGTAGGTCCGCAGCGTGTCCAGGACGGCCGCCGCGGAGAGGTAGCTGTCGAGCCAGCCCTCCGCGGACTCGGGCCCCCAGGCGGGGGTCAGTCCGGTCACGGTGGTGCCCGGGCCGGCCGCGGCCCGGGCACCTCGCACGATCTCCTCGGTCATCTCCTGCGTGGTGTTGCAGTTGGTGACGACGATCCGCACGTCCCTCAGACCTCCGCGGTGGTGCGCTCGGGGCGGCACAGGGCCGCGTACAGTCCGGCCGCGATGGCGGTGCCGATGAACCAGGAGTACGGCGCCACGTCGCTGAAGGTCTTCATCAGGGCGAGCACCGCGGCGACTCCGGCCGCCGGCACGAACGCCCACAGGGCCTTGGGGTTGAAGCCCCTGCGGTAGTGGTATCGGGAGCCGGGCGTGGCGTCGAAGAGGTCGTCGACGTTCACGCGGCCGCGCTTGACCCAGTAGTAGTCGACCATGATGACGCCGAACAGCGGGCCCAGGAAGGCGCCGAGACCGCCGAGGAAGTAGTTGACCACGGTCGGGTTGGAGAAGAGGTTCCAGGGGGTGACCAGCAGGGCCGCGACCGTGCTGATCATGCCGCCGACCTTGAAGGTGATCCTCTGCGGCCACACGTTGGCCAGGTCGTAGGCCGGGGAGACGAAGTTGGCGACGATGTTGACGCCCATGGTGGCGATGGCGAAGGTCAGCGCGCCCACCACCAGCACCCAGGTGTTGCCGATCTCGGCGACCAGGTAGGCCGGGTCGGTGATCTCCTTGCCGAAGACCTCGAAGGCGCCCGCGGTGACGATGACCGAGACGATCACGAACGCCGTGGAGTTGACCGGCAGGCCCCAGAAGTTGCCGCGCCTGACGGATCTGTAGTCGGGCGCGAAGCGGGAGAAGTCGCAGAAGTTCAGCATCAGGGTGCCGTACGTGGCGAGGACCAGGCCGATCGCGCCGAACCACTGACGCCACTGCTCGCCGACGGAGACCGGGTGCGGGGTGGAGGTGAGGGAGATCGTCCAGCCGGCCTTGGCCAGGATCCACACCGCCAGCGCGATCATCACGAGCCAGATCGCCGGACCGCAGAAGTCCTGGAACTTGCGGACCGACTCCATGCCCCGGCTGATGATCGCCGCCTGCACCAGCCACAGGGCGACGAAGGAGACCCAGCCGAGCGCGTCCAGGCCCAGGAAGGAGGTGTGCGTCCAGGACTCCAGACCCGGCCAGGCCGCCAGCAGCATCACGTTGACGGCGACCGAGGCGAGATAGGTCTGGATGCCGTACCACATGATGGCGATGACGGCTCTGATCAGCGCCGGGATGTTGGCGCCCCAGACGCCGAAGGCGATCCGGCTGACCACCGGGAAGGGCACGCCGTGGCGCTGGCCGATCTTCCCCATCCAGTTCATGCCGATGTAGATGATCACGAACCCGACGAGCAGGGAGGTGAAGATCTGCCAGACGTTCATGCCGAGGAAGAGCAGTCCGGCGGCGAACGTGTAGTTGCCGAGGTTGTGGACGTCGGACATCCACATGGCGAAGAGGTCGAAGACCTTCCAGTTGCGCTTCTCGGCGGGCGCGAGGTCTTCGTTGGTGAGCCGGGGATCGGGGACGAACGCGGGGGTGCCGGTGGTCACGGCACGGTCGGCCAGGGACACGAGGGCCTCCATGAGCAAGGGGATGACGGAGGACTGCTCTGCGGGGGGCTTTGGTATACCAAACTGCGCTCATGGTCTCGTCGTCAACCGTTCCGACCGATGTCGCTCCTGTTAACGCTCCGTAAAAGGCCCCTCGCGTCGGCGAAGATGGGCTCCATGACGAAGATCGAACCCCTGGGAGCGGTACGCGAACGCGTCACGGCCGCGCTGCGCCAGGAGATCATCGCGGGCAGCCTGCTTCCCGGCGACCGCCTGGTCGAACGCGAGCTGGCGGAGCGTTTCGGCGTCTCCCGCGTTCCGGTCCGGGAGGCCATCCGGTCCCTCGTCGCCGAGGGCTTCGTCCACTTCGAGACGCCCCGCCGCACGGTCGTACGCCGACTCACACCGAACGACGTGAAGGAACTGTTCGAACTGCGCGAGGCCCTGGAGGTCTACGCCGCCGGACTCGCCGCCTCCCGCGCGACTCCCGAGGGCCTGGCCGAGGTCCGGGCCCTGCTCGACCGGGCGGCCGCCGCGACCGAGGCCCAGGACGCCGAGGCGATCACCGACGTCAACAGCCGGCTGCACGACCGCATCGTGGCGATGGCCGGCAACAGCCTGCTGACCGAGGCCCTGGAACCGGTCGCCGGCCGGCTGCGCTGGATGACCCGCCGCAACGAGGAGTGGCCCCAGCTCCTCGTGGAGCACCGCGGGTTGTACGAGGCCATCGCCTCGGGCGACCCCGACCGGGCCCGCGCGCACGCGCTGACGCACGTGCGGACCAACTACCGCTCCACCGTGCGGCACCTGTTCGGGGACGAGGCCCCTTAGTCCGTGTCCGCGGGGCTGAGCCCCGCCGCCCGTGCCGCCGTCCGCAGCACGTCACGCAGCATCGCGGGGGTGAGCCGGCCCGTGAAGGTGTTGCGCTGGCTGACGTGGAAGCAGCCGAAGAGCTGCAGGTCGTCGAGCGGGTACCGGGCCCCGTGGGCGAAGGCGGGCCGGGGCCGGGGCACGGTCCAGCCCGCCTCGGCGAACGCGGGCAGCGCGGCCTGCCAGCCGAAGCCGCCGAGCACGACGACGGCCCGCAGCGTCGGGCGCAGCAGCCGGAGTTCCTGCACCAGCCAGGGCCGGCAGGTGTCCCGCTCCCCGGGCGTGGGCTTGTTCGCGGGCGGGGCGCAGTGCACGGGCGAGGTGACGCGTACGCCGTACAGCTCCAGTCCGTCGCCGACGTGCACGGCGGTGGGCCGCGAGGCGAGCCCGACGTCGTGGAGCGCCTGGTAGAGGACGTCCCCGGAGCGGTCGCCGGTGAACATCCGGCCGGTGCGGTTGCCGCCGTGGGCGGCGGGGGCCAGTCCCACGATCAGCAGCCGTGCGTCCGCCGGCCCGAAGCCGGGCACCGGCCGGCCCCAGTACGTCCAGTCCGCGTACGCCGCGCGCTTGGTACGGGCCACCTCCTCACGCCAGGAGACCAGCCGCGGGCAGGCCCGGCAGTCGGCGATGCGCCGGTCGAGGAGCGAAAGGGCGCTGTCGTCGGAAAGGGCGCTGTCGTCCATCACTCCACGGTAGGCGCGGGTGAGGGACGTGGCGGGCACGGGGTCCGAGCCGGCTGGACCCGCCGGAGCCAGAGCAGGGCCCCGGCCAGCAGGACGGCTCCGGTCAGCAGCCAGGGCAGCGGTCCTGGCCGGAGGGCGCCGACGGCCAGGCCGGTGAGCGCGCCCACGAGTTGCTGCGCGAGGGACTGCACGGACAGGGCGGTCGCGCGGCCCGCGCTGGGGACGCGACGGTGCAGCAGGTCGTTCTCGTTCGGGGACGCCGCGCCCAGGCCCAGATACACCAGGCCGAAGCCGCCGACCGCGAGGGCCGTGGCCATCGGGCGCGCGCTGGACGCGGTGACGCCGAGCAGCAGCAATCCGGCAGCCCCTGCCGCGAGGCAGCCCAGCACGGCCCGCTCGCCACTGCCCGCGACCCGGGCGGCGAGCGGGGCGAGGTGGCTGCCGACCCCGGAGCAGACGAAGCCCGCACAGGCGAGCAGCGCGTAGACCAGCGCCCCCGAGCCGGTCCCACCGGTCAGCTCGACGGTACGGCCCGGGACGAGCAGTTCGACGGCGGCCAGGGCACTGCCGACCGCCGCGGCGGTGAGCAGCACCCGCCGCACCAGTGCGTCCCGCCCGCCCAGCCGCAACCCGCCGAGGACGGTGACCGGAACACCGCGCAGCACCGAACGAAGAGGGGCCGGGGGCCGCGGCGGTTCCCGCAGGGCGGTCAGCACGTAGCCGACGAACACGATCCGGAGAGCGGCCCCCAGCAGCAGCGGGACGGACAGCGGCAGCACCGCCCCGGAGGTCGCCTCGCTCAACCGGGCTCCGGGATCGGGTCCCAGGCTCAGCAGCCAGGGCAGGGCACCGCCGATCAGCAGACCGGCCGCGAGCGCCGCGGACGTGGCGGAACCACCCCGGGCCAGCCCCGTACGCAACTCGGCGCCCGGGCCGGAACACCCCTGGACGGTGTCGACGTACCAGGCCTCCGCGGTCCCACTGGCCAGGGCACGGGCAGCGCCCATGAGCACCATGCCGGCGGTGAGCACCCAGGCGGTGGTGCCGAGGCCGACCAGGGTGAAGGCGACCACGTTGAGGGCACCGGCCAGGGCCAGGACCGGCCGTCTCCCGAGCACGTCGGAGAGCCCGCCCGTGGGCAGTTCGAGCACGGCCACGGTCAGCGAATGAGCGGCGAAGAGCCCCGCGACGGCGGCGAGGGACATGCCGCGCTCGGTGAACAGGAGCACCATCGAGGCCACCCCCAGCCCCGGCGGCAGCCAGAGGAGCGCGCAGACGGTGACGTATCGGCGGCGAGCGGTCCGTATCCCGGGCGGCTCGGGCGGCTCGGGCGCGCCGGAGGTGACGAGTGTGTCAGGCGTCTCAGGGGTCTCAGGAGTGTCCGTCAGCCGGTCCGTCACGAGGAGGCCTCGCGGGGCGTGTCCTGCGACCTGCCCGTTTCGCCCTCGCTGCCCCGCGGCACGGCGAGCGGCAGTCCGGCGGTGAGGAGCATGACGTGCTCGGCGCGCGGGTCGTCCGCGTCCCGCGCGGTCAGTTCCTCCAGCTTCCCGGCGATCGTCTCCCAGAGCTCGGCGAGCGACTCGGCCGTCAGCCGGGGCATGAGATCACTGATCCCGGACGGCTCCACCCACTCCTGACCGAACCGCCCGGCGGCCATGTCCGCCTCGTGCCGGGCGAGGGACCGCTCCAGGTGCTCGACCTGCCGCCGCCGCGCCAGCCCCACGAAGGCACGGCCCGCCGCGGAGGACTCCATCGACTCGTTGCTCCAGGAGGTCACGGTGTGCAGCGCGCGCCACCGCCGCTCCCGCCCGTCCCGGTGCTCGGCCTCACCGATGAACGCGTACTTCGCCAGCACCCGCAGGTGGTAACTGGTCGACGCCGACGACTCCCCCGTCCGCGCGGCGAGCTCACTGGCCGTGGCGGGTCCGTCCTGCCGCAGCAGCCCGAGCAGCCGGATCCGTAGCGGGTGGGTGAGGGCCTTGAGGGCGGCGGTGTCGTGCTCGGGGTCCAGTACGCGCCGGTGGTCGTCGCTGTCCATGCCGGGAGGGTAGGGGAACCGAGGGCTTCTGCAGAAGAGTTTTTGCAAAACTGCTTTGGGAAAGTTGGGCCGTGCCCCTCGCGCACCGGACATCCCGGCACGATCGGCCGAGCCGAAGGACTAAGGTCGGACCCATGGCTTCTCGAGGTGCGGAGTACGGCAGGACGAACGGAACCGGAGGCATGGCGTCCCAGGACCCGGCGTCCATGGACCCGGCGTCGAAGGGCACGCCGTCCGCCGAGGTCGCGCCCGCCCCCGCCCGCGCAGTCGGTGCTGCCGGTG
>NZ_JAPSKN010000110.1 GCF_031181705.1 Streptomyces sp.
CAACATATCTGGCGTTGACTTTTGGCACGCTGTTGAGTTCTCAAGGAACGGTCGCTTCCTTTGTACTCACCCTCTCGGGCTTTCCTCCGGGCGCTTCCCTTCGGTCTTGCGTTTCCGACTCTATCAGTGTTTTTCCGGCCCTCTGACCACCGTCCTGCAGGCATGCAGAAGGGGACTCAGAGATAGGATCTGACAAGTTGGATGCTGCCGGGCCGGGACGCGAACTGGCGTCGGTCAGCCCCAAGCAGGAGTACGACTGTACACGCGGCCGCGGAGCGGGTGCAAATCCCTATGCGGTATGGTCTAGACCACTTCGGAGTGCCCGCACGGAACCGGCACTTCAGGTGACATACGCTGCTGAACAGTGTGCCGTCCGGTACCTACTGGGACGGCCCTATCGATCTCCACCCCTGGGAGGCTTCCCATGACCACCGTGACGTCCCCGCTCGCCGGACGCGCCATCGGACTGGCAGCCGTGCCGGATCCGGTCTTCTCCCAGGCCATGGTCGGCCCGGGCACAGCCATCGACCCCGTACGTGAGCCCTCCGAGGCCGTCTCTCCCGTGGACGGCGTCATCGTCTCCCTGCACCCGCACGCGTTCGTCGTGGTCGACGAGAGCGGACACGGTGTGCTCACCCATCTCGGCATCGACACCGTGCAGCTCAACGGCGAGGGCTTCGAGCTGCTGGTGAACAAGGGCGACACCGTCCGCCGCGGTCAGGGCATCGTGCGCTGGAACCCTGCCGCGGTCGAGGCCGCCGGCAAGTCCGCGGTCTGCCCGGTCGTGGCGCTGGAGGCCACGGCCGAGGCCCTCTCCGATCTTCGCGACAACGGCGATGTGAAGGCCGGTGACAGTCTCTTCCTCTGGAAGTGACGTCAGTGCCGTCGTATGACGGCGAGTACGACAACCAACGTGGCGGCGGGGCCCGCCGCACTATCGGAGACGGGTGAGATGGAGACAACGCTGCGAGGCGTCGGTGTCAGCCACGGTGTGGCGATCGGCGAGGTTCGGCACATGGGGACGGCGGTGCTCGAGCCGCCCGCGAAGCAGATTCCCGCGGAAGAGGCGGAGCGTGAACAGGGGCGCGCCCGCAAGGCCGTGGAGGCTGTGGCCGCCGACCTGATAGCGCGCGGCAATCTCGCGGGGGGCGAAGCCCAGGCGGTGCTCGAGGCGCAGGCCATGATGGCTCAGGATCCCGAGCTGATGGCCGACGTGGACCGCCGGATCGCCGTCGGCAGCACGGCCGAGCGCGGCGTGTACGACGCCTTCGCCTCGTACCGCGAGCTGCTGGCGAACGCCGGTGAGTACCTCGCGGGCCGCGTGGCCGACCTCGATGACGTGCGGAATCGCATCGTCGCCCGTCTGCTGGGGGTCCCCATGCCGGGCGTTCCCGACAGCGACGAGCCCTACGTCCTGGTCGCCCGTGACCTCGCGCCCGCCGACACGGCCTTGCTCGACCCGACTCTGGTGCTCGGCTTCGTCACCGAGGAGGGCGGTCCCACGAGCCACAGTGCGATTCTGGCGCGGGCGCTCGGCGTGCCCGCCGTGGTGGCGCTGCCGGGTGCCGGTGAGCTCGCCGAGGGCACGATGATCGCCGTCGACGGCAGCACGGGGGAGATCTTCGTGGAGCCGAGCGACGAGAAGAAGGCTCAGCTGGAGGCCGCGGCGGCTGAGCGGCGGGCGGCGCTCGCGGCTTCGACGGGGCCCGGTGCCACGGCGGACGGGCACAAGGTGCCGCTGCTGGCGAACGTCGGCGGCCCTGCCGATGTGCCGGCCGCCGTCGAGGCCGGTGCCGAGGGTGTCGGCCTCTTCCGTACCGAGTTCCTCTTCCTGGACGACAGCAAGCAGGCGCCGTCCGAGGAGAAGCAGGTCGCCGCGTACCGACAGGTGCTGGAGGCGTTCCCCGAGGGGCGTGTCGTGGTGCGGGTGCTGGACGCGGGTGCCGACAAGCCGCTCGACTTCCTGACGCCGTCCGACGAGCCGAACCCGGCACTGGGCGTGCGGGGTCTGCGGACCTTGCTCGATCACCCGGAGGTGCTGCGCACCCAGCTGACGGCGCTCGCCAAAGCCGCGGAGGGGCTGCCGGTCTACCTCGAGGTCATGGCCCCGATGGTGGCGGACCGTACGGATGCCCGGGCCTTCGCGGACGCGTGTCGTGAGGCGGGGCTGCGGGCGAAGTTCGGCGCGATGGTCGAGATCCCGTCGGCCGCGCTGCGGGCGCGGTCGATTCTGCAGGAGGTCGAGTTCCTGTCGCTGGGGACGAACGACCTCGCGCAGTACACCTTCGCCGCCGACCGTCAGGTGGGTGCGGTCTCCCGGCTGCAGGATCCGTGGCAGCCGGCGCTGCTCGACCTGGTGGCGCTGTCCGCCGAGGCGGCGAAGGCCGAGGGCAAGAGCTGTGGTGTCTGCGGTGAGGCCGCGTCCGATCCGCTGCTCGCGTGTGTGCTGACCGGTCTGGGCGTCACCTCTCTCTCCATGGGTGCGGCGTCGATTCCTTACGTGCGGGCGACGCTCGCGAAGTACACGCTGGCGCAGTGCGAGCGTGCCGCTGCGGCGGCGCGTGCGACGGACAGCGCCGAGGAGGCGCGGAGTGCGGCGCAGGCGGTGCTGTCGGGCGAGTAGTTGGGCCGGCTGACGGCTGCCAGGGAGGGGCGCTTCACTGCGGTGGGGCGCCCCTCCGGCGTTTCAGTGGTGGTGACCCTGTGCGGGTTTCTCCTCCCCGAGGTCGGGCGGCCGGCAGTAGTCGACGTTGGATTCCGGGGAGATGAGGTCTCCGGATTCGATGTCGGTGCAGTAGGCGTCGAAGACCTCTCCGGCGGTGAGGGGGTCGAGTGCGTAGGAGCGGAGCCGCCAGCCGTAGACGCGGTCGGGGGTGCCTGGGGCGCTGGTGCGGATGACGAGTCCGCCGGGGCTTTCGGTGGCCAGGCCGAGGGCCAGGACGGTGGTGAATTCGAGGACTTCGGCCTCGTCGAGTTCCAGGGCCTCGCCGGTGTCGGTGGTGTGGAGGACGGCGATGAGGGTTTCGGGTTCTCCCGTGACGCTGCAGACGAGGTGCCGGTTGCCTGGTGGGGCTGTGTCGAGGATGCGGGCGAGGAGGTGGGAGGCTCGTGTGAAGGCGGCTCGCCCGATGTCCTCGCCGCAGGTGGCGCAGGGGCCCAGGCGGGCGAGGAGTGTGGTCGCGTACTCCCAGGTGGCTTGCCGGACGGCCTCGTCGACCAGGGCCGCGAGGAGGTCGGCGAGCGGTTGCCCCTCGTACGGGAGGGTCGGGCCGGTCAGCGCGAGGTGTGCCGTGAAGCGCGTGCGGCTGGACGGGAGGTCGGGGTCCAGGCTTTCGCGGCGGCAGAAGTCGGCGTAGTCCTCGGGGTCGAAGAGGGCGACGGCGGTGTGGCTGCCTTGCAGGGCGCGGGTCCTGAGGAGGCCCTCGACCTGTTCGAGGTAGGTCTCGTGGTCGTCGAAGGCGAAGCTGCGGTAGCGCCGCATGGCCCGGAAGTCGTGCTCGTCGGTGAGCAGGCCGATGGTGCCGGCGATTTCGCGGCGCAGGACGCGTCGCATGGTCCGGCTGTCGGTGTGCGCCATGTGTGTCCCCCTGTGCACGGTCGATCAATGCTCACTCACAGTAACCGTCAGCACTGACAATCAGGTGGGGCGAGTGATCGCACAGTGGAGAAATGAGCGAAAGCGCAGGTCACGGCGAGATCTGCGATGATCTGCGCCTGCAGCGTCGGTGACAGGGAGTGCGGGTCAGGCCCGTTTGCGGGCCAGGTCCTCGTAGAAGCCCAGCAGGTCGAGGTTGTCGATGGAGCCCGGGTTGACCGCCTTCTCCAAGGGGGTGCCTTGGAGAAGGCGCTTGACGGGGACCTCGATGCGCTTGCCGGTGAGGGTGTGCGGGATGCCGGGTACTTCGATGATCTCGTCGGGGAGATGGCGCGGTGACAGTTGTTCGCGGATGGTGCGCTTGATGCGGTCGAGCAGGCCTTCGTCGAGGGTGGCGCCGGGGGCCAGGTGGACGAAGAGGGGCATCCAGTAGCCGCCGTCGGGCTGCTCGACGCCGATGACGAGGGATTCCTTGATCTCGGGGAGGCGCTCGACGGCTTCGTAGATGTCGGCGGATCCCATGCGGACGCCCTGGCGGTTGAGCGTGGAGTCGGAGCGGCCGTGGATCACGACGGAGCCGCGTGAGGTGACGGTGATCCAGTCGCCGTGCCGCCATACGCCGGGGTAGGTGTCGAAGTAGCTGTCGTGGTAGCGGCTGCCGTCCGGGTCGTTCCAGAAGTGGATGGGCATCGAGGGCATGGGATTGGTGACCACGAGTTCCCCGACCTCGTCGATCAGGGGTTGGCCGCTCGGGTCCCAGGACTGCAGGTCGGTGCCGAGGCAGGGGGCCTGGAGTTCGCCGACGTGGACGGGCAGGGTCGGTACGGCTCCGGCGAAGCAGGAGCAGACGTCGGTGCCGCCGCTGACGGAGGCGATCCAGAGGTCGTCGCGGACCTCGTCGTGGAGCCAGCGGAAGCCGTCGGGCGGCAGGGGGGAGCCGGTGGTGGCGACGCACTGGACGGAGGAGAGGTCGAAGTCGCGGGAGGGGTGCACGCCGGCCTTGCGGCACGCCATGACGTAGGCGGCGGAGGTGCCGTAGAGGGTGGCCTTCGTGCGTTCGGCGATCCGCCACTGGGCGCCGGTGTCCGGATAACCGGGGCTGCCGTCGTAGAGGACGATCGTGGTGCCGGTGAGGAGGCCGGAGACGAGGAAGTTCCACATCATCCAGCCGGTCGAGGTGTACCAGAAGAAACGGTCGTCGGGGCCCAGGTCGCAGTGCAGGCCGAGCTGTTTGAGGTGCTCGACGAGGATGCCGCCCTGGGACTGGACGATGGCCTTGGGCAGGCCGGTCGTGCCGGAGGAGTAGAGCACCCACAGGGGGTGGTCGAAGGGCACCTGCTCGAAGACGGGGTCCGTGTCCGCGGAGGTGAGGGCCGACCAGTCCAGGGCGCCCTCGGGCGCGTCGGTGCCGAGGAGGGGGATGTGCACGACGGCGCGCAGGGTGGTCAGTTCGCGGCGCAGTTCGGCGACGATCTCGCGGCGGTCGTGTTCCTTGCCGCCGTAGCGGTAGCCGTCGACGGTGAAGAGCACGACGGGTTCGACCTGCTGGAAGCGGTCGAGGACGCTGCGGGCTCCGAAGTCGGGGGCGCAGGAGGTCCAGACGCCGCCGACGGCGGCTGTGGCGAGGAGGGCGACGACGGCCTGCGGGATGTTGGGGAGGTAGCCGCTGACGCGGTCTCCCGGGCGGACGCCCAGGGCGCGCAGTTGGGCGGCCAGGGAGCCGACCTGGCGGCGCAGTTCCGCCCAGGTGACGGGGCGTGGTTCGTGCGACTCGTCGACGTGGAGGAGGGCGGGTTCACCGGCGCGGGTGCCGGCGGCGCGCAGGGCGTGTTCGGCGTAGTTGAGGGTCGCGCCGGGGAACCACTGGGCGCCCGGCATCGCGCGGTCGCCGAGCACGCGCGCGTAGGGGGTCGAGAAGCGTACGTCGAACCACTCGGTGACGGCCGTCCAGAAGGCGTCCAGGTCGTCGACGGACCAGCGTTGCAGGGCCGCGTACCCGCCGTCGGCGGGGGCGCCGTGGTGCTCGGCGGCCCAGGCCTGGAACCTGGTGATCCGTGCCCGTGCGATGCGCTCGGGGTCAGGCTGCCAGAGCGGCTGAGGACTTTCGGTCGGCATGGTCGGCTCCCGGACTGTGCGCGTCGTGTGCGTCCTCCGCGCACGGGCTGGGGTGTGCGCGTGACGCGGCTGGGACGGACAATGCCATGTGATCGACTTCCACACCAGGGCGCGCCCCACATAGTCCGTGTCGTGAAGATGTGGTCTTGGCACGGGTGAACGGCAGTTGAACGACACGCTCTCGGGCGACGGTCAGTGGCAGGGTGAGCAGCATGAACGGTCGTGACCTGGTGCGTTCGGTGAAAGCGGTGGCTTCGGTGGGGGCGGCGCAGGGTGTGCGTACCGTACGGGCAGCGTGGCGCAGGCGGCGGGCCGACGCCACCGGGCTGGCGGCGCGGGGTGCGGAGCGGGCGCGGGTGCCCGGGCCGGTGCGGGAGGTGGAGCCGGGGCCGGGGGGCGGTGTCGTCCGGTTCAGCCGGTCCGACCTGCGGATCCTCGTCGCGGTGAACGGTGCCGTCTTCTGGGGCTGGGACGGCGCGGAGCCCGAGCCGTCGTACGCGCTGGCCGGCCGCTGTCCCGAGCCGGATCCCCGGGCGGTACTGGAGCCGGACAAGGACGGCGGCTGGCGTGTGGTGGCGGAGCGGGTGACGGTCGTGGTCTCGCGGCTCGGCGCCGTCGAGGTGCGCACGCCCGGCGGTGTGACGCTGCGGCGTGATCTGCCGCCGCGGTGGTGGGAACCGGTCGACGGCGGACCGGCGCGGTGGATGCAGCGGTCGGAGGTGGCCGCCGACGCGCGGTTCTTCGGGCTGGGCGGGCGGGCGTCGGGCCCGCGGCTGCCGGACGGCACGTACCGGCTGTGGAACACCGACCCCGGTCATGCCTTCGGGCCCGGTGACGACCCGCTGTACATCACGATGCCGGTGCAGCTGGTGGTGGCCGACGGCGGTACGCATCTGGTGTTCCACGACAGCACGTGGGACGGCACGGTGATCCTGCGCGAGGGAGAGGAGGGCGCGGGGTCCGGGCACGACCGGGCCGGGACGAGCGAGCTGCGGATGGACGGCGGTCCCCTGCGCTGCTGGGTGATGGTGGGCACCCCCGCGCGCGTGCTGCTCGCCTGGGCGTCGCTCACAGGGGCTCCCGCACTGCCGCCCGGGTGGGCGCTGGGTCATCACCACGCGCGACGGGGGTTCGGCAGTGAGCAGGAGGTGCGCCGGATCGTCGCGGGCTATGTGGAGCACCGTCTGCCGCTCGACGCGTTGCACCTCGGCATCGATCACCTGGACGCGCATCAGGTCTTCACGGTCGACCAGGACCGTTTCCCGAAGCTGAGCGTTCTGGCGGAGGAACTCCGGCGGGACGGGATCCGGCTGGTGTCGATCGTCGACCCCGCCGTCAAGGCCGTTCCCGGGAACGCCGTGTACGACGGCGGGACGGCTGAGGACGCGTTCGTGCGGGACGCGTCCGGGCAGGTCGTGGAGGGGGTCGTGTGGCCCGGGGAGGCGGTGTTCCCGGATTTCACGCACGCGCGCGTGCGGGAATGGTGGGGCGCTCTCCACGAGGAGCGGCTCGCGCAGGGGTTCGCCGGCTTCTGGCACGACATGAACGAGCCCACGTCGTTCACGGCCTTCGGGGAGTCGACCCTGCCCAGGTCCGCACGGCACGCCCTGGAGGGGCGGGGTGGGGATCACCGTGAGGCGCACAACGTGTACGCGCTGTGCATGGCCAGGGCGGGGTTCGAGGGAGTGCTCAGACTCGCCCCCGAGGAGCGGCCGTTTGTGTTCTCGCGCTCCGGGTGGGCCGGGATGCACCGATACGGCGGGACGTGGTCGGGGGACGTGGCCACCGGCTGGCCCGGTCTGCGGGCGTCCCTGGCGCTGGTGCTGGGGCTCGGGTTGTGCGGCGTCCCGTACTCGGGTCCGGACATCGGGGGGGTCGACGGTGATCCGTCGCCCGAGCTGTATCTGCGGTGGTTCCAGCTGGGCTCCCTGCTGCCGCTGTTCCGCACGCACGCGAGTGCGCGGGCGGGGCGGCGCGAGCCCTGGGAGTTCGGTCCCGAAGTGCTGGAGCACGCGCGCGTGGCGCTCATGGAGCGCCGCCGGCTGCTGCCGTACTTCGTGACGCTGGCGCATCTGGCGCGCCGCACCGGAGCGCCCTATGTGCGGCCGGTGTGGTGGACGGCGCCGGAGGACCGGGCGCTGCGCGACTGCGGGGACGCTTTCCTGCTGGGCGACTGCCTGCTGGTGGCGCCGGTGCTGGACCCGGGCGTGGACCGGCGTGTGGTGCAGCTGCCCCGGGGGCGCTGGTACGACACGCTGACGGAGCGGGCGTACGAGGGGCCGGCGCAGGTGCTCGTCGACGCGCCGCTGTCGCGGATCCCGGTGTTCGCGCGCGCGGGTGCCGTTCTTCCCGTCCGTGGGGAGGACGGCGGCCTCGAGCTGGAGGTGTGGGCGCCCGCCCGGGGACGGACCGGGAGCGGGCTGGTCGTGCCGGACGGGGGCGAGGGCTGGGACGAACCGGAGATCGAGCGCTACACCGCTCGGTGGATGGGCGCGCGGGTGGTCGTCGAACGCGAGGGTGAGGACGGCGGGGGCGGGCCGCCCCACCCCGTGCGCGTTCGCGGGACCGAAAAGCGCCGGGCCTAGTAGCGGCCTTCGAACCAGGCTCGTACGGCCACGGTGTGCAGGGGGAAGGCGAGTTCCTCGGGCCTGCGCAGGAGGTGCCAGCCCTCCGTCTCGTCCGTGGCGGCGGAGGGCGGCAAGCCGTCGGCCGGGCGTTCCGGGAGGAGACCGAAGAGCAGCAGGTGCCCGTCGGGTGAGCTCATGGCGTCGGCGAGGCGGACGTCGCGGCCGGCCGCGTCGATGCCGGTCTCCTCCTTGAGCTCCCGTACGACGGCCTGCCGCCAGTCCTCACGGTCGTCGATGTAGCCGCCGGGCAGGGCGATGCCCCCGCGCGCGGGGGCAACGGTTCGGGTGATGACGACCAGGGCGGTGCCCTTGGTGTCGTACACGGGCTGGAGCGCCACCGCGACCGGGAGGGGGTTGCGGTAGGCAACGGCGCCGCACGCCGGGCAGGTGCGGGGCCAGCCGGAGACGCCCTCTCCGTAGGGCGCGCCGCAGCTCGAACAGTGGGAGTCCGGCGCGGAGTTGGTGGTGGAGGCTTGAGTTTCGGACACGCGCGGACTGTAGCCGATCACGGAGAGGGCGTCGCGGGCGGGCTCAGTTCGGGCGCGTGAGCGACTTCCTGGACACCGGGAAGTCGAAGTAGGTGTCGGGGTAGGGCTCGGGCTTGAAGGTGTAGTGCCACCACTCCTCCGCGAGGTTCACGAACCCCTGGCGTTCGAGGGTGTTCTTGAGGAGCAGCCGGTTGGCGCGCTGTACGCCCTGGACGCGCGGGTCGAGGGTGTGCGAGAGGGTGTCGAAGCAGTCGAAGCCGGTCCCCATGTCCACCGAGTTGTCGGGGAACCGCTCGCCCTGGGGTGCGAAGCACGGCACGAGAGGTTCTCCGGGGCGGTAGGGCCGGGTCGGCTTCGCCGGCAGGCGGACGAGGGTGACGTCGAGGGTGGATCCACGGCTGTGACCGGACTTCTCGGCGATGTACCCGTCGGTGAACAGCCGGGTCTTGTCGACGTTCGGGTAGAACTCGCCCTTCATCGCCTGGTCGTCGAGGTCCTCCGCCCAGCGGACGAAGTGGTTCACCGCGCGCTGCGGCCGGTAGCAGTCGTACACCTTGAGTGTGTAGCCCTGGCGGAGGAGCTTCCGTTGCGCTTGGTGGAGGGCGTCGGCGGCGGGGCGGGTGAGGATGCAGGTGGGCTGGACGTAGCCGTCGATGCGCTCACCGACGAAGTTGTGCGGCGTGAAGTAACGCATCTCCTGGAGGATCGTCGGGTCCACGCTGCTCAGCGCCACGAAGTCCTGAGGCGCTTCGGGCTCGGTCTTCGCCTGGGCGGACGCGGTGGGGACGGTCGCCGTCAGCAGCGCGGCGAGCGTGGTGAGCAGGCCGCGTGCCACGGTGGTGAGTCGTGTCATGCCTCCTGCGTCTATCAGGAGTGGGCCGCACCGGGGAAGCGCGGTGCGGCAACCGCCCTCGGGGGTACGCCGGTGGTCTGGCCGTCGAGGGCGTGGAGACCGAGGGGCGGTGCGCCGCAGCGCTGACGGCCGGGGCGCGGTTCGTGCGGCCCGCTGCGCTACTGCCCGCCACGGCGTCCGGGGGGACAGTGTAGGGCCCTGCTGATCGGGTGGTCGGCGGGCGGGATCGCACCTCGGACGATGCGGCCGTGGCGGACGCGTACGGGCGGTGCGTGGGCGTCGTCCGGCTCGCGGACCTCGTGCGCGCCCTGGCGGAGACGCGGGTGGAGGAAGCGGCCGGGCTGAATCCGTTGACGCGGCTGCCCGGCTCGGACGCGATCACCGGTGGGGTGGACCGGCGCATCGCGGCGGGGCGGCCCGCCCTGAGCTGGCTGAACGTCGACCACTTGAAGCAGGTCAACGACGGAGCGGGGTTCGCCGCCGGAGACGAACTGATCCGGGCGGTGGGGCGGGCGCTGCAGCAGGCCGCGACGGGCAGCACGCGCGTGGGGCACATCGGCGGGGACGACTCCCTGGTCCTCGCGGACGTGGAGAGCCTTGATCCGCTGGCCGCCGCCGTGCGGGACGCGCCGCGGGCGGCGGAGGGCCGGCCGGTCACGCTGTCGCTCGCGACGGTGCCGTGCGCGCCGGGCAGCGTGACGGACCACCGGGAGGCGGCGGCGTGCCTGGCACCGCTGAAGAAGGCGGCGAAGGGGTTGCGCGGCGCGAGCTGGGTCCTGGGTCGGGCGGCGGGCGGGCCGCGCAATGAGACCCGCCGGGAGGTGGCGCCGGCACCGGCGGGGTGTGTCGGGGCGGAGCGGGGGGCGTTAGCGGAGCTGCGGGGTGCGCGGGGTGGGGCGTCGCGCGGGTGATGGCCGGCCGGACGCACGGCACCCGCGCAGCGGCCCATTTCCCGGCCGAGGCCGTGCCGCGTCAGCGCCGTGGCGGGCCGGGTGCCTTGCCCTGGTCGCGCAGCCGTGCGCGAGCGCGGGCCTCCGGACGGAGCGAGGCCGCCCCCGTGGCGCCAGTCGGTCCGTATCCAGCCTGACCTGCCGGGCTGGCCCGGCGACTGCGGCATCCGGGCCCGCCCCGTGTGCAGGCCGGCCCAGTGACGACGCTCGTCCAGGCCCACCCCGTGACCGCCCCCGTCCAAGCGCCCACCCCCGAGACCGCGATCGGCCACGCCCGCCCCGAGACCGCGCCCCCGCGGGCCGGTGAGCCTCCCGCTCAGGCCCTCCTGTCGCGGCCCGCAACAGGAATCGGATCGTCCGGTTGAGAAGTTGGCAGGTCAGGTAGATCCTGGACACTAGGAAACCGGGTGTCGGGTACGGCTGAACGATCGCCGACGGTGAGGTTCGGTACGGGCCGGGCACCCGGTGGAGGCCGGATACCATCCGCCAGGCCTCGCGCGGCTCACCGGTGCGCGCGGGTCCGACCAGATCTGAACAACGACCCACCGGGCGCCGCCACGGCCGTGCAACCGGCCCCGGCCCGGCAGGAGCCCGGCGACCGTCACATGGCCGTCAACCGTTGCGGTCGGCGACCTTGACGCCTTTGGGGTGCCGGTGAACACTTCCGGTGTCAGTCGACATCGCCGTACATACTCGGCGTATTCCGGCACTGCGGCGCGCGGGCGCGCCTGCGTCAAGGCCCCTTCCCCCACAGGCGAGTCGGCTGCGACGGCAGGCTCGTCACGGATGCCGGGCGGGGCGCGGGACCTCCCTGCCTTCGGCTGAAGCAGCCATGGGAAACGCACCCTGCACGTGAGGACCGGGGCGGACCGTCCCGGGCCACGGCCTAGGAGCCGCCATGAGTAACGGAGACATATTCTTCGGCGAGTTGATCGGCACGGCGATCCTGATCCTGTTCGGCGCCGGAGTGTGCGCCGCAGTCACCCTCAGGTTCTCGAAGGCGCAGGCCTCCGGATGGATCGTGATCGCGTTCGGCTGGGGTTTCGCGGTGCTGGCCGGCGCGTACACCGCCGCTCCCCTCTCCGGGGGACACCTCAACCCGGCCGTCACGTTGGGCCTCGCCGTCGACACCGGGGTGTGGGACAAGGTCTGGGTGTACATCCTGGGGCAGATGGCCGGTGCCATGCTCGGGGCCGTGCTGGCCTACCTGGTCTACTTCGCCCAGTTCCAGGCCAACACGCGCAAGGGCGGCACGACCGAGGGAACGGTCGACGAACCGGTCCCGACGCTGGGCATCTTCTCCACGATCCCCGAGATCCGGAACCCGGTCGCCAACCTGATCACCGAGATCCTCGCGACCATCGCGCTGGTGCTGCCCCTGCTGGCCCTGGTCGGCAACAACCGGCACGTGGAGGGCATCGGCATCGGGCAGATCGCGGGTCAGGGGGAAGGCATCTACGGATCCGGCATCGTGATCCTGCTGGTCGCGCTCCTGGTCGTCGGCATCGGTCTGTCCCTGGGTGGTCCCACCGGCTACGCCATCAACCCGGCACGTGACCTCGGACCGCGCATCATCCACTCCGTCCTGCCGATCCCGAACAAGGGCACGTCCGACTGGGGCTACTCGTGGATCCCCGTCGTCGGACCGTTGATCGGCGGATTGCTGGGTGGCGTCATCTACAACGCAGCCTTCTGAACGAGCCCGAGGGGTAGTCATGACGGACAACGCCGAGAAGTACGTTGCGGCCATCGACCAGGGCACCACGTCGAGCCGCTGCATCGTCTTCAACCAGGACGGCGCGATCGTCGCCGTCGACCAGCGCGAGCACCGCCAGATCTTTCCCAAGCCGGGCTGGGTGGAGCACGACGCCACCGAGATCTGGTCCAAGACGCAGGCGGTCGTGGCCGGCGCGCTGGCCAAGGCCGGTCTGCGGGCCGACCAGCTGAGCGCGATGGGCATCACCAACCAGCGCGAGACGACGCTGCTGTGGGACCGCGCGACGGGCAAACCGGTGCACAACGCCATCGTCTGGCAGGACACACGGACGGCGTCGCTGTGCAACCAGCTGGGCGGCTCGGACGGGCAGGACCGTTTCCGCGAGCAGACGGGGCTGCCGCTGGCCACGTACTTCTCGGGACCCAAGGCGGCCTGGCTGCTCGACAACGTGCCCGATCTGCGCGCGCGGGCCGAACGCGGTGAGATCGCCTTCGGCACGATGGACTCCTGGCTCATCTGGAACCTCACCGGCGGTACGGACGGCGGGCAGCACGTCACGGACGTGACCAACGCCGGGCGCACCATGCTGATGAACCTGGAGACCCTCCAGTGGGACTCGTCGATCTGCTCGGCGATGAACATCCCCGAGGCCATGCTGCCCGAGATCAAGTCCTCGGCGGAGGTGTACGGCACCGCCGTCGGCCAGCTCTCCGGCGTGCCCGTGGCCTCGGCGCTGGGCGACCAGCAGGCCGCCGTGTTCGGTCAGGCCTGCTACGACGTGGGCACCGCGAAGAACACCTACGGCACGGGAAGCTTCCTGCTGCTCAACACGGGCGACCGGCCGGTGACGTCCAAGAGCGGTCTGCTGACGACGATGGGATACAAGATCGGCGGGGAGGCGCCGGTCTACTGCCTGGAGGGTTCGATAGCGATCACCGGCGCCCTGGTGCAGTGGTTCCGCGACCAGCTCGGCATCATCCGCACCGCCGACGAGATCGAGCCCCTGGCCGCGAGCGTGGAGGACAACGGCGGCGCCTACATCGTGCCGGCGTTCTCGGGTCTGTTCGCGCCGTACTGGCGCTCCGACGCGCGCGGTGTGGTCACCGGCCTCACCCGGTACGTCACCAAGGCGCACCTCGCGCGCGCGGTGCTGGAGGCGACGAGCTGGCAGACGCGCGAGGTCGTGGACGCCATGTACCAGGACTCCGGGGTGCGGATCACCACCCTGAAGGTCGACGGCGGCATGACGAAGAACAACCTGCTCATGCAGCACCAGGCGGACGTGCTCGACGTTCCCGTGGTGCGGCCGAAGGTCTCCGAGACGACCTGTCTGGGTGCCGCCTACGCGGCCGGACTTGCCACCGGCGTCTGGAACGACCTGGACGAACTCAAGGCCCACTGGCAGAAGGACGTCGAGTGGACACCGTCGATGGAGGCGTCGGTGCGGGACCGCGAGTACCACAACTGGCGCAAGGCCGTGGAGAAGAGCTTCGGCTGGGAGGAGGGCGACAGCTGACCACGCGCGCGTGGAGCGGCTCCTCGTACCGCGGCCCGGACCCCTGTCGGCGGGGGTGCGGGCCGCACCCGCGTGCCCGGGGACGTCAGTTGGTCACCGTCTGGCGGCGGTCGGCCGCGTAGGCCATCGCGTGCTCCACGACGCCGATGAGGGCCTCCTTGACCGACTCGCGGTCACGGGCGTCACACATCAGGAGCGGTACGCCGGCGTCGAGGTCGAGAGCCTGGCGGACGTCCTCGACGGGGTAACGCGGGGCTCCCTCGAAGCAGTTGACGCCGACGAGGAAGGGTATCGAGCGCCGTTCGAAGTAGTCGACGGCGGCGAAGCAGTCCTCCAGGCGGCGGGTGTCGGCCAGCACGACGGCTCCGAGCGCGCCCTCGGAGAG
Organism: Streptomyces sp.; assembly: GCF_031181705.1. Lineage (GTDB taxonomy): Bacteria > Actinomycetota > Actinomycetes > Streptomycetales > Streptomycetaceae > Streptomyces. The sequence goes on from NZ_JAPSKN010000110.1 coordinate 14,247, forward strand.
CTCGTCCCACATGAACCAGAACCGTTCCTGTCCGGGTGTGCCGAAGAGGTAGAGCACCAGGTCCTCGCGCAGGGTGATGCGGCCGAAGTCCATGGCCACGGTCGTGGTGTGCTTGCTCTCCACGCCGCGGAGGTCGTCGACCGGGCGCCCGGCCTCGGTGAGCAGTTCCTCGGTGCGCAGCGGTCGGATCTCGCTGACCGCGCCGACCAGCGTGGTCTTGCCCACGCCGAAGCCGCCGGCCACCAGGATCTTGAGCGTGACGGGCTCGACCGGAGGCTTGCCGCGCTCAGAACGCCCGAAGATCATCGGTCTCTCTCCTGCTTGATGGGGGTCGGGCGACGGCGGTCCGTAGCCTCCGCCGCCGGGGTTGTGATGACGCGTAGGGCCGAGGGGGCCGGCCGTGCGTGTGCGGACGTCCCGGACCGCCGCGGGCGCAGCGTGCCGGAAGGTCCGGTGAGGGCTCGTGCGGGAGGGGCCGGCCGTCCGGGCGCCGCGCGACGACGCCGGTGAAGGTGCCGCCTCGATCGGTCCGGAGCTGCCGGCCAGTCACGTCAGAACCCCGCCTTCACGCTGATCACAGCGCCCGGAGGCCGTTGATGACGTCGCGCAGAATACTCTCGTCCGGCAGCTCGGCAGGGGGCACGGGCCGGTTCACGCGGACGAACTCGGCGTCCACGAGATCTCCGACGAGGACCCGTACCACCCCGATCGGCAGATCGAGTTCCGCTGCGAGTTCCGCGACCGACTGCGGGTCCGCACGGCACAGTTCGACGATGTGCACGTGCTCCGGGGAGAGCATGTGGTCCGCCTCCGCGTCGTCCGCGTGCGGTTCGGCGACCACGACCGCGATCAGGTCCAGGCGGTGCTGGCCCTGGCTGCTGGTGCGGCCGCGCGTCATGGCGTACGGACGGACGACCGGCCCGGCCTCGTCGTCGAACCAGTGACTTCTTCCCTGACCGTCAGCGCTCATGCCATCCCACTACCCGCCTGCGGGCAGATCGGTGCGCGGAGCGGCGGCCAGATGCACACCGACCCGCTTGACGAGCAGCGTCATCTCGTAGGCGACCTGGCCGACGTCGGAGTCGGCGTCCGAGAGGACCGCGAGGCAGCTGCCGTCGCCGGCCGCGGTCACGAACAGGAAGGCGTCGTCGAGTTCGACGACCGTCTGACGGACGTTGCCGGCTTCGAAGTGGCGCCCCACGCCCTTGGCGAGACTGTGGAACCCGGAGGCGACGGCGGCGAGGTGCTCGCTGTCCTCTCTGGTCAGGTCCCTGGACACGCCCGTCGGCAAGCCGTCGCCGGAGAGCACGAGGGCCTTGCGGATGCTCGCGACGCGGTCCACCAGGTCGTCGAGGAGCCAGTTCAGCTCCCCCTTGCTGTTCGCGGTGTGGTCGGTCGCCTTCGGTGCGGTCATCGACCGTCCCCCTCTGTCGTTCCTTGTGGTGCTGTGCCGCTGTGGGCGGCATCGCCCGCGGCGTTCTCCCTACGGCCGCGCTGCCAGCCGCGCTGGAGCGAAGCCATGCGGCTGCGTACTTCCTCGGCGTCCCGCTCGGCGGGCTCGGTCCGGTCCTCGGTGCGCGGATCGGTTCCCCGCTTGAGCTGGGGGGCCAGATTGGCCTGCCGGACACGCCGGGGCAGCGGCGCGGTGCCGGCGCCCTCCTCGCCCGGCCGTGCGGTGCCTCCCGGCCGTGCGCCGCCCCCGCCTCCCGGCCGCGCGGTTCCGTCGCCCCGCCGTGCGGCGCCGTCGCCCGGCCGCGCGGTGCCGCGTCCGGCGGCCTGCGACGGGGTGCCGGACGCGCTGGGCAGGGCGCCGGAGCCCGCTGCGCGGCGCGCGGGTCCGCCGGTGTTCTCCGGCGGACCGCCGACGTGGCGGTCGGGTCCGTCGGGGCCGTCGGGGCCACGGGAGGCGGTCTCCGCGCGGCGGGTCCTGCGGGACAGGGCGGACGACTCCGCGGGATCGCCGAAGGCGCCGCCGGACGAGCCCGGCGACTGCCCGCGGTCCTCGTCCCGGCCGGCCGCACCGATGCCCCGGGCGGCGGACTCGGTCCCGCGGCGGCGGGCCGGGAGCGGCGGGGGCGTGCCCGGCTGGGTCTCCTCGTGACGGCTGCCGGCCGGGGAACCCTCGGTGCGGCGCCGGCCGGGGAGCGCGGACGCGGGCTCCTCCGGCCCGGTCCGGTCCGTGGGACGGCCACCGGCGGCGTCCTCGCCGCGGCGGCGCGCCGGAAGCGCGGCCGTGGGCCCGGTTTCGGCTCGGCCGGTGTCCGCGCTCTCCTCGTCGGCCCTGCCCCGCCGGGGGCGGTACTCGGTGACCGGGCGGCCGTGCGAGCTGACCAGCTTGGGGGTGTGGCGGCGGGGCAGCGGGACCGGGGCGCTCAGCCCGTCCCCGGCGTCGGCGCGCTCCCGTGCGCCGGGGGCGTCGGCGGCCTGCTGGTGCGCGTCGGTGCGGCGGCCGGCGGTCTCGTCCTGGGCGCGGGTGAGGGAGTGACGAGGGCGGAAGAGGCCGCCGTGTTCGCTGTCCTCGCCCTCGATGGCGTCCGGGAAGTCGTCGATGGCGTCCAGGTCGACGGGGGCCTCCAGCTCGACCGGTCCGTCCAGCAGCGAGGCGGGCAGGCCGGGACGTGCTGCGGGCGCCTTGGACAGGGCGGTGCGGCGGCCCTCCTGCGACCCGGTGTCGTGTGCCGTCAGCTGGGGGCGGTCGAGCCGGAAGCCGATGCCGTTCGTGTCGGGCACGTCGTCCGTGAGCAGGGCGTCCGGGATGAAGACGACGGCGGTCGTGCCGCCGTACGGGGAGGGCTGCAGGGAGACCCGGACGTTCTGCCGCTGGGCGAGACGGCTGACCACGAACAGGCCGAGCCGGTCGGTGTCGGACAGTTCGAACTCCGGCGTCTCGGCGAGCCGGAGGTTGGCGTCGAGCAGCGCCTCGGCCGCCATGCCCAGACCGCGGTCGTGGATCTCCAGGGTGAAGCCGTTGGCGACGCGCTCGCCCAGGACCTGGACGGCGGTGTGCGGCGGGGAGAAGACCGTGGCGTTCTCCAGCAGTTCGGCCACGAGGTGCGTGAGGTCGGCGACGGCCGGGCCGGTCACGGCGATCCGCGGAAGGCGGCGGACCTCGATGCGCTCGTAGTCCTCGACCTCGGCGACGGCGGCGCGGACCACGTCCATGAGCTGGACGGGCTTGCGCCACTGGCGGGAGGGCGCGGCGCCGGAGAGGATCACGAGGCCTTCGGCGTGCCGGCGCATGCGGGTGGTCAGGTGGTCGAGGCGGAACAGGTCGGCGAGTTCCTCGGTGTCCTCGGTCCTGCGCTCCATGGCGTCGAGCAGGGTGAGCTGCTTGTGCAGCAGGACCTGGCTGCGCCGCGCGAGGTTGACGAAGACCTCGGAGACGCCGGCGCGCAGTTCGGCCTGTTTGACGGCGGCTTCGACGGCGGCGCGCTGCAGGGTGTTGAGGGCCTGGCCGACCTCGCCCATCTCGTTCTTGTCGTACTCCAGGCGCGGCACCTCGGTCTCGACATCGACCTGCTCGCCCGCGGACAGGCGGCGCATCACGCTGGGCAGCCGCACCCCGGACGCCTCGTGTGCCTCCAGGCGCAGTTGCCTCAGGTCCCGGATGAGGGTGCGGCCGACGCGCACGGACAGGAAGAGGGAGAGCAGCAGGGCGATCAGGCCGAGGGCGCCGGCGATGACGGCCTTGGCGATGACGCCCACGGCCACGGGGTGGACGCGGTCCTGGTAGCGGTCGTTGGCCTGGTCGTTGAGGGTGCCGAGTTCGTCGAGCACGTTGCCGGCGGCGCTGTCCCAGCTCTTGGCGGTGACGCCGCGGGGCGTCCCGGCCCCCGAGTCGAGGGCCGCTTCCTCGGCCACGCGCAGCGGTGCGGAGGAGGCGTTCTTCCAGAAGGTCTGGTAGCGGTCGCGCTCGGCGACGGGCAGCAGTTGCAGGTTGACGTCGTACATCAGCGTGCGCTGGGCCACGAGGTCGGAGATGTCGCGCTCTTCGGAATGGGTGATCCGGCCGACGATCAGGGCGGAGCCGAGGAGGGCGTCCTCGCGGGAGAGCAGTTCACGGGCGCGGGCGAGGTTGACCAGCGCGCGGTACTGCTTGTCGAGTTCGACGTTGTCGACCACGTGCAGGTTGGCGAGGAGCACGTAGCACGGGTCGACGAGCCGGTTGTAGAGGTCGAGGGCCTGGGAGCGGTTGACGGTGCCGTCCTCGACGCTGCGGCGCAGCGACTCGATGCCCTCGAAGGCGTCCAGGACGGCGGTCAGCCGCTCGTCGGTGGCCTCGCCCATCGCGTCGCGCACGTCCGGGTTCCTGGCGTTGCGGCGGATGCCGCCCACGGCCTCGTCGGTGGCGGTGCGGCTGCGCCGGAGCGCGGCGAGACCGTCGGAGGCGCGGGGGTCGGCGAGGTAGACCAGGGTCTGGCGGCGTTCCTCCTGGAGGACGCGGACGGTGTCCTCGATCGGGTAGCCGATCTTCTCCACGACGGTCGACACGTTGAACAGGTCGGCCGCCTCACGCCCCGTGAGCACGGTGGCGAAGGACCAGATCGCGGTCAGGGAAACCAGCGGCACGAGAAGCAGCGCCACGATCTTCCGGCGGATGGACTTCCCGCGAAAGCGCATGGCCTCCCCCAGCTCGGCCCCCCGGGACTACCGGGGGTACACGTGTGCGTCAACAAACGGCGCGAGCCTACTACCGACGCACAGGGAACTCGAAGACCGGGCCTGAGGCCGAACTTCCGCGCCAGCGACGAGGCATGCCGAGTTGTCCGGGCATTGCGGGAGTTGTCTCCCCGAAACCGATGGTGACAGCGCCGGGTCTTCATCGTGGCCGACCAAGGCGGTTGGCCGAATTTTTTCGTTCCCCGGGAATCTTCGTGACGCGTCGTTCGTACTTCACTACGGGAAACGGGGCGGAATCGGCAACAGGAGCCGCATCCTGCACCCGGGCGGCGTAAAACAGCGCAAGCCGGGCAGCCACTGGGGAGCACGGGTCTTCGGAAACGAGCGAGCGGTCTGCTGGCGGTGGGGAGTGACACGGTGATGGGCACGGCGGAACGGCGCGAAGCGCCGAGGGCCGGCGGGACGCGGGTGACGGGGCATCGGATCTCCGAGGCCGCCGTTCGCGACGATCCGGCGGACGAGGCGAAGATCCGGGTACAGG